>CALDTX010000130.1 GCA_937923565.1 uncultured Granulosicoccaceae bacterium | reverse complement strand
CGTACCTAGCCACATGGCACCTACCGACATTCCCAGTAGATCTTCAACACGATGACGCATTTCGCGCGCCGCCTTATTGGTAAAAGTGACAGCCATAACCCCATACGGCGACACAGACTCCACCCGGTTAAGCCACGCGATTCGGTGTGTTAGAACACGTGTTTTACCACTGCCCGCACCTGCAAGCACTAAAACATGCTCAGGTGGTGCGGTAACCGCGTCTCGTTGTGATTCATTCAGAGAATCTATAAGGTCAGATACATCCATCCCTCCATATTAACAATGCTGCACCCTTAACGCAGCAAAGGAGCGGTTTTTTGTAGGAAAAACACCCACAAACAGACAAAATACGGGCATTTCTGTTTACTGTATATTTATTTAGCCGATAGATTCCTAAAGGCACTGCAGCTGCGACGCCCAAGCAGCGTTTATTGCTTTACCCGAACACAGCCTTCAGAATATGCTGCAAATTGATACCTAGCATGGGGAAACTCACAATCTTATGAGCACTGAGCGATTACAGGCCATTATTGAACTTGCCAAGGTGTCGGGCATTGTGACCGTTGACGACCTAACAGAGCGCTTTCAAGTTACGCCTCAAACTATCCGTAAAGATCTCAACCAATTGTGCGAAGAGAAAACACTGACTCGCATACACGGCGGCGCGCGTCTGGCCTCCAATATCGACAATATGAGCTATGCGGCCCGGCGTATTATTGCCAGTGAACAAAAGCGAGCAATTGGCCGTGCGGTGGCGAAGTTAATTCCTGACAATTCCTCGCTATTTTTAAATATTGGCACCACTACCGAGGCTGTTGCCAAAGAATTGCTGCAACATAAACGTTTGATGATAATCACCAACAATATTAATGTGGCTACGCTGCTACACCCCAGCAAAGAGCACCAAGTGATTATTGCATCCGGAGAGGTTCGTTGTTCCGACGGTGGAATCGTTGGTCAATCGGCCGTGGATTTCATCCGACAGTTCAAAGTGGATTTTGCGGTAATAGGTTCATCCGGGCTTGACAGTGAAGGCGCCCTGTTGGATTTTGATCATCGAGAAGTGTTGGTGTCACAGGCGATTATGGACAATGCCCGGCACGTTATTCTGGCGGCTGACTATACCAAGCACCAGCGGGTTGCACCTGTGCGCATCGGTCATGTATCGCAAATCAATACATTTGCTACCGATAGCTGCCCCGATGACGACTATCGCACTCTACTAAAAACGATGAATGTTGACTTAATAGAAACGGGCCAGACGATCAACTAACGTGAGCGGCCGAACCTGCAACGAACAATTTAGGAAGCTGTTGGCTGCCAGAGCCCTTGAAAGGCATCAAGATCATTGTCGGTAATTCGCCCTTTAGCATATAACTCATCGAGCGCACCTTCATCCAAAACCTGATGATTGCCCTTAGCGTCGGTGTATTGCCACTCGCCATAAATAGCCATTAAAAACAACGTTTCGAGAATATCGCCTACACGGATCGCATGTTCGTTAGCAAAACCACGTAAATCTTCAATAGTTAGAGGTACTTGCATACGCTCGTACTCACCATATAGCAGGCTGGAGATACCTTCATCCCATATCGGTTCTGGGTTTATCTGTTGCATCGTTAATTGCTAACCAAAAAGTTACGTGTCTTACGTGAAATGCAAAGACGTTGCCAACTATTGGGTAACGCGACCTGAAACTGAGCAATTGTTTGGATAAATGTTCATGGCGAGGGAAATCTTTGCGATTAGCCCTTCAGTAAGGCTCCAACCGCTGCCAAGCTGAGACTTGCCTTGATGCATTTGCATTTAGTAACCTAAGACATCTAAACACCCAAAGCACTGATGCCTTATGGCAAACGAACTCTCTAAAAGCCAAATAGAATCTTACCAACGAGATGGTTATCTACTCATTGAAGATGCGATCCCTGCGGCAGTATTACATCAACTACAGCTCACCACACAAGCTTTAATCGAAGCCTCAGCGCCAGTTACCCAAAGCAATGACATCTACGATCTGGATAAAGGCCACAGCCCAACCTCACCACGTTTGAATCGCATTAAAACACCTCATTTAGTGGATCCTGTTTACAAAGCGTTACTGCAAAGTGATGCTATTCTGAACCCGCTGAAAAGCTTACTCGGTAATAACATCCGTCTGCACAACAGCAAACTGAATACCAAAGCACCACAAGGCGGAGCCGCGGTTCAGTGGCATCAGGATTGGGCGTTCTACCCACACACTAACGATGATCTACTTGCCGTTGGCGTTATGCTTAGCGATATGAATGAACAGGATGGGCCTATGCAAATGGTACCGGGTAGTCATACGAGCGAGCTATTGCCACATTTTCAAAACGGCGTTTTTTGCGGGGCGATAGATCCGTCATTACCAGAAGCAAACCTAAACAAAGCAAAAATGATAACGGGTAAGGCGGGTAGTGTAAGTTTTCACCACGTTAGAACACTGCATGGCAGTTCGCCCAACTTGGGCAGCAACCCTCGCTTACTGTTGTTGTATGAGGTGGGAGCGGCCGACGCATGGCCAATAAACGGTGCGCAAAACGCCTACACCGGATTATCACAATCAGAACTATGGCAGCGGTTTAACGAAAATTTGATCTGTGGTGAACAACCCACTACGGCACGATTAGCCAATGTGCCAGTAAGCATGCCTGTACCACCACCTGAGGATGCTACTTCTATTTTCGCTATTCAACGCAGTGGTAAGGCGATCGATCAATTTGCGTAAAACAATATTTGCCACTGTAGAAATTAACTCAATAGCAACCCTGCTCCAAGCAGTGCGGCACCCAGTACGGAAAGTACAATAGCCCACCACGGAATTACCTGCAAACTCATCAAATTAGCCGCACCCAACAATGTGCTACTAAGCAAAACGGCGCTACCCGCAATAGTATATTTCACGCTCTTACTGCTGCTGGAGGTCGCTATGTTTTGATTATTTCTTTGCGCGCTAAGCGTATTGTTTTGGGAGTTGTGCTTTAAATAATCATGCACCAGCATAGGCATGTACGGCATTGCATCGATTATTTGCGGTGCTTGGTCAATCACTTTATTCAACAAAGCTTTTGGTCCGCGTTTTTCTTTTACCCAGTCTTCTAAAAACGGTTTCGCTGTTGCCCATAAGTCGAGATCGGGGTATAGATCCCGGCCCAAACCCTCAATGTTAAGCAACGTTTTTTGCAACAGAACTAACTGAGGCTGCACTTCCATTTCAAACCGGCGGGCCGTTTGGAACAGTTGTAGCAATACCGCTCCAAAGGATATTTCAGACAATGGCTTTTCAAAGATAGGTTCACACACTGCGCGTATTGCGGATTCAAATTCACCCACTTTTGTATGCGCTGGCACCCACCCTGAATCTACATGCAGTTGCGCAACACGCCGATAATCGCTTCTGAAAAACGCCAGCATGTTCTCGCCTAAATAGCGTTGGTCTTCTTCGGTGAGGGATCCAACAATACCAAAGTCGACTGCGATGAAACTAGGGTCTTTTAAGTGCTCAGACGATACAAAAATATTACCCGGATGCATATCAGCATGGAAAAAGTTATGCTGAAACAACTGCGTGTAAAATATTTCAACCGCATTCTCGGCAAGCTTTTTCATGTCCATCCCAATGCGCTTCATTTCGTCAACTTCACGAATGGGTATGCCGTAAATACGCTCTATAACCAGCACATTGGTTCTTACGTATTCCCAGTGCACCTCAGGAATATAAAGCAACTTTGAGTTTTTAAAATTATTCTTGATAACAACGGCATTGGAGGCTTCTTGTACCAAGTTCAATTCGTTATGAATTGTTTGATCGTATTCAGCAACTACTTCACGCGGTTTTAAACGTCGGGCGTCGCTCATTGAAAAAGCCAAAAGATCTGCCATGGCATACATAAGCGCCACATCGCGGTTGATCACTTTTTCGATATTTGGGCGAAGCACTTTAACAACGACGTCTTCACCTGTTTTCAATTTCGCCTCATGCACCTGTGCTACAGATGCAGACGCTAGCGGCTTGGAAGAGAACGTTTCAAACAGTTCATCGACGGAATCACCCAGTGCTTTTTCAATTGCTTGCCGCGCTTCACTTTCGGAAAACGGCGGCACTTGATCTTGTAATAGGGCTAGCTCATCGCCAATGTCATCGGGTAAAAGATCGCGACGCGTCGACAACATTTGGCCCAGTTTTACAAACACCGGACCTAGCTCTTCTAACGCTAAGCGAATGCGTTGTCCACGGGGCAATTCGCGCGTTGACTGACTTAACCAGCGTGTGGGTGAGAGTACAAACACATGTTGCAACGCGTGCAATCGCGTGTTGTTTAAAAACAGCGTTTCAAGGCCGTATTTCACTAACACTCGTTCAATGGTTAGCATTCTGCCCAAGCGTGTAATCATAAAAATTAGTGCTTCTGTTCGAGCAATTGAATACGCGCTTGCAGGCGATCGTACTGGCTTCTGACTTCATCGACGTCACTACAAAACCGGTCAACTTCGCTGTTTGGTGCTAAAAACTCAACTTCCTCTTGAAGGTATTCGCTCACGTTATTTTGCAAACTATCAGAAGAGCCACTGAGCCAACTGCTAAAGCCTCGGCCAAGCCTTCCTAATTGATGAGCTACTGTATCGCCTGTAAGCCCGGAGAGTAGTTCTTCGAAGTCAATGTCTATATTGGAAACTATGGCTTTGAGCTCATTGGCCACATGAGAGTCACCTGTAATAAGTACTTCTTTGGTATAAAGCGCATCGTTAGCTTTTTGTAAAGACAAAAGAGCGCTAATTGATCCTTCGATAGTGGTATCGACATCAGCATCAAACTCCCGCGCTATTTCTATTCTCCTATTAACGATAAGCAAATACACTTTTATCGAGGGTTGCAGAACCGAAATACAAATAACTTTACCGTCGAGACTGCTTAATGACTCACGCGTAAGTTCGTCATTGTCTAAGGCGAAATCCAGTCCTCGTTGCAAGGCAAATAATAATGGCAATGGCAGAAGCATAATAATTAGCTATTTGTACAACTAAACCTTGAAGCCTTTATGCAACGCAACAACACCGCCGGTAAAGTTGTTGTAGGAGGTTTTGAAAAACCCGGCGTTATCCATCATGGCTTTCAGTGTTTCCTGATCGGGGTGCATACGAATCGATTCAGCTAAGTAACGGTAGCTTTCGGAATCGTTTGCAACTAACTTTCCCATAAAAGGCAAAGCTGTAAACGAATAGGCATCATAGGCTTTACTTAACAGTGGTAAAACCGGTTTCGAAAATTCCAACACCAACAAACGGCCACCCGGCTTTAACACTCTGAGCATAGAGGCTAACGCTTTGTCTTTATCGGTTACGTTTCTGAGACCGAACGCTATTGTTATACAGTCGAAACTGTCGTCTTCGAAAGGCAAACATTCGGCATTAGCCAATGTGTATTCAATATTGCCCAACACACCCATATTGGTTAAACGCTCTCGGCCAACACGCAGCATCGACTCATTGATATCTGCCAATACCACCTGCCCTTCGCTACCCACTCGTTTTGCAAATTTCGCGGCCAGATCACCAGTACCACCAGCTAAATCAAGAACACGTTGGCCTGCACGCACAGCGGACTGTTCGATGGTGTATTGTTTCCAGAGCCTGTGCACACCAAACGACATTAGATCGTTCATCACATCGTACTTCTGTGCTACCGAGTGGAAAACGTTACCCACTAACTCTGCTTTGTCAGCTGAGTCAACTTGCTGATAACCAAAATGCGTTTTTTGTTCATTCATACCGAACTGCTCCTAATCACTGTTGCGCTTGTGGCCAGCTTGCTTCAACGCATCTAGATACTCTTGCCAGTTTTTTTCATACTCTTTGCCTAAACCATAGAGATACTGCCAAGTGAAAATACCAGTGTCGTGACCATCGTCAAAAAATATTTTTAAGGCATAGTTACCGGCTGGGGCTAAGTTGGTGATACCAACCTCTTCTTTGTTCAGCTGTAAAACAGCCTGACCTGGTCCATGGCCTTGTACTTCGGCAGATGGCGAAAATACTCTCAAATACTCACAGGGAAGATTACATTCAAACCCGTCATCGAACGCAAGTTCAAGCACGCGGCTTTTTTGATGTAACTTAATTTCTGTTGGCCTAGCCATGTTAATCCTTTTTAACGCGTCAATCGATTTTGACACTGTTACTAACCACTGATTTACGTGGTGGCGAACGCTACTGTCGAAGCAACGTTGAACTATAAAATATAGCGACTCAAATCGACATCTTCGACTAAGTCACCTAAGTTGGCATCGACATAATCGGCATTAACAACAATAGTAGAACCGCTGTTATCCGCTGCCTCATAAGACGCTGTTTCCAGTAATCGTTCCATCACCGTGTGCAACCTTCTGGCGCCGATGTTTTCGGTGGTTTCATTCACTTGCCATGCAACCTCAGCAATACGCTTTACGCCATCTTCTGTGAAAGAGACGGTAACATTTTCGGTACCTAATAAAGCGATCGCCTGCTCGGTTAACGAAGCATCGGGCTCTACCAATATTCTGACAAAATCTTCGGTTGATAATGCACTGAGCTCTACGCGAATGGGTAATCGACCTTGAAGCTCTGGAATAAGATCCGATGGCTTGGATAAATGAAACGCACCAGAGGCAATAAACAGAATGTGATCAGTTTTGATCATGCCAAACTTTGTAGAAACCGTGCAGCCTTCTACAAGTGGTAGTAAATCGCGTTGCACACCCTCACGAGACACATCCGCACTGCTACTGGAGGCTTTCGAACCACGTGCTACCTTGTCTATTTCATCGAGAAACACAATGCCGTTTTGCTCTATCGTTTCGAGTGCCTGGCTTTTAAGTTCTTCGTCGTCAACCAGTTTTAGCGCCTCTTCGTCTGTTACCAGACGCATTGCTTCTTTTACGCTCATTTTACGACTTTTGGATTGCGCATTATTGCCAAGGTTCTGAAATAAGCCTTGCAACTGATGCGACATCTCCTCCATACCTGGCGGCGCCATAATTTCTACACCCATACCGGCTGAGCTCACTTCGATTTCAATTTCCCGGTCGTCGAGATCGCCTTCACGCAATTTTTTTCGAAACTTTTGCCGCGTGCTGCTTTCTTCGGTTTCAACCACCGATGTACTTTGGCTGGCACGCGCTGGTGGCAGAATAGCGTCTAATATGCGCTCTTCGGCTGCATCTTCAGCGCGATTACGCACGCGGTTCATTTCACGCTCACGCGTTTCTTTTAAGGCCACATCAGCCAGATCACGAATGATTGATTCTACATCGCGCCCGACATAACCCACTTCTGTAAATTTAGTGGCTTCAACTTTTATAAAAGGCGCATTGGCCAGTTTCGCCAGTCGCCGCGCAATTTCTGTTTTCCCTACACCTGTTGGGCCAATCATTAAAATATTTTTAGGGGTGATCTCGGCCCGCAGTTCCTCTGCAACTTGCTGGCGACGCCAACGGTTACGCAAAGCAATGGCTACGGATCGCTTGGCTGCATCCTGACCAACAATATGTTTGTCCAGCTCCTGGACAATTTCACGTGGAGTCATTTGGGACATAGGTTTCAGTCGTAATCCAATGTTTCTATAGTTAAATTGTTATTTGTGTATATGCAGATGCCGGCAGCAGTTTCCAGGCTGTAACGCACTATGGATTCTGCACTGAGTTCCGTGTGGTCCAACAATGCACTGGCGGCCGCTTTGGCAAAGTCTCCGCCTGAGCCTATCGCAATGAGTCCTTTCTCTGGCTCAATAACATCGCCATTGCCCGTTATTACAAGGGAGTCCTTTGCATCAGCTACCGCCAGAAGGGCCTCTAAGCGCCGTAACATGCGATCGGTGCGCCAGTCTTTCGCCAGCTCAACAGCGGCGCGTGTCAGGTTGCCGCCGTGTTCTTCCAGCTTGCCTTCAAAACGTTCAAAAAGTGTGAACGCATCGGCAGTACCACCTGCAAAGCCTGCGAGTACCTGATTGCGATACAACCGGCGTACCTTCCTGGCATTGCCTTTCATCACAACATTGCCCATGCTGACCTGGCCATCGCCACCAATAACGACCTGATTACCTCGCCTCAAAGAGCAAATGGTGGTACCTCGATACTGTTCCACTGTAAAAACCTCGGTTGTGCGAACGACTAACAGACTAAATTCAGATAGGTAGTTTAAACTGCTTGGACTCAGTGAGGCACAATATGCCCCAGAACTTACTGAACTTAATTGCTTAATCACAAAATACAATGCAACTAACTGTTCCACAACGTACAGCCGCTGACGCCGGAAGCTTTCCGGTCGATCCTGCTGGCGTGAATCAATGGTTAAGCACACTCGACCCAACGCAATCATCCGACGATGCCCGGGAGGTTTATCGTGGCTTACGGCACAGCAATCGCTTACACAACGATGTAGATCGACGACGCGCCGTTATTGCGTGCTTTATCCCAACGCTGCGCCATTTGCACACAAGTCTTATGGAGGTTTGTCAAGCACAGCCACTGCCATTAACACTTGAGTTTCAACGTACCGTGCAACTGCTCGACGGGCTACTAAGAGAAGAAGCTTTCGCCTTTAAAATATTGCTGGCTGATAGTCAAAAGCCCAGATCTGACGATCTACAACAAGCAATGCAGGCGCTGGCACGACAAGCTGAAGTTTGTTTGCACGGTTATAAAAACGTGCCGGAAGCGCTGATGCTCGACGCCCATCAACTGTATGTTCTGGCTAAAAATGTACCACTGGACACAACAGCACCAAGCGATGAATTAATCGGCGCCGAAATTTATTATCGTTACCTGCTGCTGCTAAGCATGGTAGACAGCAAGCAGCATCGGGCCAAACAGGTGCAACTGCTATTTGATTATCTACGCGACAACGCAGAGTGTCTGCAATTATTAGATAAGCGTCCAGACAATAAACTGACTGTTTATGATTTCGCGCTTAACTCAAACTATGGCTCTCGTCCGGTGCCAGCCGCCGCGATAATTCATCCGGATCAAGACAATGTAATTTGGCTAAACATCAGCCAGTTGATTAACAGCATTGATGAACAAATACATCAAAAGCTAACCAATAGCTCAACGCTACTGGGTGCAGAATCCTTAGAAAGACAATCACTGGTACGGCTTCGCGTCGATCTGGCAAAAAGTCGGCGCCGGCGAGCCACGCGTAAAATTCTTTTTGAACCCTATCAGGTTTGCATCGGACACAAGTCCATTAGCTCGCAATTACATTTTGAATCGACGTTGCACACGCAAACTAATCTTGACGATAACTTGCCAGACGAATTTGAAACACATGCTCCTTGGGTTGTTTGTAATGAAACAGCGCAAGGTGTCGCTTTATTTAATAGCGACTGCCGATCAGGATTAGTTCAAGTTGGCGATTTGGTCTCTATAAAAGCAGAAGATGAAATTTCATCTTTGATGCCAAAAGAAAAAGCCACAGTAAAATCTACCGCTTTGCTTGGCATTATTCGTTGGTTAGGTGCAGGTAAAGCGAACAGCATCACCATGGGTGTGGAGTATCTTGCCAAAGGTATTTTGCCAGTTGCAATTGTGCGTACCGACAGCGGAGACGATATCGACTCCGATGCTCTCATTGTAGCCTGTAAGGTTAAAAACAGCGTACTACAAACCATCTTGCTACCGGCCTACCTTTACCAGCCCGGCGATCGGCTAACCATTAAACTTAACGGCAAGTCTCGCAATTTACAGCTGCACCAAACTCTACAAAGCAACGGTTTGTTTTCGCATTACTCGTTAAAAGACGGCTAAAACATCCGGTTATGGCTAGCCACAAAAATGCCAAATAGTTCCAAAAAATATTTCTAAAGTAATCTATATCGATTATAGGTTTAAATACACAGACTTTTCAATTTCTCCTCCATCGCTTAATTGGTTTATTATAGCGCAGCATTTTTAAAGAACCTTGTACTCAAAAATATATTCTGAAATTGAATCGCTAACATTAAGACAATAATCCAGGCTTGGAAAATGGAACGTACCGAAATATTTATTAGTTATAGTAAGCTCGATAAAATATGGAAAGACCACCTACTAGCTCATCTAAAAGCCGTTATTAGAAATGAATCAGTTGAGTATTTCGACGATGAAATGATCAAAACCGGAGAAGACTGGGACGAAACTATACAAACTGCACTATCGAGAGCAAAAGTAATTATCGTAATATTGAGCCAAAACTTTTTCGGATCAGACTATATTTTTGCAAAAGAACTACCTCAGGCTGTTGAACAAGCTAAGAATGAAGGAGTTCTACTCATCCAAGTTGTTGTTCGTAGTTATTACACCCCCGACGATTATGGCCTTAATAAATTCCAAGCTGCTCACGACATAGCCGTTCCACTCAGCACGACAGACCAAGGCTATCAAGACGAAGTGTTTTCAGATATAGCTAGACAAATAGATGCCTCACTAAAGAACAACAGCAAAAATGGACCAACCATTACAGCCGAAAAAAAGAAAGAAGAATTACCTAAACCGAAAGTTGAAACACCACTAAATTCAGACAACTTTTTTTCAATCGAAACTGTAGCGATGCTTTGCGCAAAGCAAAATTCTAAGTTTCTAGCCTTAGAGGCATGGGTCCGTAATTCATTATCCGAATGGAAAATGATGGATGACAAAATTAATTCCTACGAACTACGCATAAAATCTGTTGAAAGTCTGTATAAAAAAACCAAAAGCTTATATCTTGCAAATCCTTCGCAGTTTGAAGATGTATCTGAAATATTCAATCGTATTAACGATATTGTTGGTGCCAGAGTATTGGTATACACCCCTTCCCATATTATGACGTTTCATCTGGAGGTTTTATCGCACCCCAGATTTAAAGTTGATCAAATCACTGTGCATCATAACGACGATTTTTCTTCAGACGTAATAGAAAACGTTATTGAGTTAGCGAGAACTATGGATGATATTCCGTTAGCAGTTAAAAACACAAAGTCGGGGTATACAGCTATTCACTACACGATAAAGCCTGACCCGGTAGATGATTTTTACAAAGTTGAAGGTAAACATCTATTCGACAGATTTGAACTGCAGGTAAGGACAATCGTACAACATGCTTGGAGTGAAAACGAACACAGAGCTATTTATAAAAGTAAAAGTGCTCAGGAAAAAAATGCGATCAGAGCTAAATTTGAGCTATTAGCTGAAGTCATTAACAACGCTGATAAATTACTGGACAGATTAGTTAAAGAATCTAACTTAACACAATCAAGAACCTCGGATATTCCAACTAGTGAAATTCCAATTGTTCTTGAGTCAATTAAATTTGTAGAACAAATTGAAAGTGGAAAACTAATCGAGGTTTATGAAGAAGCAAATAGCTTCACTGAAAACAATAAAACTGAAATTTATGACATTCTGAACAATGGTACCTATTCAGAAAAACTGAGTGTAGCGGAGGTTTACTTGAAAGGCGGGCTATTCAAACGCGCCTACGATGTTTACCGCCGTTTACTAGAACAAACCAACGAAACTGAAAAGCTTTATGACTGGGCGATACTACGATTTATAGAAGTTTGCGATATGATCTCCGAATCAGATGATATTCGGTATTGGGTCGATATTCTAGGCAAACATTTGCTATCGATGACTACCATTGAAAAAGAAGATAGAAAGCTATTTCTTGGAGCATCTTTCTATGCTTGGAAAAGTAAATCTCTGAATTTGGCTATTGATTTAGGAGACATCCTTATCGAAAATGTTCAAGCAAATGAAACTAAACTCGCAATGAAAGCTTGGTGTAATCAGCTTTACTTCCTGCTTGAAAAAGCGTTACTGCAATACACCGAAAACGAACTATTAGAGCAATTGTTGAAGCTTGAACACATAGAAAAACAAATTCATTCTCTAGCTAACAATGGTGCGGTTATGGAGAAAAATCATCTTGATAGCTTGGGATGGTACGCATACAACCTAGGGAAATCCTACTTTGCTACAGACAAGGCGAAAGCACTGGAACAAGCGCAAATCGCGCAGGATTACTTCAAGACGATAATGGATAATTGGAACGGAGAGGATCAACCAGGTGTTGCAGCGCTTTGGCTCTACCACAAATCTCAAACTGAACGGCTGTTGATTCTTTTGCGAAACACGTAAAAACGGCCCATTATCCGAGGTTCAGACTAGGCCGCAAGATAGGATTTCTAAATGCCTGGTTCGATCATGATATTCCTCTAACATTGTTGGAACATTAAGCTTACAGTGTACTGCCTGTAAACGGCCAATAGAACTAAATATTAAGCAATTTTCGAAAATATACAACTCTTGATTGCAAAAAAACGTTATTCCCGCACATTTATTTGTCCGTTTGGACAAAATAACATTGTCCAAACTCAATCAATTAGCTTGTTAATGAATTTATAATTCACTGTATCTATACATCAATATTCACGCCAATCCAATACTACTCATCTATTCAGGTTACGCCACGCGGACTCAGTATTAATGGAAATTAACTATCCTCAACCGCTTGACTACGCTTGGCACGAGGATGAGCCTCGTCATACACCTTTGCTAAATGTTGGAAGTCCAAGTGCGTATAAACTTGTGTTGTGCTGATGTCGGCATGCCCGAGAAGTTCCTGCACCGCGCGTAGGTCTCCACTGCTCTCCAATAAATGGCTCGCAAACGAATGGCGCAACATGTGAGGATAGCAATCTCTGTTCAATCCTTGAGACTCCGCTAATTTCTTTAAGCGCATTTGCACGGTACGCGGTGCAATACGTTTCCCTCTGGAGCTTAAAAACACGGCTTTATCATCGGCACCAGGCGTCATTCTGCGATAACCCAACCACTTGTTGATGGCTTCGACGGCATGCGAGCCAACGGGTAGATCACGCACTTTTCCACCCTTACCCGATACCCTCACCTGCCCCACGCTAAGGTCCAGGTCAACCAGGTTCAAGCCAACGAGTTCTGCCAGACGTAAACCCGATGAATACATAAGCTCGAACATTGCAAGGTCGCGGCAGATCATTGGGTCGCTTAAATTCTGCGACAACAATCGGCTAACTTCGTCCGGGTCGAGCGTTGCAGGTAAGGCTTTTTTATCTTTGGGTGCAAGGATATCGGAAGCCGGGTTTAAATCGGCCCTGCCCAGCTTAATCAGAAAGTTATACAACCCTCTAACGGCTGATAAACGGCGTGCCAGACTACGCCCTGCAATGCCTTCACGATGCTGTTCAGCGATAATAGCGCGTACATCACCGCCAGTAATCGCCTGCCAACTATCCAGATGTCGATTAGCCGCAGAGCGCGCTACCGCTTTTAGATCGCGAGCATAGTTACTCACCGTGTGCGGTGAACATCGACGCGCCACACGCAAATCTTCTAAGTAATCGTCAATCGCCAGATCAAAGTCAGCCATTTACCGCTCCGTTTGTTACAGCAGGGTATCTACCCGGCGACTAAGTACTTCACCGAGCTGATTCAGGAACATCACACCTTTTCCAGAGCTAAAGCGTGTTTCATCTTTACTGGTTAGTGCAACCAAACCTAATTTCTTTCGATAAAACAAAGGTATTAAGGCCATTGAAGCTACCTCAGGCGCATCACCATCGAAAATGATTTCCAGTTGAGTTTCACTGGGTTCACCACAACTGGTTTCACGTTTGTTGAAAAGTTCGTCGAAGACTTCAAGCCCTTCAGCATCATTCTTGATAACTTTCAGTTCGCCAGTTTCGGAGGAAATTTCCTGATCATCGTTAAACAAAACCACACGCACATCGTCAGCATTGAAGTTTGCCAACAGGTTATCGCTGGTTAAGCTGATGACGTTGTCAATCGAGCTAGCCGAGATAATGTCCTGGATTAAACGGTGAAGTCTGTGGTGGAGTTGTTCGTTTTCGCGAGCGACGCTGATGAGGTCGCGTAAGCTATTTTCTAGCGTGCTGCACTTACCACGCAATACGCTCACTTGTTTTTCGATTAGCGAAACAGCAGAACCCGTGTGATGGGGAATCTGAAGCCGCGGCAGCACTTCTGAATGCTGATTAAAAAATTCCGGATTGCTGGTCAGAAATTGCAGTACAGACTCAGCGCTCAGTGCTTCGGAAAGGTCGTGTTGTTCGAGTTGCATTAGTTACATTCTTGTTTGGCCCTCAAAGACTGTAGAACATGGGCCAGTCATTTCAATCGTGTTATTCACATCTGGCCAATAGATTTTTAAACGACCACCGGGTAAGTTCACATTGACCCTTTTGTCAAGGAGTCCTTGCACGTGTCCGATGGCTGCAGCCGCACAAGCCCCAGTACCACAGGCTCTTGTTTCGCCAACGCCTCTTTCAAATACCCGAAGATTGATATTTTCACGATCAATAAGTTGCATAAAACCGACATTTACACGGTTTGGAAAACGTGTATGATTTTCTATGCGAGGACCTAAAAATTCTACGTTTGCAGTTTCTATATTTTCGACTAGTAGTAGCACATGCGGGTTGCCAATGGCTGCTGCTCCAACAGAATAATGTGTGCCTTCTACATCGAGTTGATAATGCGTTGCTTGGGCATCAGCAATGAACGGAATATTGCGGGGTTCTAAATCCACTATACCCATTTGCACAGTAACTTCGGAGTTTTCCAAAAGCGTTAACGTAATGATACCCAAGGCAGTGTTCATCTTGATGGTGGTATTGCGGGTTAAACCACGCTCATAAACGAAGCGTGCCACACACCTTGCACCGTTACCACAGTGCTCAACCTCGTAACCATCCGCATTGTATATTCTGTAGTCGAACTCAGCGTTAACGACACTCGGCTTTTCGATAATGAGCAATTGGTCGAAGCCGATTCCAGTATGCCGGTCGGATAGCGTTTTAATCTGATCAGTGCTCAGGTTGATCTTGCCGTCAAGATTATCTAGGACAATAAAATCGTTTCCTAGCCCGTGCATCTTGGTAAAGTTAATCTGCTTCATTGGCTTAGCCTAAGGCAGTAACGACTCTGTAGCAAATAAGGCATCCAGCTCTTCCCGCTCTCGCACAAGATAAGCCTCATCGCCAGAAACCAGCACCTCAGCCGCTCTTGCACGGGTGTTGTAGTTTGAGCTCATAACAAATGAATAAGCACCGGATGTCATGACCGCTAACAAATCGTTTTGTTCTATCTTGAGTTCTCTGTCTTTACCGAGGAAATCAGCTGACTCACAAACCGGGCCTACAACATCATAAGTTTTACTTTGAGCAGTAGATTTATCCGGATTTTTCACAGCAACGATTTCTTGCCAAGCACTGTATAAAGCAGGCCTGATAAGGTCGTTCATCGCAGCATCCACAACGGCAAAATTTTTGTCTTCATTAGCTTTTAAGTATTCAACCCGCGTTAATAAAATACCTGCTGGCCCAGCAATATAACGCCCGGGTTCAACAAGAATTTCCAGTGCTCTATTACCAACAGCATCTTTTACCGCTTTGGCCCACTCGGCGATATCCAACGGTTCTTCATTTTGATACCGAATACCCTGACCACCACCTACATCCAAGTGACTAATTTTTATGTCTTGTTCTGCAAGCTCATCCACCAATGCGATCAGCCGGGCTAGCGCGTCTTTATAGGGTGTAATTTCAGTGAGCTGCGAACCTATATGGCAATCCATACCATGCACTTCAAGTGCCGGATGTTCAGCGGCTAACGCATACACCCTGCTGGCATCTGACATACCGATACCAAATTTGTTTTCTTTCAGACCGGTAGAAATATACGGATGCGTTTGAGCGTCTACATCGGGGTTTATACGAAGGCTGACCGGCGCTACCATTTGCAAGGCTTCAGCAATTTCCGCCAAGCGCAGCAGTTCGGCTTCAGACTCAACGTTAAAGCAACGAATGCCCGCTTCCAGAGCTTCCGCCATTTCAAGAGCAGTTTTACCAACGCCTGAAAAAACGATTTTATTGGCCTCGCCACCGGCGGCCAATACACGCCGTAGCTCGCCTGCTGAAACAATATCGAAGCCTGAACCTAAACGCGCCAAAACATTAAGCACTGCAATATTTGAATTGGCTTTGACCGCATAACAAACCAAATGCGGACGATCTTGCAAAGCATCTTCGAACTCTTGCCACGACTGCTCAAGAGATTCGCGGCTGTAGACGTACAAGGGCGTACCGTATTCTTCTGCCAGTTGCGTGCACGATTGAGTTTCTACGTGCAGTTCTCCGTATTGCCTTGGAAAATGTGTCATTCGTTTTGCGTCTTTATTTTGCAATTTATAGGTATGAGGGCGATTATTACACTACTTGCTTCAGGAACCACCATAGCGCGTTTACTTTTTCGCGGGTTTCTTCTTTTCTTCGGCTTGCTTATCGGTATTTTCTTTTAACCGGTTCTCAAGCACCTGCTCATTCTCCAGTTGATTGATCAGCAGCTGCTCCTCCTCCGTTAATTCTTCGTTGGGCAGGTATAAATCACCCTTATTGCCACAGGCCACTAAAAGCAGTCCAGCGACGCACAGTGCTATCCAATTAAGCATTCTCATGAGCTAACAAACTCGCTTATCAATGATTGGAGTATACTCGTTCAAACAGCAGCGCTCAGCAAAGGCCACACAAAGATGACCAATAAGTTACTCGAATGCATTGAAATTGAAAGCTCGGAAGGGGTTGAGTATTCGGTAATCTGGCTACACGGACTCGGCGCTAGTGGCCACGATTTCGAACCTATTGTGCCTGAGCTCAAGTTGTTAAACCGCCCTGGTGTCAGGTTCATTTTCCCGCACGCGCCGTTGAAATCCATAACCATCAATGCCGGTGCCACCATGCGTGCCTGGTTCGACATCACCTCTCTGGATTTCAACTCTCGCGAACAAGACGACGCGGGCATTTTGGAGTCAGTGGGTGCGGTTAACGAACTCATCGAAAACGAAATCCAACGTGGCATCGCCGCGGAAAATATCGTACTGGCTGGTTTTTCACAAGGCGGGGCTGTTGCCTTACAAGCGGGTTTAACATCACACCATAAGCTAGCTGGCATCTTGGCGCTCAGCACCTATTTGCCCATGTATCCAGAAGCTGTGGAACAAATTGGTGAAGACAAACTAACGCTACCCATTTTCATGGCACATGGAAAATTCGACGATGTTATACAAATAGCTGTGGCCGAGCGATCTCGCGATGCACTGCTTGCCAGAGGCGCAGCTCTTGAATGGAATAGCTACGATATGGCGCACAGTGTCAGTGCCGATGAAGTCGTCGACATGGCCGTGTGGTTCAAACGTTTATTTGGTATGTAATTTTACAGCCGTTTGATTACAGCCGTTTGAACACGCGCTAACTTTAACTAACGACTAACTTATGTAAACGGCTTGCATACGGATACGCGCTCGCTCTATCGCGGCCTCAACCTGTGCCGGTGCAGTGCCGCCCACATGATTCCGACTTGTTACTGAACCTTCAAGCGTTAACACATCAAAAACATCATCACCAATAATTTCGCTAAATGATTGCAGCGTTGTTAAATCCATCTCAGCCAAATCCAGATTGTTTTCCACACCGTGCCTAACAGCTAAACCAACCACTTCATGCGCATCGCGAAAAGCTAACCCTTTACCCACTAAATAATCTGCTAGGTCGGTTGCTGTAGAAAACCCTTTCGCCGCAGCATCGCGCATAGCATCGGTATTCGCGTTGATAGCAGGCACCATGTCAGCGAAAGCGCGCAAACAACCCAGCAACGTGTCGGCAGAATCGAACAAGGGTTCTTTGTCTTCCTGGTTATCTTTGTTATAAGCCAAGGGTTGCCCTTTCATCAGCGTTAGCAGGGAAATCAAATTGCCAAACGTTCTACCACTCTTGCCCCGCACCAGTTCTGGTACATCCGGATTTTTCTTTTGCGGCATGATCGATGAACCCGTGCAAAACCGATCGGGTAATTCTATAAAGTTAAATTGCGCTGACGTCCAAAGCACTAATTCCTCTGACATTCTGGATAAATGCATTAAGCAAATAGCAGTGCAAGAGCAAAACTCGATCGCAAAGTCACGATCGCTAACCGCATCAAGAGAGTTCTCGCAAACACCATCGAAACCGAGAATATCTTTGCTGATGTTTCTGTCAATCGGATACGAAGTGCCGGCCAATGCGGCTGCGCCCAATGGCATTTGATTTAAACGTTTACGGGTATCGGATAGTCTGTCCAGGTCGCGCAGAAGCATTTCGAACCAGGCCATTAAGTGATGGCCAAAAGTAACTGGTTGGGCTGTTTGTAAATGCGTAAACCCTGGCATGATGGTACTGGCATTGCGCTGCGCCAAACTTAACAAGCCTTCCATTAAACGCTGCAATTCGGCAGCGGCCTGATCACAAACCATGCGCAGATATAATCGAATATCAGTGGCTACCTGATCGTTACGGGAACGCCCGGTGTGCAATCGCTTGCCGGCATCACCAATATGCTGTGTAAGTGCCGCCTCAATGTTCATGTGAACGTCTTCACGCGCTACCGACCATTCAAACTCACCGGCTTCGATGCTCCGTTCAATTTTATCCAAACCACCGTGAATGAGGTTGACATCTTCTTGAGATAACACACCCACTTTGCTCAGCATAGTGGCATGCGCTTTGGACCCGGCAATATCCTGTTTGTACATGCGCTGATCAAAAAGTACAGATGCGGTAAAGGCTTCAACAAACGCATCGGTATTTTCGTCAAACCGGCCACCCCACAGCTTTTGTTCACCGTCAGTGTGTGAAGAAGCTGATTTTCCAGTTGTTGACATGGTCTATTTACTCTAGTTTGTAGCGTGAACACCGTATACTAACAAGCTTTAATAGCTCTAAACCGATTCATGACCAATCCAATCCGAATAGCCACACGACAAAGCCCGCTGGCATTGTGGCAGGCAAAAGAGGTGCAGCGTTTACTCACCGCCGCTCACCCAAACGAACAATTTGAACTCGTTCCCATCAGCACAAAAGGCGATCGGGTGCAAACCGTGGCCTTGGCTAAGATTGGCGGTAAAGGCTTGTTTATTAAAGAACTGGAGTCTGCCCTTTACAACGAGGAAGCGGATATCGCCGTACACTCCATGAAAGATGTACCAGCGATCATGCCCGAGGGTTTAGGCATTCATGCGGTTCTGGCTAGAGAAACCCCGTTCGATGCCTTAATTGCGCCGAAGTATGGATCTCTGGATGCTTTACCTCAAAACGCCGTCATCGGAACCTGTAGCCCGCGACGGGCTGCTCAGCTGTTGGCAAAAAATCCGAATTTTCAGATAAAACAGCTTCGTGGCAACGTTGGCACTCGCCTTAGCAAACTCGATTCCGGCGAGTTTGATGCCACCTTGTTAGCCTGTGCCGGGCTTGAACGGCTAGGCATTCAAGACAGAATTACCGAAATCATTTCAGAATCTATTTGCTTACCAGCGGTCACTCAGGGCATTATTGGAGTCGAGACAAGAAACAAAGATGAAGGTATGCAAGCATTACTGTCGTCGCTTAATCACGATCCCTCGCTTATACAGATGCAAGCTGAACGCGCTATGTGCGCTGAACTTCACGGCGGTTGCTCAGCCCCAATTGCAGGTTACGCAACCTTACAGAACAACGACATCACACTAACCGGTAGAGTAATCGCGCACGACGGTAGCCAGCTGCTGGAACACTGCGAAACCGCACCGCAGTCCGACGCCGAAGCTTTAGGTGTATCAGTAGCCCAAGCCTTGCTAAAAAGCGGCGCTCGAAAATTACTCGACGATGCAGAAGCGGTTCTGCAAAGCTAATTATGTCCGGTGCGGTAAACAATAATCGAACAGACGAACACAACAGCAAACCTCGCGTATTAATAACGCGGCCAAAGCACCAGCAAGCGGAGTTTATTGATCACTGCAAACAGGCAGGCTTCGAACCGCAAAGTTTACCCTGCATGGACATACTGCCTGAAAGCAGCGATTTAACAGCTCAGGATATAAAACAAGCTAAGCTGATCTTTTTCACCAGTAGGAACGCAGTTGAGTTTGCGCATAACATCGTGCCTTTTCCATGGGCCGATAGCTCAGAAAAAATGGTGTGTGCAGTAGGACGAGCAACCACAAGAATGTTGTCCAAGCTTCAACAAAAAACGTCTCACCCACCCATTGCGCCCTATAACAGTGAGGCATTTGTTACCTGGATGAAAAACCAACCCTTACCGGCTACTGCGCTAATTATTACAGGCAAAGGTGGACGCGATGTGGTTGAAACTTACTTGCTTGAACAAGGTTGTAATGTTGTCGTTAAAGCGGTTTATAAACGTGTTTTACCCGCCATCAGCGATGCGCAACGGTTAAAGGTTTTTCTGGAGGAACCACCCGATATTATCAGTGTGACCAGTGACGATGTTTTACGCAACCTTGTCAATATTGCTGGCCCAGAGTATGCGGACGTGATCAGGCAGCTACCTTTGGTTGTTAACAGCAACCGCTGTGCGCAACTGGCAGAGCGCTTGGACTTTGAACTACCGGCAATTGTTGCTAACCCACCTGGTGATGAAGGACAGCTAGCCGCGCTACAGCAATGGCGTAGCAACAGTTAAATTGCTACAACCCAAGCTCATCCCAAATATCATCCACACGCTCTTTAACAGCGTCGGTCATAGTAATCGTTGTGCCCCACTCACGTGTGGTTTCTCCAGGTAGCTTATTCGTTGCATCCATACCCATCTTGCTGCCTAAGCCGGATACCGGAGAGGCAAAGTCGAGATAGTCGATTGGTGTGTTATCAATCAGCGTTGTGTCGCGGGTTGGGTCCATTCGTGTTGTAATCGCCCAGATAACGTCTTCCCAACTACGCACATCGACATCATCGTCGACAATAATCACAAATTTTGTGTACATGAACTGTCGAAGAAAAGACCATATCCCTAACATGACTCGTTTAGCATGACCCGGGTATTGCTTTTTTATACTCACAACAGCCAATCGGTAAGAACAACCTTCAGGCGGTAAATAAAAATCAGTAATCTCTGGGAACTGCTTTTGCAGTATCGGGACAAAAACTTCATTCAAAGCCACGCCTAATATGGCAGGCTCATCCGGTGGTCGCCCAGTATAGGTTGAATGATAAATGGCGTCTTTACGTTGGGTAACGTGCTCAATGGTAAACACCGGGAACGTATCAGTTTCGTTGTAATAACCAGTGTGATCACCAAATGGCCCTTCTACCGCTTCTTCGCCAGGGTTTAGATAGCCTTCCAATACAAACTCTGCCGAGGCAGGAATTTGTAAGTCAGACAGTTCCGCTTTGGTGAGCAACGTGCGCTGACCCCGCAATAAGCCTGCGAACGCGTGTTCAGACAATGTATCGGGGATCGGTGTTACAGCCGCTAAAATGGTGGCAGGGTCGGCGCCGAGAATAACGGTTATTGGAAAGGGCTCACCAGGCTTCTCCTTCTGCCATTCCTGGTAGTCCAGTGCGCCGCCTCGATGGCTTAACCAACGCATGATTACTTTATTTGGCGCAATAACTTGCTGCCTGTAAATACCCATGTTTTGGCGGGATTTAGTTGGACCTTTGGTAATAACCAAGCCCCAGGTAATCAGCGGCCCGGCATCGCCAGGCCAACAGGTTTGTATGGGAAGTTTAGACAGATCAACCTCGGGCCAGGTGATCTCCCGACAAACCGCTTTTTTGGTCGTCTTTGGGGCCATATCCAACACTTTTTTGAATATTGGCAGCGTTTTCCAAGCGTCTTTAAAACCTTTTGGTGGGTCAGGCTCTTTTAAAAAAGCGAGCAGTTTACCCACTTCGCGCAGCGCTTCGATGCTTTGCTCGCCCATGCCGTAAGCAACGCGCTCAGGGGTACCAAACAAATTACCAAGTAAAGGGATATCGGATCCAATGGGGTTTTCAAACAACAACGCCGGACCACCAGCACGTAATGTACGATCACAAATTTCGGTTATTTCAAGATTCGGATCAACCGGTGTACTGATACGTTTAAGCTCACCTTTATCTTCGAGGCCCTGAATAAATTCTCTTAAGTCGCTGTAGTGCACTGAATTAGCAATCTCTGGTTTTGAAAAATCAGGCAGCAACTAAACCTGAGTGTCTGAGTAAGGCGTCGGCATTGGGTTCGCGCCCTCTAAAGGCCACAAACGATTCCATTGCGTTTCTGGAGCCACCCATTTCCAACACTTCATGTAAAAAGGATTGACCCGCGGCTTCGCTAAAAATACCCTCTTCTTCAAAACGAGAGAACGCATCGGCAGAAAGTACTTCTGCCCATTTGTAGCTAAAGTAGCCTGCGCTATAGCCACCGGAAAAGATATGCGAAAAGGCATGTGCAAACCGAGACCAATCCGGGTGAGGTAAAACTGCGACTTGTTGTCGAACTTCAGCCAGTACTGTCGACAAATCAACTGTGTTATGGCTGGTAGTCTCTCTATGAATACGCATGTCGAACAACGCAAATTCCAGTTGTCGAACCATTTGCATCGCGCTTTGAAAATTACGGGCATCCCTTAGTTTATTCAACATGGCGTCCGGAATACTTTCACCGGTTTGATAATGGCCGCTGATCATATCCAGCGACTCTCTTTCCCAACACCAGTTTTCAAGAAACTGACTGGGTAGCTCAACCGCATCCCACTCCACACCGTTTATACCCGATACATCGCCAGTATTTATTTGCGTTAGCATGTGGTGTAAGCCATGACCAAACTCGTGGAACAAGGTGGTCACTTCCATGTGGGTTAGCAGCGCTGGGTCATCACCCACAGGCGGTGTAAGGTTACAAGTTAAGTAAGCAATGGGCAGTTGTATGCCCTGCTCTATTTCCATTCTGGTTGCACAAACATCCATCCAAGCGCCACCACGTTTATGCGCTCGTGCAAAGTTATCTAAGTAAAACTGACCACGTAACTGCTGGTTTGAGTCGCGAATTTCATAACACTGCACGTCATCATGGTAAACATCGACATCATTAACCTGCTGAATGCTCATACCAAATAGCTTACCGACAACGGCAAACATGCCGGGTATGGCTTTGGTTGCTGGGAAATAAGGTTTTAGATCTTCGTCGGAAATATCAAACTGTGCCTGCTTTAGCTTGTCGCTAACAAACGAAACATCCCAAACTTGCAGATCATTAATGCCTAATTCCTTTTCTGCAAAGGCTTCTAGCTCAGCATATTCTTTTTTGGCAACAGGTACGGATCGTTCTGCCAAGTCAACAAGAAAGTCGATAACTTGTTGTGAGGATTCCACCATTTTGGGTACCACCGATAGCTCCGCATAGTTATCGAACCCTAACAACTCTGCTCTTTCAGCACGCAGTTTGAGTATTTGTTCCATGATGTCGCTGTTATCGAATTTGCCTGCATCCGGGCCTTGATCTGATGCGCGAGAATTGTAAGCGCGATAAAGCTCCTCTCTGAGAGATCGGTCTTCAGCAAAAGTAAGCACAGCGTAATACACAGGAAATTCCAAATTGAGTTGCCAACCACTCAGCTCTTTTTCAGTTGCGCGTTGTTTTGCAGCCGCTATTGCAGATTCGGGTAACCCTTTAAGCCTGTCAATAGATTCAATGTGAAGTTGCCAGGCATTGGTTGCATCCAGCACGTTATCGGAAAATTGGGTTTTCAGTTTTGATAAAGCTTGGGCAATATCTGTGTATCGAACTTTATCGGTCTCGCTGAGCGAAACGCCACCCAATTCGAAGTCTCGAATGCTGTTATCAATTGCCTTCTTTTGGGCAACCGTCAGCGAGTTATAGTGATCGCTGTTTCGTAAAGATTTGGTTGCTTCATAGAGCTTTTCGTTTTGCCCCATCTCAGTGTAATAGGCACTGAGTTTTGGCAAACAGGCGTTATACACATCTCTTAGTTCATCGCTATTCATCACCGAATTTAAATGCGATATCGGCGACCAAAATAAAGACAACGCGTTGTGCGCATCTTCTTGTGGGCTTATTAGCGTATCCCAGGTAGGTTGCTGTATTTGAGATACGGCATCTACCACCTGCTTGCAGTTTTTTAGATGCTCGTCGAGCTGGTCGGCAATCTTGGCAACATCGATGGCGTTAAAGTTGGGTCGGTTAACCACTATCGCATTATTCATACAGGCGTTATTAAATATATAAGCTATTGATAAATAAGAGTTTAATCGTTGAAACTTACAGCAAAAGCCTGAACATATTCCAACAATTATTGAATAAGTTCCAGCGGCAACGTTTGGCTATAGAACTTCGGTTTCAGCGATGCAACAAGTATGCAATTACGCCAAGCGCTTTGGCGCAATTGCAGTTTTACTAAAGCTACAAGCTAGATGTTATACGTCAAGATTAGACACAGACAGGGCGTTGCGTTCAATAAATTCTCGGCGAGGTTCAACCTGATCGCCCATTAGTGTATCGAAAACTTCATCCGCAGCAATGGCATCCTGGATACTCACTTGCAACATGCGTCGGGCTTCAGGGTCCATGGTGGTTTCCCACAATTGATCAGGGTTCATTTCTCCCAAACCTTTATAGCGCTGAATACTTAATCCACGCTTGGATTCAGCGAGCAACCACTCCATCACTTCTTTGAAATCGGATACTGACTCAACACGTTCACCACGCTTGATGTTCGCGCCCTCACCCAACAGACCATCCAACTTATCAGCAAGCTTAGCTATGTTTTGGTAGTCAGCCGACTGGAAGAACGCTGCGTCAAGAATAATTTCATTGTCGTTACCATGAATGCGGCGCAATAGTTTAAATCCGAATTCTGGTTGTTTACCTTCTTCTGTAGGCCTTGAAAAAGTTTCAACCCGGTACTGAGAAGTGGCTGAGATTGTTGCATTCAAAGCGTTGATCAGTCGCTCACCAAAAGCCAGCACCAATGCCTCATCGTAGATGTCGTTGGCTGCAATAGGTTTTAGATTAATCAGCATTTCCAGAATGTCGCGCCCAATTCTCATCTCAAGACGATTGAACTGTAAATTGACCAACATGTATTCCTGAGCGAGTGCTTCCAAGCCCGTATCTTTTAGCGCCGGCGCACCATCGTTTACATACAACTGTGCATTTTCTAGCGCTAACTGCAGTAAATAAGCATTCAGTTCTGCGTCGTCTTTAACGTAGCGTTCTTGCTTGCCTTTCTTAACTTTGTACAACGGTGGCTGAGCAATATAAATATGGCCTCGTCGAATAAGTTCTGGCATTTGACGATAGAAGAACGTTAACAACAACGTGCGTATGTGTGATCCGTCGACATCAGCATCGGTCATGATAACGATGTAGTGATAGCGCAATTTATCGATATCAAATTCGTCTTTGCCGATCCCTGTTCCTAATGCAGTGATCAACGTACCGACTTCCGCCGATTGCAGCATTTTATCGAAACGGGCTTTCTCCACATTCAGGATTTTTCCCTTCAACGGTAAAATAGCCTGACGACGTCTGTCGCGACCTTGCTTCGCTGAACCGCCTGCTGAGTCCCCTTCCACCAAATAAATTTCAGATTTAGCCGGGTCTTTTTCCTGGCAATCAGCCAATTTCCCCGGTAATCCAGCGATATCCAAAGCACCCTTTCTTCGCGTCATTTCGCGCGCTTTACGGGCCGCTTCTCTGGCTCTGGCAGCCTCCAAAATTTTCCCGGTAATTTCCCGAGCTTCAGTAGGATTTTCTTGCAGAAAGTCGTGCATAAATTCGCCAAGAACCGTTTCTACACAGCCTTTAACTTCACTGGATACCAGCTTATCCTTGGTTTGCGATGAAAACTTTGGGTCCGGCACTTTTACAGAAAGAACGGCGGTTAACCCTTCCCTGGCATCATCACCGGTGGTGGATACTTTGGCTTTAGCTGCTGCTACTTCCATATACTGATTCAGCGTTCGAGTTAGAGCACCGCGAAAACCGGCCAAGTGTGTGCCACCATCTCGCTGTGGAATATTATTGGTAAAGCAGTAAATATTTTCCTGGTAAGAATCGGTCCATTGCAATGCGACTTCAACAGCAACATCGTCTTTGGTACCCAAGGTATGAATAACGGTTTTATGAACACCTGATTTTTTGCGGTTTAAATGCTCAACAAACGCACGAATACCGCCTTCCGCCTCAAAAACTTCTTTTTTGTCGGTGCGTTTGTCTTGCAGTATGATTTTCACACCGCTATTCAGAAACGATAATTCTCTTAACCGTTTGCTGAGTATTTCAAACTCAAAAATGATGTTGGAAAAAGTATTTGCACTGGGTTTGAAATGGATAACCGTACCCGACTCTGTTGTATCGCCGATGACTTTTAGATCACTCACGGGTTTACTGTCGTTGTACTCTTGGAAATGCTCTTTACCTTCACGATAAATGGTTAATTTCAGCCATTCACTCAGGGCATTTACAACAGAGATACCCACCCCGTGTAAACCACCAGAAACCTTGTAGGAGTTGTCGTCGAACTTACCTCCGGCATGCAGCACCGTCATGATAACTTCGGCGGCAGACTTCCCCTCTTCGTGCATATCTGTGGGAATACCGCGTCCATCGTCTGAAACGCTGACCGATTCATCTGGATGGATGGTGACTGTAATTGCGGAGCAATGCCCGGCTAAAGCTTCATCGATGGAGTTATCAACCACCTCAAAAACCATGTGATGCAAACCGGTACCATCGTCGGTATCGCCGATGTACATACCTGGGCGCTTACGAACGGCATCAAGGCCTTTCAGCACTTTGATGTTGGAAGAATCGTAACTGGGACTATCAGCCATGCGCGTAGATCATTTCCGCTTACCTTAACCCCCGAATTATACCTCTTTTCTGACCTCTCCGTCGTCTATTAAAAACATACCGTAACCTGCATCCGGGATTGCTTGTTTGTCGGTGCTAGTGAGAAAAATCTGGCTATTGAGCGTTGCTAAAAGAGCCAGAATTTTATTAGCTTGAACCTGATCCAACTCGGATGGCAAATCATCGCAAAGGATAATGGCACTGTTCCCAGTAACCGAATTCAAAATACTTAATTGGGCTAAGTGCATGGCGTAAACCAATAGTTTTTGCTGACCTCTAGAAAGCACTTGCTTAGCTAACTTACCGTCCGATTCAATCTGTAATTCGGCTCTGTGTGGTCCGGCGGTCGTTGTTTTGAATCGACGGCAGTTAAATTGATTTCGGCTTAGCGCTTCAGCCAATGTGTAGCCGTCGGCCCAACCACTTTTGTAGCGAAGTTCCACGTGGAACATTGCGCCGATGTTTTCCATTATTTGCTGTACAGACCCAGCCAGCGTAGTTACGTAATTGGAACGTAAGGTATTCAGAGTTTCACCAGTACTGGCTAGCAACTCGTCCCAGGAGAAAACTTCATCATCAGATGCTACATCTTTCAAAGCTTGATTTCTTTGAGCTAAAGCGCGTCGGTACTGTTTCCAGCATTCAAAAAAGGACTGTTCCACGTGGAACACACCCCAATCCAGAAATTGGCGTCGCCCACTGGGACCATCCTGAATCAACTCGTGACTGTCTGGAGTTAGAGCCTTAACTGGCATTAATTGGGTCATTGCGGCAATGCTACGAATTTCTTCGTAATTTAGCCTGAGCTCAGTGCTGCCGTCTTTGTGCTTTCTGAGTCCACTACGATGTTCTTTTTCAGCAATGGGATCCCACAGCTGACAGGCTACGGAGTATTCATCTGCGCCATGCGTGATCAGTTCTTTGGATTTACGCGTGCGGTAGGAGTGGCCAACGGAAAGACAGTAAATAGCTTCCAGGATGCTGCTTTTGCCTGCGCCATTGGGCCCAACGATTTGATTGAACCTGGCTTCTGGCTCTAATCGAACGTTGTTTAAATTACGAACACCGTGAATATCGAGTTGGGTCAGAATCACAGACGCATGGGCATAACGACATACTTGCTATCGCTGTTTTGTTCAGGCGTCACCAAAGCACTGCTGTTGCCATCTTTGAGCAATATGCGTGCGTTTTCGGATTCGAGCGTATTCAGCACATCGAGAAGGTAGGTAACGTTAAATCCGATTTCAGCAGATTCTCCAGTGTATTCAACCTCTATTTCATCAATGGCTTCTTCTTGATCTGGATTATTGCTTGAAATCGTTAAAACGCCGGATTTCAGCGCTAATCTGACGCCACGGTATTTTTCATTGGAAAGTACCGAAGCACGAGTTAGCGCTTGTTTCAGTGTTGCAGAGTCGATCAGCAGTTCTTTATCGCCATTTAGCGGAATAACGCGGTTGTAGTCAGGAAACCGACCATCGATGAGCTTGGTCGTTAAACGTACGTCACCAATAAAGATTTGCAGGTGTTGGGGTGTAATAGCCAGTTGCACCGTATCTTCAGCGTCTGCAGAGGAGAGCAGTCGTTGGAGTTCAGTAATGCTTTTTCGAGGAATAATGACCCTAACTGGTGTTTCCGGGCTGGCATCGGTACAGCATTGTGCATAAGCCAATCTATGACCATCGGTAGCGACACAGGCTAATTTCTCGGTACTGATTTCCAGCAACATGCCATTCAAATAAAACCGAACATCTTGCTGAGCCATTGAAAAGGCCGTATTGCGAATACATTGATACATCTCTTCGGCGGTAAGTGTCACCATTTGAGCATCGCTCAGCGGTTCAACCATTGGAAATTCAGCAACGGGTAGGGTAGCCAGAGTAAATCGACTACGACCAGAACTGAATTTGACTTTGTCTGCTGAAGAATCGAAGTCAACTCGTGCAGTGTCTGGGAGGTATTTACAAATGTCTAACAGTTTTCTGGCTGGAACAGTAACTTCACCCAACGCATCGATATGCAGATCGACCTTTGCCTGAACCTCTATTTCGGTATCGGTTGCCGTAATGGTTAACTGACCATCACTTGCCTGAAGTAGAACATTACCCAATACAGGATTGGTTTGCTTTTTCTCTACAGCACCAAAGACATGTTGAAGTGGTGTTAGAAGCTGCTCACGTTGTGCACTGAATTTCATGTATTTAATCAGTTAAGTTTTTTTGTTTATATAAATTTGTTATTACTACTATTAGTGATTAACAAGTCTGTTTACAACTCAATAAAATATAAATATATCAATAAGTTAAGTACTATTTCTTGTATGTATATCTATTGTTTAACTTCTGTGGATACCTGTGTATGCTTTGTGGATAACTCTAGGCATCTGTACATGTTGTAAAACTGTGAATAGGTTATCCACAGCTAATACAGAACTTTTACGCTGTGAGAATCCGCATTAAGTTAGCATAATCTTCTTTAATCGCTGAATCAGATTCCTTGAGTTCAGTGACTTTTCTGCAAGCATGCATCACTGTTGTGTGGTCACGACCACCAAATGCCTTACCGATTTCCGGAAGACTTTTACTCGTTAACTCTTTAGACAAACTCATCGCAACTTGTCGTGGGCGGGCGATAGAGCGTGACCGAGTTTTGGCGGAAAGATCAGATAATCGGATCTTATAATATTCCGCTACGGTTTTTTGTATATTTTCGATGGTGACGAGCTTTGCTTGTACCGCCAGCAGGTCACTCAGGGCTTCTTTAGCGAAATCCATGGTAATCGGTGCACCGGTGAGTTCAGAACTAGCGATAACTCGCCTCAAGGCGCCTTCGAGTTCCCGTACGTTCGATCGAATACGCTTGGCGATAAAGAAGCTAACTTCTGAAGAGAGCTCATAACCAGCGAGTTCAGCCTTGCTTTGCAGAATAGCCACGCGCATTTCCAGTTCTGGTGGCTCTACAGCGACAGTCAAGCCCCAACCAAAACGCGTTTTCAAACGATCTGCCAAACCATTGACTTCTTTTGGATAACGGTCGCAGGTAAGAACGATTTGTTGTCCATCCTCGAAGAGGGCGTTGAAGTTATGAAAAAATTCTTCCTGGGTTTGTTCTTTGCCGGCGAAAAATTGGATATCGTCGATAAGTAGTGCGTCAAGAGTTCGGTAGTACTGCTTGAATTGATTCATTTTTCTGTGTTGCAGTGCTTGCACCATTTCAGCAACATAACGTTCAGAATTCAAATACAGTACTTTCGCATTCGGCTTGTTTTTTAAAATCACATGCCCGATCGATTGCATAAGATGTGTTTTACCTAACCCTGAAGCACCGTAAATAAGAAACGGGTTATAGGCAGAACCGGGGCTTGTGCCTATTTGCATGGCAGCAGCTCGCCCAAGCTGGTTTGATTTACCCTCAATAAGAGACTCAAAAGTAAACTCGGGCTTTAAATTGGATTTATGCGTCTGCGTGGGTAGGCTGCTAGCAATATGCGAAAGAGCAGGGGACTTAGCTCGTCTACCCTCTGCTGACTGAGTGACAGGTGCAGCAATGTCGTTCGCCGAAGGTATGCGCAGAGACGCTCCACCAGTACCTATTATAAGGTCGACCTTAACGCCATCAAATTCAGACAGCGATGCAGCGATTTCTTTTATGCGCGGGTAGAAGTTGTTTTGGACCATATCGAGCACGAATCGATTAGGTGCCATAATTTTGAGTCCACTGTCCGCTTCATGTGCCTGTAGTGGTCGTATCCATGTGTTCAACTGTTGCTCAGATAGCTCAGCTTCCAATAAAGACAGACAACGATCCCACAGTGGTGCAGACAAGACTAGCTCCTAAAATCAACATGCATATAGAGGCGACTGAGGTTAAGGCATCAGTCGGTGGTGATCATGCTTAAGACTTGCATGAATTTACGGTCGCTAAATCGTCGGCCGGGACAGCACTTTAAGCTATCCTGTGGATAAAATTCAATGCCTATTTGCATTTGTTTTTTGATCGGTCATTTTTTGTCACTGATCCAATCTGTATTAGTGCTCCACTGGAAAAATTATTGTGTCCAATTGTTGACCCATTGTGAGAGGCCAAAATTTTTATAGGTTAGCTACAACGTAAAGTTTGATTTTTCTGGTACCCAATTTGCGCCGAGTTTCACTTAATTTTATTAAGCAGTTCGAAACATGCGTAAGCTATTTATTTATACAGTGGCCGGTATTTCAATGCTTTTGCCGGTTTATGTGGCGTCTAAAACAGCAGAACCATCGAACAAAACGATAACTATGCACGGTGCAGTTAATGCAATGGGCGAGTTTTGTGAAACGTTTGCTTTGGGGGAACAGGTAAGTTTTGAATTTTCCTCGGTACATAAGCTTAACTTTAATATTCACTATCACACAGACAACGCTACAAAATTTCCAATAAAACAGGTAAATATCTCAGAATTTGCAGGCAGCTTCGTTGTTGAAGAAGTAACAGAGCAATGCTTTATGTGGAGTAACAAAACGAAACGAGATTCGAAGTGGAACGTTGAACTCACTTATGCCGTTCTGGATTCAAAGTAACGAACTAAATTTCAATAAACATCAATGCATTAACGATACTTCCCCGTTACAGACTTGACGTAACACTCAAGCCCTTAGTGCTGGCGATAACAGACCGATAAGAACACATATCGCATTCGGGGAAAAAAAATGAGAATTTTCGGACTAAGCATGGCTCGAATTAGCTCGCTGTGCTTATCAGTTTTACTGGGACTAACAGTAACAGTCGCGAATGCTTCTCACTTCAGAGGCGGTTCTATTTCCTGGCAAGCTCTGGATTTAGACAGTGATGGTAGCGTTGATGATGTAACTGTTACGATGAAAACCGTTTGGCGCAGCGACTTTGTTGGTGAGCCAAGCCTTGAAATGACACCTGCATCATCGCCTGTTGTGCAAACCAGTAATGAGATTATATTTGTTGGTGGCGCAGAAACAGCAGAAGACTCCGACTACGCGTTTCAAACCACAATATACAGCATAAGCAATTTAGACCTAACAACAACATACAGTCTTGCTTATAACAGTAATGCGCGCATCGGCACTCTCGAAAACAATGCCAATGGCTCTTGGTATATCCAGTCAGATATTTTGCTAACCGATGGTAACCAATCACCCAACCTTGAATTCCCGATTATTTATGAGGTGTCGCAAGTATCTGAAGATGGCGTAACACCCATTACTGATTGGACCTTCGACGTTAATGCGCTTGATCCGGACGGTGATTCCGTTGAATACAGGCTAGCCACATTTTCAGAACTAGGTGGTGGCGTGAATCTTGACGGCCTAAGCATTGATACCTACACCGGATTGATGACTTGGCAGAACGCGGGTTCAAGAACGCCGGGCTTGTATAGTGCAGGTATTCTCGCTGAAGACATCGATGAAAGTGGCAACATAAAGTCTAAAACGCATGTCGACTTCATTCTCGATTTACGCAACAACGCAGCCGTAGAATTTACTACCCCGGTTAACGTATCCGACTCGGGCGTTGTTGTTGTTGCCAAGGGAGATACGTTTGAATTTGAATTTCCCGGTAGCGCTATTGATACCAGTGGGTTGGGCACAGCACAAAGCGCGTTAAGCGAACCTACAGATAACCAATACATATTTGATCCGGGTGTTGTTGGTTCGGGTTTGGACCCGGGTGTTTACCCAATAACATTTGAAATCAGGGACACAACCGGTGTAGCCGGAAATAGTTATTACACGATAAATTTTGTTGTTCCTGATCCGGAGGCGCCAATAATTGATTTTGTGGCTGACGACCGCACGCCTTACACAACGATCGGTTCAACAATAGTTGTTGATGTTTCACAAGATGCCGTAGTCAGCGATACCAACAACCCAAATTTTGATGGCGGTAGCCTGTTATTGAGCTTAGCGAACTCTGACTACTCAAACGAAACGTTAGGCATCGTGTCTGAAGGTATTGGTCAGGGACAAATAAGCGTGTCCGGTAATATCGTATCTTATGAATCTGTACCTATTGGCACTATTGATAGTACGTTTACCGGTATCGGTAGTGCGCTTAAAATAAATTTTATTTCCACCAGTGCCACACATGAAGCTGTGCAGTCCTTGGTGCAGCAGCTAAGTTACAGTAATTCAGTTGCGCTAGCCGACAGAGACTTAACGATAGTGCTTGAAGACCCGGACGGTCTGAGCAATTTCTATAACCTGTATATTCAGGTTGCCAGTACGGTTTTGTCCACTGTGGATGTAAATCCAGAAACGCAAACAGCGGATGGTGTTGCAGAGTCTGTTGTAACCGTTCAACTAAAAGACGGCGTTGATAAAATTTTTAATACCAGCGGGGGCACGGTAACGTTAAGTACCGATTTCGGTACATTAGGGCCTGTTACTGATAATCTTGATGGTACCTACAGTGCCGTATTAACGGCACCGCTTACGGCTGGTGTGGCAACAATTTCAGCGGCCTTAGATGGAAACCCACTGACTGATACCGCCACTGTAAATTACGTATTGCAGGGTTCAGGCGATCAATCAACATTAATGGTTGATGATAACGCCGTTGTGGTTGGTAATAGCACCTTAGTTACTGTGCAGTCTATCGATACAAATGGTACGCCATTAACCATTGGTGGTGAACCTGTGACGATTAGTTCAAGCAGTGGAACAGTAGGCACTGTAACTGATAATGGTGATGGCACTTACAGCGCAACGTTAACGGATACGGTTGTTGGCATTGCGCAAGTAACCGCCACTGTTAATGGTGAGCTTTTAACAGACACTGAATCAGTTGCTTTTACAGCCGGGCCTGTAGACGATGGTAGCGCCGTGTTATCGGTTAGTACTAACGCTGCCAGAGCAGGCGACACCGTAATTGTTAGTATTCAATCTAAAGATGCCTTTGGTAACAATGTTGATGAAGGTGGTGGAGACGACGTTCAAATAAGTACAACATTCGGTACCGTTTCCATGGCTATAGATAACGGAGACGGAACATACAGTGCAACGCTTAATAGCTTAAGTTCAGGGACATCGATTGTATCTGCCACCATGAACGGTATGGCTATTAGCAATACAGAAACCGTAGAGTTCTCTGCTGGTGCGCCCAGCAGCCAAACAAGTACTTTGGAAGTTGCTGATGCAACAATTAGCACAGATGACCTAACAACGGTTACCGTGCAATCTTACGATGTTGGTGGCAATCGTATAGGTTTTGGTGGGGACGACGTTGTTATCAGTACAACATTCGGTGTGCTTGGATCCGTAACCGATAATGGCGATGGTAGTTATACAGCTGTGTTTAATAGCCCACTAGCGGGTGAGGCCGACATCACTGCTACGCTCAATGGCGATCCTATAAACGATACCGAAACCATAACCATTGTGGCTGGTGCTGCCAGCGCGACTAACTCAAGTTTGTCGGCACAAGACAACACCTTAACAACCGATGATTCAACCCTATTAACGGTTGTGCTTTTCGACGCGAACGGAAATCGTCTGACTTCAGGTGGTGATACCGTCGAATTTTATACATCACTGGGCACTGTCAGCAGTGTTGTTGATAACAGCGACGGTAGTTATGAAGTCACGTTGTCCAGTACAAGCAGCGGGTTGGCAAGTGTTACAGCAACTGTTAATAGCGCTGCCGTGAGTAACGTTGAAGAGGTGATATTTACCGCTGGCGCTTCCTCGGGTTCGGGTTCTGAATTGTCCAGTGATAAAGCTATAGCCAGCATAGAAGAAACGGCGCAAGTCACTGTACAGGTTAATGATTCCTTTGGTAACAATTTAGTGGTAGGCGGAGACACTGTAACTATTACTACATCTCTGGGGACGTTAACGTCTGTGACCGATAATCAGGATGGTACTTATACCGCTAGCTTATCCAGTAACAATATTGGTGTTGCAATGCTCAGTGCTAACGTTAACGGGGAAGCTGTTGCTAATACTGAATCTGTTGAGTTTATCGCAGGTTCAGCCAGCGGTTTAAATTCGACGCTGGTGGTAGACCAACAATCGGTAAGTACCGATGAAACCGTTCTAGTGACTTTGCAGGCCATTGATGCGAATGGAAATCCATTGTTGCAGGGTGGTGACGACGTTGTTATTAATACCAGCGCAGGTAGTTTAAGTGATGTTATTGATAATGGTGACGGAACTTATAATGCAGTGCTGTCAAGTGACTCAATTGCAACAGCGTTGGTGAGTGCAACCATTAATGTCAATAGTGTAGCCGATACGGCGCAAGTGGAATTTACCGCTGGCGATCCCAGTGGTACAAGTTCCACATTCAGTGTTGACCGGAACACGCAAACCATAGATGGTTTGGTTGAGCTCACTGTTAATGCACTGGATGAAGGCGGCAATAGTTTAAGTACAGGCGGCGCTACCGTACAGTTTCAAACCAGCCTTGGCAGTGTATCAAGTGTTGTTGATCATGGCGATGGGCGCTACACGGCAACCCTAAGCAGTGATGTTATTGGTGTAGCCGATGTTTCTGCAACAATAAACGCAGCGTCAATTAGTCCGAATCAGCAAGTAGAGTTCGCCCACGGTGCTGTAGAGCCTGAAACTTCTTTGTTAAGCATCGATAAAGACACCTTACCCATTGATGAAACAGCGATTGTTACTGTGCAACTTGTTGATGCCGGAGGCAATCCGATACTCACAGGCGGTGATGATGTTGTGCTTACCAGCGATACAGGCGAATTAGGGCCGGTAACCGACAATGGCGATGGCACTTACTCTGCTACCTTGCAGGGAACAGAGATTGGCCCTGTTGTTGTTAGCGCCACTATTAATTCGGTACCGGCTGAAAATACTGTCGCTGCAGAGTTTTTACCAGGAGCTGTTTCCCCCGATGATTCAGTATTGAGTGCAGCACCGGAGCTTATTACCACCGACGATACCTCGACAGTTACGTTGCAAGTGCAGGATGCAAACGGTAATCAAATTCCAGAAGGTGGTAGTGACGTCGTTTTTGAAACTGATTTAGGTGAATTGCAAGGTGATGTGGTTGATAACGGCGACGGCACCTATGAAATAACGTTCTTTAGCACCGATGTTGGTGTTGCAACAGTCACTGCCACAATCGATGGTGATGCTGTTGCTAATGACGTAGAAATTACGATCACCACGGGTGCGGCTGATCCGCTAAACACGGTGGTGTCTTTAAGCGAAGATACGTTAGTGGCTGATGGAGAATCGCAAAGTACATTGACTATTGAGTTGTTCGATAGCGGCAACAATAGAATCGATGAAGGTGGTGACGATGTAGTAGTTACCAGCGATGTGGGTGAGTTAGCGGACGTTATCGATAATCAGGATGGCAGTTATACGGTTGTATTCACGAGTCCGCCAGAAATTGAAGGCGCCTCGACACCCGCTAATTTTCTAATAAGCGTTAATGGTGAAAGCGTGCCACCTGAAAGCTTAACGCTTACCATCGATCCGGACGGTGATGAAGATAAAGACGGGCTTACAAATGCGCAGGAAGGTTTTACCACCGACAGTGATGAAGATGGCATTCCCGATTTGTTTGATCCCGACGACGATAATGACGGCATCTTAACGATTGTAGAAAAAGACGAAGATAAAGATGGCGATGGTATACCTAATCATCTGGACGAAGATAGCGATAATGACCGAATTCCAGACACTCAGGAAGCTGCCAATATTCCCACTTTAAGCGGTGAGGATAGCGATGGTGATGGTATCGATGATGTCGTAGACCCGGATGCTACTGGCGGTCAAGACCTTGATGGCGATGGCATAGATGATCGTTATGACCCACAAGATAATGATGGTGACGGTTTGCCGGATTATCTGGATGTTGATGCCGACAACGATGGCATTGCTGATTTGCTCGAGGGCGGAGACGATAGCGACGGAGACGGATTACCCAATAATGCAGACACCGACAGTGATAACGACGGCATACCCGACAGAGAAGAGAACATATCCACCGTAATGCCAATTGGTGTTGATAGTGACAATGACGGCATTGATAACGCAATCGATGTTGACGTGACATTCGGTATCGATAGCAACGGCAACGGAGTGGATGATCGCTATGAAGTGAGCGATCTCGATAAAGACGGTGTCCCTGATTTGATTGATCTCGATACCGATAACGATGGCATACCCGACACGGTTGAAATAGCCAGTAGCGCCGGTTTAACTGACCATGACTCAGACCGAATTCCTCATTGGCGCGATAAAGATTCAGATAATGACGGTATCACCGATCTGGTTGAGGCCGGAGGATTAGATGAGGATGGTGATGGCATGGTTGATAATTTTGTTGATCTCAATAACGACGGCTTAGATGATGCCATGGCGTTGGCACCGTTACCGGTTCCTGATACCGACAAAGACGGCGTCAAAGATATTTTTGATTTGGATTCTGACAACGACGGCCTTTTCGATATTGTTGAAACACAAGGCACAGAGCGGGATCAAGATGCTGATGGCCGTATCGATGATGTGGTTGACGAAAACTACGACGGTGTCGACGACACGATTGCCACGGTACCTACATTAATTACCGATACCGATCTTGATGAAATTCCAAATCATCTGGACTTGGATACTGATAATGATGGCTTAACAGATCTTGTTGAAGGTGGTTCGATCGATAACGATAACGACGGCGTCAAAGATTCCATGCTCGATATTGATCAGGACGGTATTCCGGATGTGGTCGATGTGGACTTTACTGGTGGCGTGGATATCGATGGCGACAACATTGATGACAGTGCTGATGTCGATTTCATTGCAGAAGCTGATATTGACTTCGATGGCATTATCAACTCAAGAGATCCAGACGCCAACGGTGATGGTGCTGCTGACGATCAAAGCGACAGACTAGATCCAAGTTTAGGTGCGGCGTTACCAGATCTTGATAATAATGGCGTTGCAGACGTGTTAGAGGTTAGTTATGGATACACAACAGCGTTGGCGGGCCGGGGTTGTTCTGTTTCTCCAGCCTCTGGCTCTAAAGACCCAACGTTGCCAGGTTTGTTGTTACTAAGTGTGTTGGCTTTGTTGTTGCGTTCTTCCCGGCACCGAAAAGCTCGACTAGCCTCCTTAAAACGGATAGCGGGTCGGCTGGTACTTCTGAGTACCGTGTTTAGTCTAAGCGCTTGTAGTTTTTTGCAAAGCCG
>CALDTX010000129.1 GCA_937923565.1 uncultured Granulosicoccaceae bacterium | reverse complement strand
AGAGCCAGCGTTGAATACGCTTGGCATCGTCGAGCCGCGAATAGAATCCATCGCGTACCCAAGATCGTCGAGTTGCCGCGCAGCGCGGGCATTGATCATTCACGTCCATGTGAAATCCTTAAATTTTAGGCTGATCTATACGGTATCACAAAGTTTCATCCCCAGCATACTGGGGCAGTTCTAAGGCCTTCGAGAAAATACAATTAGCAATATCAATCCAAAAAGACCAACCAAACCAAAAGCCCCCCCCGAACCAACAACCACTCGGTTATCACCTACCCCCGCATCACTGCCACCGCCACCAATGGCGTTGCCAGTCCCAGCAGTTACCGAACCATTGTTACCACTGCTACCAGTACTTGTGCCTTCGCCGGAGATCGCACTACTAGACACATCATCGAAATCAACATCGATGGTAAAGCTTGCACCTGATGCACTGTAAACACCAATGACCCAAAACTCGGATACCGGATCCACAATTGCCATGTCACAGCTGTTATTTTTTGTGCCATAAAAATTTGGTCCACACTCGTAAACGTCGTCCGAAGGTTTGCCGTTTTGTGCCATGAACAACTGCACTGGCTGGTCTTCATCGCTGATGTTTACGTGTAATTGTGTGTCACCGGCTTTAGTGCGCAGCTCGAAGAATTGCCATTTGTCAGCGTAAATTTTACTCTCTTGTTTGAAGTCATCATCGAACAAGGTGCTCTGCTCCGCTGCTTGCACAGCAACCGGATTTATCGTTAGCGTAAAATCGCCAGCCTGATAGCCGTATACACCCACATAAACCGGAGTTGCACCATTAACTGATAACAAACAGGCGTCTGAATTCGTGCCACCATTATCAGATTTACAGTCGTAATTAGATAGTGTAGGAAGCGCACCATAGCGTACATACACATCAATGTCGGCACTCATACCACTCACCAACGCTTGTGGATTGCTTGCCTGACTAAAACTGCTAACTTCAAAATAGGCCCAATCGCCAACGGACACCGCATTGGTAACAGACTCTGATAAAGTAATTTGGGTGACTTCCGAAGACGCATCAACGACTTCGACAGTGTAACTTCCCGCACGATAGCCATACACGCCAATGTAAGATGTACCTGCTGCAAGCGATAAACTACAGTTTTCTGACTGAACGCCACCGTTTGTAGAGCTACAACCGTTTACTGAGGTGGTTGGCAAGGTACCGGTTGCGGTATAGAGATCAATATCGGCACTGAGGTTTCGCAGCTCTATCAACGCTTGATTCAAACCTTGTGGGTTTTCAATGGTGTAGTAATTGTATTCACCTTGAGCAACAGAATTGCTATCTTGCTGCCCCGGCTGCAAGACAGAAACTCCAGTTGTACCACTGGTTGTCGTACCACTGGTTGTCGTACCACTGGTTGTCGTACCACTGGTTGTTGTACCACTGGTTGTTGTACCACTGGTTGTCGTACCACTGGTTGTTGTACCACTGGTTGTTGTACCACTGGTTGTCGTACCACTGGTTGTCGTACCACTGGTTGTCGTACCACTGGTTGTCGTACCACTGGTTGTCGTACCACTGGTTGTCGTACCACTAGCTGTCGTACCACCAGTGGTTGAACCATTGGATAAAATCGACAGTTTATATTGCCCTGCTCGGTAAGCATGCACGCCGATAAACACATCGGCATTGCTATTCGCGGGTAGCTCACAAGACTCATCACTGGTTCCACCCGACCAAGACCGGCAGTTAAAGTTTGTTTCATTCGGTGGGTTAGCTGTGCCTATGTATAAATCCAGATCGTCGGATAGTTCACTCAGTTGCGCCGTTAATGCAGTAAGCGCTTGTGGATTGCTTAATTTGAAATATTCCCACTGTCCCACTGCTAATGAACCTGTGTGAGATTCGCCCGGTGCTAAATTAAGCGCATTGCCGCCGTTATTACCAGTGCTAGAAAGCGTGGCTTCCAAGCTGTAGCTTGATGATCGGTAGCCATAAACACCAATTTGCAGTACTTGCCCAGCTTGGATAGTTACTGAGCAAGCGTCTTCCTGAGTTCCACCCAGTTGCGATCGACACACATAGCTATTTGAAGTTGGTCGCTGCGTATGCTGTAGGTAAAGATCAATATCGTTAGCGAGATTATAAAGCCGTACGTTTATGATGTCGCCAGCTGTACGATTACTGATAGTGTGGTAACGCCAGGCACCTTGCTCGATTGATGCACTAACAGCCTGACCCAATGGCAACTCAGAGGAGTTATTGCCTGTACCGCCGACATTCGGATCGAGCGGATCTGAATCTTCACCATCTAAAACGCCGTCGTTATCGTCGTCTGGGTCGCTGTTATTGCCAATGCCGTCACCATCGGTATCAACCGATTCTGAAGCATCTAAAGGGAACGCGTCGTTAGCATCAGTAACGCCGTCGTTGTCATCATCTGTGTCGATACTATCTGGTGTGCCGTCGCCATCGGTGTCAACCGCATTGCTTGATTCGAACAGGTCGTCTATACCATTAACGTTATTATCAGCACCACCATTGGTATCAGCACTGTTAACTGTGCCGTCATTATTGGTATCTGCACTGGCGAAGGCGGTGCCGCTTATATCGAAAGCACTAGCATCGTTCGATGCGTTGTTACTTTCTAAGTCTAAATGATCTGGAATACCGTCGTTGTCTGAATCTAAGGTGCCATTTAACGAACCTTGGGCTGTGGTGACATTATCGATGATGCCGTCGTTATTGGCATCGATGCCGCCTGCTTCAACAACGTCGTAAATGGAGTCGTTGTCGCTGTCGAGGTCTCTTGCATCGACAACGCCATCGTTATCTGAATCCCTATCCAACGGTACACCCGTTATTTCCATAACGTAGTCCACACCAGTACACGAAGTCAAATCATTTACATTTGCCGAACTGATACCATCGACAGTGATACCAGGTGTTTGGCTGCCGATATCAATAACGGTAATCAGTTGATCCACTTCGGGCATTACCAGCCCCATAGCAGAGCCACATTGGATTGTGGTTTGAATGTCGCCAGTGGAAAATTCGCCGCCATTGAAACTAAGCTTGAACGTTTCTGAACTGGAATCCAGATCGCCCTTCGCTCTTATATTATTAATACGCACTTGCTGCCCAATGGTCGCACCAGAGCTACTTAAGTTAATACTCTGGGTTGATGTGCCTTGCTGAGCTGGAATATTAAACACATTGCTCTCTGTAGAGAACTGCTGAGATATAACTTCAGCTGAATTTAAGATTCCATCGTTGTCGATATCGACATCGGCATTATCACCGATGCCATCGGCATCGATATCGCTAGTTTCGTTTGCATCCAATGGAAAGGCATCATAAACATCCAACACACCATCACCATCATCATCGGTATCGGTGATGTTACCAATGCCATCAGCATCGGTATCGACTGAATCTGTATCGTCGAGTGGCAGATCATCGTTGGTATCGGCTACGCCATCATTATCGTCGTCAGGGTCGTTGATGTTGAGTAAACCGTCACCGTCACTGTCTATTTCTGTAATCACCTGCAAACCGGTGGAGTGCCAGAGCGCTGCACCTTCAGACTCACTGTGCGGTAAAAAGCCTCGATACCACATAACAACATCTTCTGAATCTATCGCTTCATCATTGTCGTGTGGGAATTCTTTGGACGGGCCTCCGGACCAGCCCTCTTCTGAACTTTTATTGAGCATGCCGCCAATGTTGTTCTGCGCAAAGCCCGTTTGAGATTCAACAGTACCGGTAACATCCCAGCCACCATCATCAAACACCACGCTTACGCGAGAGCCTGTAACGGCATCTTGCACATACCAACCATGTTGAAACGCATCGGAGGCTGCGCGCTCAAACTCATTACCCAATACGTTGAATTCACCTTGCGACGCTTCGAGTACAATTTGATCGTTTTCCGGACCATCGATATCGAAATCGAGTCGCCACATCGGAAAATGCTCGTGATAAGTTTCGCATTGCAAACCTCGACTGAACAAATGCCCACCTAAAACACCTTCAGCACTGAAGTACCACACCTGATAAATATCGTAAGAGCCAATAAACTCTCTAACGCCTAACTCAAACCACAACTTGCCATTTTGCGTAAACTGGCGTGCAACTAGGCGCGCATTATCAGCCCATTCAACAACAGCAGGCGGACCATTCATGCGATCAGCATAAGGGCCGCACATATTGTTTTGATAATATACCGACATAACCGGAAAGCTTGCACGCCCCATCAGCTGCATGCCTTCATAGGTCACGTTATGCAACGACAAACCGTCGGATTCGGTATAGGTGTTGTAATCAAACGCCCAGCCGTTCCACTCAATACGACCGCTGCTATCACTAATTTGAGTTTGCGCAAAAGCGTGCTGGCTAAACAGCCCTAAACAGAGTAAGCCATAAGCAAATAAAGATTTAAAACATAAAGATTGAAAACTTAGCGTTTTCATTGTGCACGCTCCGCTTTAATCACTTTGCTCGTATTCAGATCTACCCAGGTGAGGTATTCGGGCAGTTCTGGCGATGCCCTATGAAACGACACATAAGCAACACGTGTACTGTGCGGTGAGCCATCGGGCTCGAAGGTTTGAATGGCGTACCCAATGAGCTGAGACACATCAGCACCAGGTACTGCACGCCAATGCGCTGAGGCAATATCAACAGCGCGCGACATTTCAATTTCTGCAAGCGCAGGCTGCGCAACGCCAGCTGGAATAAAATCGAAGCTCTCAACCACACCATTTTCAGTAAGTACTTCAACGCTTTGATTTTTGGCATAGCTGAAAAATACAAACAGCCGATTATCCGCATTAGCACTAGACCACTTCTTGATGATCGGCTGTTCGGAAAGCAATAGATAGTCATCACCCAACGCACCCGCAATGTCTGGGTCTTTTTCCATCTGCTCCAGTAAAGCGGTTGACTGTGCAGTCAACGCACTCCGCTGCCGAGCGGTGCCTGGGTTAGTTTGCTCAGTTGACCGCAGGAAAACCTGGCTGCTCATATCGCGCGGCTGGGGAGGAAATTGAGCGCCTTCCACGTTTGGGGTGAAGCGCCCATCGAGCGCTACACTACCGTGTGATTGATGGGCATAACTACTTTGAGCTATTAACAGGCAAGCGATACACGCCGTCAACACAACCGAATTTTTGTAAGGTATTTGCATTTCTCTACGAATCTATGCCGAACGCTTTACGCGTTTTAAATAAGATTAATCCGAGAGATGCCACACAACATTCATGCCGAGCCGCGTGTTTTTACACGTTCCACGAGGCGTGGCGAGTACTAATAGACAATGCAACTGTGAAAATTCGTGTCGGTATTATGCGCAATACGCACGCGCTACTCGTTACGCTAAGCGAAGTAGCTTACTTACGCTTCGCCTTCTTGTAGGGGTTTTCGCCTTGTTTGAATTCCAAACGAAGCGGTGTACCAAACATCCGTAACACCTTAACGAAGTAGTTCATTAAGTAACGTTGATAAGAGGCTGGCACCTTGCTGGTTTGATTGCCGTGCACAATGATTATCGGCGGGTTAGATCCGCCTTGATGAGCGTATCGCAGTTTGATGCGTCGGCCATTGACCATTGGCGGTTGATGTTTCGAAATAGCCACTTCGAGCAAACGGGTAAGTTTGGGTGTTGATAATTTCATAAAAGCCGATGCATAGGCTTTGTTAATCGACTTAAATAAGTCGCCTACCCCTGACCCATGCAACGCGCTAATAAAATGAATGCGGGTAAAACGCAGAAACTCTACGCGACGCTCAAGACCTTCTTTAACATCTTCGCGCTGCTCCGCAGTAAGCGTATCCCACTTATTAACGGCCACCACCAAGGCTCTACCTTTTTCGATGGCGTAGCCCAGTAGGTGTAAATCTTGTTCTGTAACGCCGTCACTGGCATCGATTAACACAATACACACATTGCATTTGTCGATCGCTTGCAAGGTTTTTATCACACTGAAAATTTCGACCTTGTCGCTAACTTTGCCGCGCTTTCTAACCCCTGCGGTATCAATCAGCGTGTAGCTTTTTTCGGCCCGGGTAAACGGTATGGCAACAGCATCGCGCGTGGTGCCGGGCAAATCATAAGCAATAACCCGATCCTCGCCCACCAGCCTATTGATTAACGTGGACTTTCCGACGTTTGGCCGACCAACAAATGCGATGCGAATTTCGTCTTCATGCGCATTATCGGCAAGCTTCGCCTCTTCTATTAAGGCTTCTGTATCGAGCCCTAAGGCTTCGGCAACCAGCTCCATTAATGAAGCAACACCGCGGTTATGTGATGCAGCCACAGGTGTTACGTGTTCAATGCCCAGCGCATAAAAATCGAGCAAGGCTTTATCTTCACCAACGCCATCAATTTTGTTTACACACAAAACAACCGGACCGGCCTGACGCCTGAGTAGGTCGGCAATTTCTTCGTCAACCGGGTTAAGCCCAGCACGCCCGTCAACCATGAACACAACCAAGTCGGCTTCTTTAACCGCTTCCAGTGTTTGGTCGGCCATGCGCGCATCGAGCACATGCTCTTCGCCACTTAAACCACCGGTATCTACCAGCAAATACGGCCAGCCGCCCACACGCCCGTCGCCGTATTGCCGGTCGCGGGTTAAACCGGGCATATCAGCCACTAGCGCATCTTGCGTTCGCGTTAATTTGTTGAAAAGGGTGGATTTGCCAACGTTGGGTCGGCCCACCAGTGCAATCACTGGTTTCATGTAAACATTAAACTTAAAAGGTAATACAAGTGCCCTTAACGGCTAACTTGCAAAGCAGCAACGGTTCCATCAACCGATTGCACATAAAGCGTGTTGTCCCAAAGCACCAGCTCTGGAAAAATGGCTTTTTTAGTTAATCGTTTGCGGCCAATAAGTTCACCGGTATTGGTATCAACAATATGCAAATAGCCTTCGAAGTCACCAACCACGATGGCACCGTCACCAGCTACTTGCGGAGAAGAGAGCTTACGGCCGCGCAGTAAAGGTTGCGTCCATAGCGGCACGCCGTTGGATGCATCAAACGCGATTAATTCGTCTGCATCGTCAACCACAACAATTGTGTTGTTAACGATTGCCATACCGGCTGTCGATGATGCTGGCACTGACCATAATATCTGCCCTTTGCCGGGTTCAATACGAGCAAGCTTACCTTGATAATTAATCGCAAAAATGGAATTGTCATCGACAACGATAGGAGCATCCAGATCGACTAAACGTTCTACTTCCGAACGACCTTCCGGTAAGCTTAGAATAGTCTCCCAAAGCACGCGACCATCGGCACTGTTCAACGCAATTAAGCGTCCGTCATCAAGCCCCACCAGAACACCACCATCGAGCAGTAACGGTCTGCTATAACCGTTTAACGTAAGCGCTGGTGGTGTAAAAGATACCGACCATCGCTCGGCCCCGGTTTTTGGATCAAGCATTTGGATGCGGCCATCGGCGCTGCGTAGCACCAAAGAACCAAAGCCTGCCGAAACCGGCGTTAGCACTTCAGAAGATGCCGACACTCGCCATAGTGGCTCACCGGTGCTGGCATCTAAGCTTTGAATATCGCCATTTTCAGTGGCTACATAGACTTGATTGTCGGCACCACCCACACCACTGGCTAGATCGTCTTCTAAAACGCGACGCCATAGTGTTTTACCGGTGTTTTTATCGCGAGCAACAACTTCACCACCCATACTTGCCTGAAAAATCATATCGCCCATTGGCAGAGCTTCAAAGACGCCCGACTTGGACTTACCAATGCGTTTTTTCCAAACGGTACTAACGCTTGCGTTCTGGTTTATCGAAGACAGCTCATTGGGCGGTATTACAGGTTCAGTTGCACATGCGCCTAAAAGCGCAATAAACGCCAACGCCATAACCACTCGCACACGTCGCCTTTGCAAGCGTAAAGCAGAAACTAAAGCACAAGCCAATGGCGTTGCAAAGTTCGGCATATCAACCTTCGTTTGTTGCGTTGGCAAGCTCGTTGAGTTTCATTTCAAGGCCATCGCGGTTAGCAATGCCAGTTCCGCTGTCTAAGGCTTTTTGATAAGCAGCTCTGGCTGCGGTTTCATCACCAGCTGCCACTTGAAGATCGCCCCGCACCTCTTCAATGAGGGCTGTAAACGATTCAGGGTAGCTGGAAGGTAGCACTTTTAATCCAGCTTCTGCGTTGCCTTGCACAGCACTAATACGCGCTAAGCGTGCTTTTGCAACGATAACCACATCATCTAGTTCGCTGTTATCGATAACCCATTGCAGTCGGGTTGCCGCAGCGTCAAGATCCCCTTGTTCAACCGCTGAACGGGCAGCCGTTAAGTTTGTGTAGGCTGCGTACAAGGTACCTTTGTGCTCTTTACTGATGGTGTCTGCAAGGCTTGCTACTTTATCGTGTTCACCCTCGCGGATAGCATCCAGGCTTTGGCTGTAAATGTCTGAGGCTTCTACGGCTTGTTTTTCTTGCTGACTTTTCCAAAACGTCCAGCCACCGATCAATGCCGCGCCAATAACGACGCCCAGGATCACAGCGCGTCCGTTTTCACGCCACCAATCTTTTAGGGCTTCAACTTGTTGTTCTTCGGTTTCGTATTGCACCGTGTATCTCCGCGTAGCGCGCTTGTACTATTGAATTGGCCGTGTCAGGTATTCGCCTGCTTCACGGGAAGTTGGGAACTCATTAAGTAGGCGGCCAGCATATTGTTCGGCAGATGCCAGATCGCCAGAATCTCTTTTAATTTGCATACCCAGAAATAAACTTTCTGCGGTATCGCGTCCATACGCCAGATAGCGCTCGTAGTAAGCCGTTGCCACTGTCATGCGTTGACGCTTATGCAGTAGCTCAGCCATGTGCAAATAAGCATTCGCAAATCGTGGGTTTATTTCCAACGCCTTGCGTAAAAAATTGCCCGCCTCGGTTAGCCGTGAAGCTTGCAGCATGCAAAGCCCGGCATTGTCGTAGGCAAATTCAGGGGTGTCATAATACGGGTTTGTGGCGGCTGATTTAAATTGCTTTTCAGCTTCGTCATAATCTTCAACCTGACACAGGAATATGCCATAAGAATTTCTGTGCACCGCTTTATCAGGCTCTAGTTCAATGGCCTTTTTAAAGTGCACCCGCGCCTGCTCGGTATTGTCGATTCGGTATTGCAGCTGACCGTACGTGGCATGCGCCAGCGCATTGTTGGGATCTTGGGTGAGCGCTTTTTCGAGTTTATCGCGCGCAAGTTTTAAGTCGCCACGCTGCAGGTAGTTCGACCCCAGCTGGGCGTTATAGTTAGACGCGTCTTTCGCTTTTTTTTCTGTTAATCCTGTTGATGCGCAAGACTGCAACACAAACACGATCGACACAAAAAAACAGGCTTTCAGCCAAATTGAATTTAACTGCCTCATTGAAACTGTTCCCCAAAGCGCGGTTCGGCAAACCGAATATAGCGTTTACTCCGATCGGTAATATCGCCAGCCAATTGACCACATGCCGCATCGATATCATCGCCACGGGTTGTTCTGGTCAACGTCAATATCCCACCATCGGTTAATATTTTAGTAAATCTTGCCACACTTGCATTAGAAGAACGTTTGTAGCCAGAAAGTTCAAATGGATTGAATGGGATCAAATTGACCTTACCTGGAAAATCTCGCAATAAACTGACCAATTCGCGCGCCTGCGCCGGTTGGTCGTTAACCCCTGCCAACATGACATATTCAAACAACACCCGTTTTTTGCGATCACCGGTGTTTATGTAGCGCCAACAGGCATCCATCAGCTCTTTTATAGGGTATTTTTTGTTAATGGGCACTAATTCATCGCGCAGCGCGTTGTTAGGCGCATGCAGAGAAACAGCCAGCGATACGTCGACATCGGCTGTAAGCCGATCCATTGCCGGCACCACACCCGAGGTGCTGACCGTGACGCGACGCTTACTTAAACCGTAGCTGCGATCATCGAGCATCAGGTTAAGCGAGGGCACCAACTTGCTGTAATTGAGCAACGGCTCGCCCATGCCCATCATGACCACATTGGTGATGCGTTGATCTTTGGTTTTCGGGTTGCTGGCCAACATATTCACCGCCAACCACAGCTGACCAATAATTTCACTGACCGATAAATTGCGGTTGAACCCTTGCCGACCGGTGGCACAAAACGAGCAGTCCAGCGCACAGCCCACTTGCGAGGAAATACACAGCGTGCCACGGTTAGCTTCAGGGATATAAACCGTTTCGATGCGGTTACCATCGTGCAGTTCAAACAACCATTTACAGGTGCCATCCGTGGAAAGCATTTCTTGTTGAACGGCGGGTAAATCCATGCAGGCTTCGTTTTTAAGCCTGGCACGTAATGTTTTAGAGATATCGCTCATGTCGTCGAAAGCGATGACATTACGCTGGTACATCCACTGCATTAATTGTTTGGCGCGATAAGGCTTCTCACCCATTGTTTCCAAATAGGCTTGCAGAGCTTCAAAATCGAAGTCGAACAAATTAGTGCGTTGTGTGGACATAAATTCGGTGTTTACAACTACTGGAAAAACTAAATTGAGTGGCAGATGAGCCTTGTGCAGCTCACCTGCCGAAACAAAACAGCTTATCGAGTGCGCTTACAAATACCGTCGTCGCCGAAGAAAAAGGCAATTTCAACAGCAGCAGTTTCTGGCGCATCGGAACCGTGACAGGCATTTTCGTCGATAGAAGAAGCGAAACGCTTTCTTACGGTGCCTTCAGCCGCTTCTGCAGGGTTAGTTGCACCCATTACATCGCGGTGAGCAGCAATGGCGTTTTCGCCTTGCAGCGCCTGAACCATGACTGGGCCGGATGTCATGAATTTAACGAGGTCGCCATAAAAAGGACGCTCTTTGTGCACAGCGTAAAATTCACCCGCTTGTTCTTCAGTGAGGTGCATCATTTTTGCCGCAACCACTTGCAAACCAGCTTTTTCAAACATGGCGTAAATTTCGCCGATAACGTTCTTTGCTACCGCGTCGGGTTTAATAATTGATAGGGTTTGTTCAACGGCCATGAGCCCGCTCCAATATTGCTTAAAAGATAACCGCACATTGTAGCTTGTTTGGACACCGTAAAGTGCGAATCTATCAGCTTTCTGGCATTAACCGGAGGTCAATTTAATGGTTTGAGTCTGAATGGGTGGTGCTGATGATGTATCAAAATGCGCACCGGCGCTGGCACCCGCTATGGCGATGTCTTTGGCCGATTTAAGCCGGTCGTAAACCGCGTGCATGGCGCCCAAGGCGTAACATGCGCCGGAGCCTACCGCCCAAAATTTCGTGTACTCGTAAACTTCGCGCAACGTGTACATCGCGAAAATACCGTTTTTGTTGATAAAAACCGCATCAATCTGGCTGGTTTCGTACGGATCTTCGTCGGTGTCCTTCGGGTTTAGGAAATAACGCTCTTTGAGCACTGGGTGCAAGCGGATCAGCGTATCAAAGGTGGTGTCACGGTTTGAAAAGTCTGCCTTGACGTCTTTGTCGTTAAACGCCCGTTCAGCCACCAAGGTGTGCGCAGCACTGCCCACAATACCCATGTACGATTTGCCAAAGGTCTGAATTTTTGAGTGATTAACGTCCAGATCTGAGCCCAGGCGAATATCGCCAAACGTAGTCAGTGTATCGGCAGCAATACAAGCGGTATTACCCTTTCGGGCCACAACAATCGTAGACAATGGACTGAGTTTCCGTTTTGTTTCAATTGGGTCTTAGTCTGCCACGCTTGCAGCGGTTACGCTGAGACGTCGGCGACAATCAATATGGCACAGCTGCGCATTTTGGCGGTTTGCCCAACGAAGAGCCTAGTCGCTGTCTTTAAGTAACGAGAGCTGGTTCGCAGCTGTGGCTGGGTCTGGCGCCTGTTCCAGGGTTTCAATGGCCTCGCGAAATGCAGCGACATCTTCGAAATCACGATAAACCGACGCAAAACGTATGTAGGCTACCTGATCGAGCTTATGCAGCTCCTCCATCACCCAACCGCCAATTTGCCGGGAATTGATCTCCCGCTCGCCAGCCACCAGACAACGATGACGCACGCGGGCCACTGCCTCATCGATTAATTCAACACTGACGGGGCGTTTTTCGAGGGCTTTTTGAAAACCAGCCTGCAGTTTTTGGTCTGAGAACGGTTCCCGGTTGCCGCGGGATTTGACCACTCGTGGCAAGTTCAGCTCAGCCGACTCATAGGTTGTGAAGCGCTCTTCACATTCGGTGCACTCGCGACGCCGTCTCACTTGATCGTTATCACCAACCAATCGGGAATCGACCACACGAGTATCTATTGCTCCGCAAAATGGGCAGCGCATTGTTATATTCTCCTCACTTGCCAGAGTCTGCTACGTACAAGGGTCGCGGCGCAGATTACCATATTGGTCTGTGCTAATATCACACGAATTCGTTAGTTCATTCTTTAATTTCAAGGTACGAGGATTTCCAAACCATGACCCAGCCAAAGCGCGTTGCTGTCACTGGCGCCGCCGGACAAATCTGTTATTCCATGCTTTTCCGCATCGCTGCGGGAGAAATCTACGGACCAGATCAGCCCGTAAGCCTGCACCTACTCGAAATTACACCTGCTCTTGGGCTTCTCGAAGCCGTTAAGATGGAGCTGGACGATTGCGCATTCCCGTTACTGCACGACGTTGTTTGCACCGATGACCCAACCGTTGCACTCACCAAAGTAGATTGCGTGTTATTCGTAGGTGCTAAACCACGTGGGCCAGGCATGGAACGCAGCGACCTAATAACAGACAACGGAAAAATATTTAGTTCATTAGGCAAAATACTCAATGAAGTGGGTAACCCCGATTGTAAAGTGTGTGTGGTTGGAAACCCGGCTAACACCAACGCTTACATCCTGAAAGCAAATGCACCAAACATTAATCCACGAAACATCACAGCGCTTACCCGCCTTGATCACAACCGTGCAATTTCTCAATTAGCTTCTAAAGCTGGCGCTAAAGTCTCCGAAATTAATCAAATGGTTATTTGGGGCAATCACTCAACAACCCAAGTGCCCGATATTTCCTATGCCACGATCAACGGTAAAGCTGCCAGCGATTTAGTTTCTGAAGAGTGGGCGCAAAACGAATTTATTCCAACCGTTGCGAAACGTGGTGCAGCCGTTATCGATGCACGTGGTAGCTCTAGTGCAGCATCAGCCGCTAACGGTGTTATTGATCACATGGCAACATGGATTCAAGGCACTCCAGATGGCGACTGGGTTAGCATGGCGGTTCCCAGCGATGGCAGCTACGGCATCGATGAGGGTTTGATTTATTCGTTCCCGGTGCAATGTAAAGATGGCGAATACACCATCATCAATGACTTGGATGTTAGCGATTTCATCAAAGAAAAGATGATGGCAAGCCAACAAGAATTACGCGATGAAAGAGATACAGTGGCAAGCTTACTAAGCGCTTAAATTCACTTTGCGCACAAGCGTTTCAACGCGTTTGTGCGCAAAGCTGCTTTCGTGAAATAGCCTACTCAGCGCTTTGCTCTGGTAGGCTTTTTTATGGCATAAAATAACCGCACCGATAACAGCACAAGCAATATGCCGAGGTAAACTTTCGGCTCCCACACCTCACCTCTGGCTAACCAGATGTAATGTACAACCGATGCAGTGGCTGCCAGATACACCCATCGATGTAGCGCTTGCCACTTCTTGCCTAGGCGTTTCACCATAGCCCGGTTAGAGGTAATGGCTAAAGGCAACAAAATAATAAACGCCAGAAACCCAGCTGTTATATAACGCCTTTCCAACACGTCTGAAAACACGGCGGCTAAATCGAAGCCAAGATCTAACGCAACATAAGTTGCGATATGCAACATCAAATAAAAGAAGGCGAATAAGCCAACCATACGTCTGAAACGCAGCGGCCAGGTTTGTTTAAACACAAGTTTAATCGGTGTTAAGGCTAGGCCTAATAAAATAAAACGCAGCGCCCATTCACCCGTGAAGTCGGTTATTTCATCGATAGGGTTGGGGCCGAGCTGCCCTGTTAGCAAAGTGAATAACAGATACGCAAAGGGCAACAACATGAGCAAAAAGCCTAAAGGCTTTAACAACCACATAAGCTGATTAGCATTCAGCCGACGACGTGGTTTAGCTTTCGTCATTTGTTTTTTTGTTTCGGGCAATGACAATACAGGGTTTGACGTTAATGTGTTCATGTGTACTTAGTGCATTCACTAAGCAGGTAAGTTCAACACGTTGTATTGTGTTGCGACCAATCACACGAAATGGTAATTGGTCGCACACCGTTATTTGAACAAGGTTTAGAACTTTGGCTGTAACCGGGTTAGAAGAATTTTTTCAAATCCATTTCTGAATACAACGATGCCACTTCTTCATCGTAGCCATTCATAAAGTTGGTTTCTACTTTAGAGGAAAACAACGCTGCCAAGCCGCTGGTTTCACCAGAGAGCCTGCGCTCTTTTGCTTGGCTCCAACGCGGATGGCTAACTTCCGGGTTCACGTTACTGTAAAAACCATACTCGTGCGGTGCTGCCATGTTCCAACTGGTTGGCGGCTGTTTTTCAACAAAGCTGATACGTACAATCGATTTAATACTCTTGTAACCGTACTTCCAAGGCACCACCAAACGCATCGGTGCGCCATTCTGATTAGGAATGGTATTGCCATACATACCGATGGCCATCATGGTTAACGGATGCATCGCTTCGTCTATGCGCAAACCTTCACGGTAAGGCCAGTCGAGGGCGCGGGTTTGCATACCGGGCAAATCGTTATCTTGCAGGGTTTCAAACGCCACATATTTGGCTTTGGAATTGGGTTTAAAACGAGTCAGTAAATCGCCCAGTGCAAAACCGTTCCACGGAATAACCATGGACCAGGCTTCAACACAACGCAGTCGGTAAATTCTTTCTTCGATGGCATGCGGCTTCAGGATGTCTTCGAGAGTAAAGGTGCCAGGGTTATCGCACTCACCATCAATGACCACACTCCACGGCTCTGTTTTAAGACGTTGCGCATGACGAGACGGGTCGCTTTTGTCGGTGCCCAGCTCGTAAAAATTGTTGTAGGTCGTCGCCGTTTTCTCGGACGTAAGTTCTTCGTCGGTACTGAACGGGCTTTTCGCGATAGGCTTTTTCAGCGCATGACCATCGGCGATGGCATCAGAGGCAATCATGCCGGTTAAACCTGCCGCTACCGATGCTTGAATGAGCTGGCGTCTTTTCTTAAACACAGCCTCATCGGTGATTTCACTGCTCCGAATTCCGGCGATTTTCATCCAATCTGACATGTTACTGCGACCCCTTTGTGGTGGTTATGCCTGTTGGGACACTGTAAATCGGAATAAATTCCATCATTTGGCCCAATGTTTAGTGCTTAACTATGCAAAGCATGCGCCGCTTTACAGCGCTAATTTAACTCTGGCTAAGTATAGTCTTGATCACAAAAAGCGGCGAATTTAGCGCACAAGCTTAGTGCGCGCTAAATTGTTGGCCCGATTCCTGATACAGGCTTAGAACCAATTTGCTATACCCAATGAGATAAACGAAATTCTGTGGAAGTATTAGACGGAAATCAGCCAGACGAAGGCCATACGCGAAGGAAGCAGGATAAGACGCTTAATAGAAGTCTTTTCTGGTTCCTGAATGATGCCGATATAGAGCTCTGCCCTCACTCCCCATTGGCATTTACCGATGTGTTATCCAGCGACTCTGGCCTGTTCAATTTAATTGCGCAATCCGGTGCCCAAGTGGATGCTGCAGATGTCAGCGCAAAATACGACAACTCGCAAGTGGTATCCATTCAGCAGCGTCGACAAAAACGCCACCCGCGACAGCGCGCAAATTTACTGACACAACTGAACGAAACCGAGCTATTTGAAGCTTGCAAGCATAATCAGGTACAAAATGCCTTGGTAAAAAAACGTGGCGTGAAAGGCTTATTTTTAACGGCCGGGTTTTTATGCTGGAGTAGCAACAATGTAGCGCATCGAGCACCTTTGTTATTTTACCCTGCGACGTTAATTCGCAAACAAGCAGAAAAAAATGACGCCACCAGCATTGACCAGGAAGCCAAAAAAATAACGGCTTACGAACTGCGCATAGACAACAATATTCCTTACACCAATGTACAGTTGCAAGATGCTATCAGCGATTTTAACGACAGTTCAATTAACGGACTACTGGAATTACCCCAGTACGATCCAGCACAACCGATGCAAGATTACTTCGCACAAACCGCTGAAGCGATTGCAGGCATCGACGGTTTGGAACTGGAATTTAACATCGGACTGGGACTTGCCAATGCCCCTACGCCAACCAAAGGCACCAGCATTTCCAAACTACCCAAGCTTCCTGAAAATTTTGACACATCCCTTGCAATGGCCATAACTGGCGATAAAACACTACAACAACTCAATGCCGTTTTACACCTGTTACAAGACTATCAAAGTCTTGTTAAAGAATCGAACCGCTTGCAGAAGAACCCATCAGAAAATAAGCAACAAGCACCCGAACAATACGTATCCTTACTACACGAGTACGCCAGAAAACTACAAACACAGGGTTTGGCCAGTGTTGAGTTTGGACACCTAGCCTCTTTGCCACAAAACATATCCGTGTGGTTGCAATCGATCGATACAGTGTTGAAATCGCCGTTGATAACCAAAGTACTTGAAGCCACAGACATCACACCCCGGCATTTAATTCGATTAGCCGGCGCAATAGAACTGATCGATAAAGCACCCAAAGACTTAAAACACTATAAGCACGCCGACCTTTGCTATGGTGCAACTGCGGCACTGTTACAACGCGCCAGGCATCAGGCTGGCCTAATTGCAGAAGAGCTAAGCTCACTACAAAGTACCTTTGTGCTCGACAAGGTACCCGCGAAAAAACAACTACTCAGCCTGATTGAAGAGCTGGGTGGCAGCATGGATCAAGGCCCGGATTTTGTAGATGCGGACTACTTCAATGCAAGACGTCAGTTTATGGAGTTCAGCCTTGAAAAGCCCAGCAACCTAACACCGGAACACAGACGTCTATTAGGCCAACTGGCCAAAGTGCTGCGCTTCC
>CALDTX010000128.1 GCA_937923565.1 uncultured Granulosicoccaceae bacterium | reverse complement strand
CACTAAAAAAACATCTGAATTACCTTTACATCACGTACATACATGGAAATCACGCGTTTTTTCTTGCATATTGTGAAGCTTATCAAGGGCTACTAAACGGAGACTGAACCATGCAACAGCTCGTTAAATTCAAAAAAAACTCTGGTTTACTACTGAAGTTTACCTTGGTTATTCTTATTACTGCCTGCTCAAATTATCTCTATGCGAATGATGACCGCTATCCGCAGCCAGAGCTTTCACCTCAACAAGTGGTGCAGATTGTTGTTGGTGCGTTGAAATCTAACGACCCATCCATAGGCGATTTGGGAATCGAAACGGTTTATCGATTCGCATCACCTGCCAATAAAGAGGTCACCGGTCCGTTAAGTCGTTTTAAATCGATGATAAAAGGTGGGTTTAGCAGCATGCTAAATCATATCCACAGTGAATTTGGCGAAATGCAGGTTGATGCAGGCACTGGACTTCAAGCGGTTTGGTTAACCGACAAGGCAGGCTTTAAAAGGGGTTATGTTTTTCAGCTGGGGAAACAGCAAAGCGGAGAGTTTGCCGGTAGTTGGATGACAGAATCTGTTTGGCCAATCGGCGTTGAAAAGCCTAAAGGCCAATCCATTTAAAGGTTATGGCAGGCAAACGCATAAACGCTTAAGCCTGCACATTTTTTTGCAACCTGATTACTCTGGCATAGCAACCTTATGTTGACGACAGGCTTGCTGCACCGTGTTATGCAACAAACAAGCGATTGTCATTGGCCCAACACCACCTGGTACCGGCGTAATGGCGCCCGCTACTTCAGCAGCGCTAGCGAAGTCGACATCGCCAACCAACTTGTTTTTACCGTCTCGTTCGATGCGGTTAATACCCACGTCTATAACGGCCGCTCCCGGTTTCACCCAATCGCCCGGGATCATTTCAGGGCGGCCAACAGCTGCAACTAAAATATCGGCCGCGCGGCAAACATCGGCTAAATTTTGTGTACGCGAGTGTGCGATGGTTACTGTACAACTCTCTTGCAATAAAAGGTTCGCCATGGGCTTTCCAACGATATTGGATCGACCAACCACAACTGCATTTTTACCGCTTAAACTACCCAGTCGGTCTTTTAGCATCATGATACAACCTAGCGGTGTGCATGGCACAACACCCAAGCCACCGGTGCTAAGCAAGCCAACATTGGTTAGATGAAATCCATCAACATCTTTCTCGTAGTGAATAGCATTGAGAACCTTAGCTTCATCGATATGATCCGGAAGCGGAAGCTGAACCAAAATGCCATGAATGGTTTCGTCCTGGTTAAGCGATTCAACCAAGGCTAACAACTCAGACTCGCCAGTGCTTGCATCCAGTTTGTGCTCCACCGACTTCATGCCCACTTCAAGTGTTTGCTTAGCTTTATTCCTGACATACACTTCACTGGCTGGATCTTCACCCACAAGAATAACCGCCAAACCGGGTGTCAGTTGGTGCTCTTTTTTAAGTATGGAGACTTTGGCAGCCAAACTGGTTCTTAAGTCGGCAGCAAAGGACTTTCCATCGATAATATTACTCATACTGATTCTCAAACTGTTACTGGGCAAAAGTGTGTCGAAATGGTCAGCGCATCTCTTGAGTTCGTCTGCTAAATTTATAGCAGGTATACCGCTGCTATATTAATGCATATTCTCAGGTGAGGTTTATATTGCCATGAAAGTATTTTTCATTTTAAATGTCATTGTTCTACTTCTTTCGCTTTCAGCCTGCGGCAACCGAGCCGACGAACCTACCAACACCTCGGCCGACACCAATACAGTACCAAATAACGGTATAGATACCGAAGATCAACCAGCCAGTGATGACCCTGCAAATTCAAACACTAACGCAGGTAACGCCAACAACGAAAATATGGCTGAGGAAGAAAATAATGAGCCCGCTACATTCCCCGAACTTAGCGCTATGAACGACGCCATCAAGCACGTTGCATCGACTGCTTTATATGCGTTGAATACTGCAATCCGGCAAGGGGAAATGTTGGATGCTCAGCAGTCAATTTGTTTACGCACGTTCGATCCGGCTTTTGGGGAATCATTACTGAGCATCGAGTGCGATCAGCCGTTGTTCACTAACGATGTGTCTATAGGCGTAACGCGCGCAAGCTTTGAACAATCAGAAGCTTGTCAAAGCGGGATGGCGGTAAACGACAGCAGTCAATGCGTGCTCAGTGCAACACAATTTAATTTACCGGTACAGTGGACAGTGAGTGATTCGAATAGTGCAGTACAACGGCCATTGCCGTTAAGCGGCGGTGCAGCAATTCAATACAAAGTAGATTCAAATAACTTACGCATTAGCAACCTCCCATCTGCCTTAACGGGCAGTTTTGAATGCGAAATTGCGCTTAACAGCGCTCAGGTAATCACATCGAACGGCACAAACTGCACCACGCTAATGGTGCAGTTTACAAAGGAAATTACCGATTTACTTGGCAGCAACTAACAGACTTCACTAACCGGTATTTTACGAGCCCGACTTGCCTCAAGCCGTTTAATGCTAAGTGTTAACAAACCACTGTTCATTGTAGCTGCAAGGCTAGCCTCGTTAACATCTTCAGGCAAGTGGATGTGTTTTTCGAAACGTCCATAGTTCGCCTCAGACTCAACCGACGTGTAAGACTCTGCCAGCGGGTTCGATTTGTTACCGGTAATACTCAATAAACCGCGATGCACGCTGACATCAATATCAGCCAGTGCCACACCGGGCAACTCAACAATGTACTGGTAACTTTGCTCGTTTTGCAAAACATCAGTCGTTGGTTCCCAATACGCTTGCGATTGAGCGCTGGTATCGTGTGTTTTTTGAGCAGCTTGTTCTGTGTGCGCGTGGTTACGTTCTGAAGGCACAATCCAGTCACCTTCAAACAACTTTGACAACTCTTTCTGTACGCGCTGAATGGCGTCAAAGTTGATGATTGGGTCAGCGTTGTACTTGGACATAAACGACTCCTTCTCTTTGATAACTACCGCTATCTTGATGACATCATGCTCAAATTCAACCGCAAACAAGCGGAAATTACATGCTTTTTACAATAGTTGTGCAGCGCCTGTTAACGCAGGGTAAGGGTCGGTAATGATGAAAGTGGGCGTTTTTTCCATTAAGTGACGCATTCGCCCCTTATCTTCGAAACTAGACCGAAAGCTGGACTGCAAGAAATAGTCGCCTAATTTGGGTACGATGCCGCCACCGATATAAATGCCGCCGAATGCCCCCAAAGTGAGCGCCAGATCAGCAGCACAGGTGCCTAACAGCGTACAGAAAATTTCGAGCGTTTCAACACAATAAGGGTCGCTGCCACTCATCGCAGCTTCGGTAATTTGCGCAGAGCTCAGCTCGCTGCTTGGCAACTGATCTAACTGCCGCAAGCCATCGTGAACATAGGTGAGCCCCGGCCCCGATAAATAGCGTTCGGCCGACACATGACCAAAGCGTGCAGCCAGCACCTGATACAGGTCGAATTCTCGTTGAGTTCTCACCGTGGCTGTTACGTGACCACCCTCGCCTTGCAACGGTGTCCAAGTGCCAGATTCACTATAGACAAGGCCTGATACTCCGAGCCCCGTTCCAGCGCCTAAAATGCCAACTGGTGCTTTAGCATCCACCGTTCCGCCACCTATTTGCTGCAAATAATTCGATTGCAAATGCGGTACGGCTAATGCCTGGGCGGTGAAATCGTTCAGAATATGGAGTTCTGAAATTTTCAGCCTCTGCTTGGTTTTCTCGATTGAAAACGACCAATGATTATTAGTGAGCTTTACTTGGTCGCCTGATACCGGTGTGGCGACAGCGACCGCCGCAGAGTGCAGCTGCTCTACCGTGGAGCCCTGTAAGAACGCTTCAATGGCTGAGTGCAGGTTTGAGAAATCTCTGCACGGCAAGGTTTTGGAGCCTTGCGGGGTGTTATTGTCGTCTAAAAGGGCGAAACGGGCGTTAGTTCCACCAATATCGCCGACAAGCCTAGCTGATTGCATATTCCTATTGCCTGAAAATTAAACATGACTCCAAGGCTGGATTATACGCAAAAAACAGGCTGGCTATCGTCTGTGCACCCGTTGAATGGCTTGATAATACCGACTGCCCATTTCGCGGTAAGCTGCCCCTCCGAAATGTATGCAAGAGCCTTTGCCACAGGGGTACGCCGGCGGTATTAGATCGTCATTGTTAACGTAATCGGCGTGGTTGATAACATCGGCAACTTTACGATGAATACTGTCTACATGCGATTTCAACGCACCAAAATTTTCCAGACTTGCCCGCACATCAGCACCTTTCGACATTGTGCCCGCAATAAACGGAATATCGGCATTAGCACCACGCGCCTGTGCTCCACGTGCGTCCGTTAAGGCCTCTGTACGCAGACGAGACACCAATTTGCGTAAGTTTTGCTCGTATTGGTAGGCACAATCGGCATTGTTGGAGTCTGCTTCGCCTTGGTGCCAAAGGATGCCTCTAAATACGCCTCCGGTTTCTCGCAGCGTCATGTTCAAACGCGTGATAGCTCTGTCTGCGAGTAATGTGCCGCCTAAAAATGATTCAGGCGTGGGCTCTGCATTCCACGCAAGCCCATCATGCAGCTCATTGGTGCAAAAGCCTGTGGCAGACCACGCTGCTGGCACAAGATAAATTTCTTGCGTGGTATTCACCAAAGCAGCCTTGGCAAACGAAAAGCCCAAGCCAATAAAGGAGGCCTCTTTTATATTACGCTGCGGTGCTCTTGGCTCATGTAGCGGATCTTCAGCCGGTATATAACGCGGCTCGCTAACGTTGGCATATTCATCGGTGAATTTCCAGGTTTGATCAAACACACCCAAGCTGTTGGATCGAACATTAAGCTGGCGAATTCTCTCAATTCGCGCCTCGCTACCGCCTGAAAAAGATTGTTTGGCACCATCTTCGCTGGTGCCCTCCATGTTGCTTTGCCCGGCTAACAGGTAAACATCAGGTGCTTTTACTGGTTTAACATCAAAGATCAGTAACTTTTCTTCAACATTAACGCCATCACGGGCAACAAGAATGATACGACGCTCGTGAAAGTCGATAGGTGCTATGGCTACATCAAGCGAGATATGCAGTATCGAACCTGACACAAAGCTGGCCAGGCTTGCCGGTTCAAAACTGTACTGGATTGCGCTTAGGTCGCTGGCATTTTCAACCCGAATAGACAGATCAATGCCGCGCGTATAGCCCGCTTTCCTGTTTAATGAAATCGGTATATGAACACCTGCGGTATCACCCTCCTGTAAGGCGTATCGCTCCGTGTTGATCGCTATCGAGAAAAAATCGTTTTGCTTTAACGAGGATACGCTTTGGGCCTGCACTGGCGAACCTAACTGAAGCGTTGCTGCGGCACTTCTTGTACCGTTTGCGTTGACCGCTTTTAGTTCATACAAATAGCGCACACCATTTTGACGCGCACCATCAAAATAACTCCGACCAGTGGTCTTGTGTACAAGCTCGCCATCACGAAAAACTTCATAAGCGCTTATGGCATCCGAACTGTCGGCGGCTGCCCAAAAAAGCTCAGCTGCCGTGGCTGAATAAACTGTTCCTGTAAAACCGCTTGGCGTTGGCGGCACTGCTGCTGACTGGTTGTTGTTAGAGGAACCTTGATTTGCGTTCGTTGTTCCCTGCCTACCGAAGTCTGCTGTGTTGAGCTGCAGTGTGGTTTCTGCAGATTCAGTATTGTCTTGGGCAACCGCTATGATTTTGTAGTTGTAGGTTTGGTTAGCTTGCAATGACGCTTCAAAATAGCTTTTGCCATCGAGTGTGCTCAATAGTGAATTGTTTCGGTAAAGCCGAAACTGCTTTGCATTAAAGTTGGCCGGACTTTCCCAAAAAAGCTCCGCAGCGGTTGATGAATAAAGCGTGGCTCTGAAATTTTGTACGGTATTGGTACTAGCTGTATTCGCGCCGCTTGTGGCACTGTTATCGTCCGCAACGAAGCTGGTGTTGCTGCAAGGGCTGTATTGTTTTTCGTTGTTTACCGTTGCAAAACTGGACAGGCAGTAGTTTCCCGCGCCACCCGTGAAAGTAAAACTATTCTGAGCCGTTGCTCTGTGGGTACTTTTGTATGCACCATTGAAAAATACATTAAAACCCTCGGCTGCATCGCTTAACGAAAACGACGCTTGAATTTGATTGTTTTGCAGCCGTTCGAAGGTGGCCACAGGCGCATTGAGCGCCATAACCAAGGAACTACTGGCACAGAGCACCAGCATAAAAAATAGTCTGAGCATCGTTATTGCGAATTTTATTTAAAAGCGAAAAACTTCGAGTTTGGGTTTTGTTCGGGAACACCATGTTAACCGAATTGCTGGAGAATAATGTGCCAAGCTTGTAACTTATTACGCTGCTGCGTACCAAGCAACGAACTTACTGTTTACTGCGACACTCGCCACAGTTCTTGCGCCGGTTCTCGCTCAATCAGTAGCCAAAAGTATAGCTTTTATCCTCACTAACAACACGGTCGGCTTCGTTATCCGACAACGGCTCGACGCAAGCTTTCCAATCGTAACCGACCAAAGCTAAGAGGGAGGGTACTTGCGCGTTACACGCCTCCGAGCTCAGATAACCGTGATCCCACCAAACCAGCCTGCCATCGATAAGCAAGGCATAAAGTTTTGATGTAGTTCGGTCGGCCAAGCGAATTTTGTGAATGGATGAAAAGCAGCGCTGTATGAAATCGGTGTTGGCTAACGCGCCGACATCAACACCTTGAAACACCCTTTCGCTACTGGTGGCCGAGACGTTAACTTTCCTGAAACGATCAATGTTGAGAAGCAGGTTTACATCGAGCACCGTTAAGACACCATCGCGAACAAAAGCGCCAGTTTTTGGTAGATCACCCAACGGTACATCGTTGTCCAAAAATTCCACATGGACGCGTTTATCCGACGCCTGTATCCAAGAGAAAAACAACGCGGGCATACCGGTATAGGCTTCAACGTTGTGATAGAGCAGATCGTCGACGGCTTTAAAGCGCCCGGTACTAATGCCTCGTTTCCAGGCACGTTCAACCGTTTCACTTGGGGACGTGACCATAAAAAAAAGAAATATTCGGTCCCCGAAGCGCGACAACAATCGGCTATCGGCAGTACGACCTTCAACCAAGCTAAAACTATCAAAACGGAAGCGATCGATTAATAAATGCGATACCTTTCCTTTAGCTGCTTTTTCAGCCATATAGCGATCAAGCTTTTTGTCAACAATTTCTAACTCATGGCCGGTTAACATGGCGCCGTACTTGGCATGCTCGCCAAGCGACTCATACGTCAGCAAATATTTGCGCCAATAGTCCGGACTTATTAAAGCGAAGTCTTCCCATGGTATACCCAGCTTCCCAGCGAGTTGACGCTGCTGTGGCCTGATGGTGCTTTTGCCAGACGCTGATGCGCCTTTAACGTTCATGATAACGGGCTTCTCTTGAGCGGGTAGCACACGATAGTTTCTTTCGTTTACAGCTTGTTGAACATAAGGTTCCAGCAAATGACCAATACAACTGCTGCCGTATCGATTGCAAACCAAATTGCGGGCAATTTTTATCAGCGAAGAATTATCGGTTGCCAAACGACCACGGTGCGCCAGAATGGCATCAACAACACGCACAGCCGCATCATGGCAAGCTTGTTCCAGCGGATCATCGTCATGCTTGGCTAGCGCTTTCAACCGCTCAAGAAACTCAATACCTTCAGCCATCGGATCCAGGTAAGCGGATTTTTCAGCAACCATTGGCTTTTTCCCAAACCACTGAAAGCCAAACAAGCGCTTTAGTAGCGGTGCGTCTTCAGATGAAGTTGGCTGCTCGGATCTATCGCTGTTTAATGTATTTGTAGGGATAGCGGCCGCTTCCAGTAATTGTGCTATGCGCGACGTAGACGTTTGCTGAATGCGATCGTATTCTTCTTGCACAACAGACATATTCGGTAAAACATAAAACTCGAATATGGTCGCAACCATGGAGCGAAGGTTAATGCCAAGCACTTCATACACAGCATCATCGGGTACCGATAAATCAGCGGTAACACGAATAAGTAACTCATGCGCAACCAAACGTTCAGGTCGCAGGGCACTGAGCTGCGTTGGTTTAAGACCACAGATATCTGCCAGCTCCTTGGCCTCTGCGTAATCTATATAGGAATTTTCAGAACGAAATAGCGTGATTAATGGTTGCAACGCGCCTGGAATTTGCGATTCCAGGCCCGGATTCCATGCGTTAAATGGAGCGGAGTTTTTGCCTTCTCCTGACACCGGCTGCTCCATTCGTGCTTACAGACTATTGCGGTGGACTCGCAGCAGCGCCGCTACGCGATTTAGTCATCATCCATTTAATAATTGGCATGAAGATGAAAATGATTGCAACGATGGTGATAGGCCCGGCTATCGGGCGGGTGAAGAAAATCGACGGATCACCCGATGACAACAGTAATGATTGTCGCAAAGTGGGTTCAGCTATGGGCCCAAGCACAATCGCTAAAACAGCCGGAGCAAGCGGATAGTCTAGTTTTCGTAAAGCGTAGGCGGATAAACCAAAACCCAGCATTAGCCATACATCATGCATATCACGCGTTGCCGCATAGCCACCCACAACCGATAGCACAAAGATCATTGCGGCAAGTATTGTAAATGGCATTCTCAGCATCCAGATAAACAACGGGATGAAAGACAAATTAACCAGCAAGGCCATAAAGTTTGAAACATAAAACGACCCGATAAGACCCCAAACAAATTCAGGTTGATCGGTAAAAAGTCGAGGTCCTGGTGTTAAGCCCCAAATAACCATACCGCCAAGCAATATTGCGGTGGTGGGTGAACCCGGAATACCAAGGGTAAGCATTGGCAGCATTGAACCGGTGGAGGCTGAGTTGTTGGCAGCTTCCGGCGCTGCGACACCACCAGGATGTCCTTTACCAAACTCTTCTGGATTTTTGGACACAAGTTTTGCCACACCGTAGGCCATCAATGAACCTGGTGTTGCGCCGGCCGCCGGTAAAATACCCACGAAAAAGCCAAGGAAGGAACCAATAGCCGTGCCTTTCCATCCTCGCTTCATCCCTATTTTGGCATCTTCAACCGTGCCTTTGATGGTCATTTCTGTGTCTGTTGATGTGATTTTTCCACGGGTACTGTCGATGGTCCACAACATTTCACCAATGCCGTAAACACCAATGGCTAATACAAGAAAGTTGATGCCGTGCAGGAAGCCGGATATGTCGCCAAAGATTAAACGCGGCGCACCGGAGATTTCATCGAAACCAACTGAGGCTAATACCAAGCCGACACAAATTGAAAAAATGGTTTTAGGGATGTCGTCGCCACCCAAACCAACAAAGGTTGCAAAGGCTAACAACATCAACGCAAATATTTCTGGTGGTCCGAAACTCAACGCTACAGATGCAAGCAGCGGAGCGAAACCCGTGAACAGAACGTTAGCAACGGTGCCACCGACAAAAGAGGCCAGAGCTGCTGTCACCAAAGCCAAGCGAGCTTTGCCTTTCATTGCCAACGGCCGACCATCGAAGGTAGTGGCCACCGCAGTCGAGGCGCCCGGTATGCCTAAGGTGATTGACGAAATCGCACCACCATACATGGCGCCATAGTAAATGGCAGCCAAAAATATAATCGCTGATGAGGGAGGAACAAGAAATGTAATGGGCAGCAATATCGCTACACCATTAACTGACCCTAAGCCAGGCATGGCACCAATAAACAGGCCCAGGATAACGCCAATTAATATTAGCAATAAGTTAATCGGTTGGAATGAAATCCAGATACCGTCGGCGAGTTGTCCGAGTATCTCCATCATAGCTTTAGTTCTCTACGCCAAGATTCAAATGCAATACGAAACTTCAGATAGTGACTGCCTACATCAGTGGGCAATAAACACTAGTAAATAATGTTGTTCATAAAGTTAAACACCGGCTCAAGAAACGGCCAGCCTTTGGGCAGCGTGATACGCATCAGTGCTTCAAAGAAGAAAAAGAACACGATTGGTGTTAACAACGAAATAGTTAACGTAAGTTTCCAGCTGTGCTTACCCAAAACTTTCAAATAATAGAAAAGGAAAACACACATGGCTCCGTACATGGAGATAACGTGAGTTAGCGCGATAAAGCCGAAGATACCGCCACCCACCATGAGTAGCATCTTTTTACCGTAACCATCGAGAAAAGGTTCCTCTGAACGTGACGGTGGTGAAGTTCGCTTTAACGCATTGACGAAAATGATGATGGTGCAGATCAGCATGATTGCTGATAGCCAAAATGGCCATGCACCACCACCGGGTCCTTCATCGCTTATGTAACCAACTTCAAGCTCGGTACTTTTCCACATTAAGTAGATAGAAAACAGGGCCAAAATACCCGCTGTTATAAACTCTGCGCGCCGCATCCGGCCCCTCCGAAGTAATTGGTTTTATCAGTTAAACGAGGGCAACTTACTCGCCCATTTTTTCTAGCAGTTCTTTATGGCGAGCGACTTGAGTCTGCCAGTAATCTTTTTGTGCGGAAGCATCCATCCATAATGGCGATAAACTTTCAGACGCCATATAGCCCTGCCACTCATCACTTTCATAGATCTTCTTGAACAGATCCTGATAGTAAGCAGCTGCTTCGTCAGACATACCCGGAGCACCAACAACAGCACGCTGGTTGTAGTAGCTGAAGTCTTTATCTAGCTCTTTAACCGTAGGCACATCAGCAACCAAAGGCAGACGCTCGTCAGAGAAAGACACCAAAGGCACAACATCACCATTTTCGTAGAAGCCTTTAGCTTCAGATGGGTTGTTTACCGAAGACATGATTTGCTGACCCGCTAAGTCTTTAGCAACCGCACCTCCACCTTTATAAGGGATGTACTTAATTTTCAGATCATAGTTCTGCTCTAACCAGGTTGTTACCAGAGAATCTTCCTGACCTTTACCGGTACCACCCATAACCCACTCACCGTCAGCTTCTTTAACAGCTGCTTGCCAGTCTTCGAATGACGTAATGTTGCGGTCTTTGTGTACCCACAATACAAACGGATCAACACCCATCATGGCAACCGGTGTAAAGGTGCTTATATCGATGCCAAGGTTCGGTTGTCTGAGAGGTGTGGTGAAAAAAGAATTAAGTGTAACGAGGATGGTATGGTCTGGATCTTTGGTACCGTTTAAACGAATCAGTGCTTCTGCACCTGAACCGCCACCTTTATTATTCGGAATTAAAGGCCGTGGTGTCATTTTGCCTTTTTCAGCGACCGATTGGATGAAGCGTGCTATTTGATCCGCACCGCCTCCAGCACCTGCCATGATGACAAAATCTATGGGTTTAGTCGGTTCCCAAGCATTAGCTGCTCCCGACAACGTTGAGGCTGCCAGCGCGGTTGCACTGAGCATACCTAAAAAGGCTCTTTTTGTAGTTTTCATTCTATGATTCTCTCCTCTTGGCTTTTTTCAAGCCAGTTCTACGTGAAA
>CALDTX010000127.1 GCA_937923565.1 uncultured Granulosicoccaceae bacterium | reverse complement strand
CATCCATTTATTGCGGCACCGGCAAGCGATAAACACGGATATCCCCATTCATTGAGGTCCTGCAATTGCGAAGTAACTTGTACAAGTTGTATCGACTCCCCACGTTTTAACGCCGACCCCAAACACACTGCCATTCTGTTTAAACGCTCAACAGCAGTACTACTACAAAGATCAGAATCATTGTCCAGTGAACTTAAATCCAACCACAACGCAGGTTTATCACGTTCATACCGGGCAGCGGCAGTTAACTCAGTCCAACTTACTATTATCCAGTTACAGGTGGCGTTCTGCGTGATCAACGCATCAACAACCGCCTTGCCGCGTGGTCCATCAACAATTACCCACGCTATTTCATCTTGTTTGATCAGCTCAGTAGGTGTCAGTTGCAACGGCTCTGCAACCCAACGAATGCGCTCGCATATAACATCGTTAGTTGACACGCTGTTGATATCGTCGCCAACTTCATCTGAAATATCAGAGGCATTTTTTGCTGACGCATCATTGGCTGATTCGATTAAACCTATGGCTGTGGTTTGGTCGATTGTTTCGCCGGATGTTTTTTCAACCACTGGCCAATAGTTAACACCCTGAAACTCGTATCGACTTTGTTCCCACTCTGATCTGGCTGTTTCAGTCGTTGGCTCTTCCAAGATGACATGTGCATTGGTGCCACCAAAACCAAAGGAGCTCACTCCAGCTATACGTGGCTCTTCCTGATCGTTGGTGGACAGTTTCCAGGCCGATGATTCTTGATCGATGCACAACTGACTGTTTTGAAGATCGATAAGTGGGTTAAGCGTACTTATCTGCGGGTTACCTGGCAGCAGGCGTTGGCGAAAGCAATGCAGTACTTTCACCACAGCGGCTAACCCAGCAGCAGCTTCCAAATGCCCGATTTGGCTCTTAAACGAACCTAGCCGACACCCTGATGATGCCGAACCATTGATTGAATTTTCGCCAAACACTTTTTTCAGGCCACGTATTTCAATAGGGTCACCAAGCGATGTGCCTGTGCCATGCGCCTCAATGTAGCTAATTGCGTTTGCAGTAATCCTTGCATCATCAATTGCAGCCCGAACAACCTCAGCTTGGGCTTCAGGATTAGGTGCGGTAAGCGATTGAGTTCGACCACTGTGGCGCACCGCACCTCCTTTAATGATGCCAAGCACAGTACCGCCCTGCTCACGTACAACGTGCATCGGTTTTAACAACAACGCCACAACGCCTTCGCCCCGAACGTAACCAGCTGCATTAGCATCAAATGGTAAGCTGAGCCCATTCGGACTTAGCATGCCGGCTTCAGCGAATGCCTTAAAAGGTGTTTCAGAGGCAAATACATTAACGCCTGCGACCAACGCCATATCAGCATCACCAGAACGCAATTCACGCACGGCACGCCACAGTGCTACCAGTGAACTTGAACAGGCCGTATCCAGCGTTTCACTGCTACCGCGAAAATTAAAAAACTGAGACAGGCGATTTGCCAGAATAGCGTGACTTAACCCAGTACCAATGTGCGATGCTCGGCCAGTACTGGTTTCTCTTAATAGCTCGGCGTAGTCAAAGCTCGACGCGCCAACGAACACAGACGTTTTGGTTCCTTGCCATTGTTCCGCAGTTAAACCTGCATCTTCCAGCGCATGCCACGCACTTTCCATTAACAAACGTTGTTGTGGATCCATTGCAATGGCTTCGCGCGGGGATATTCTAAAAAAAGAGGCATCGAACCGCGATACATTATCGAGAATACCTGCACGTAAGTTGTTTTGATTAAATTTGGACGCTTGTTTCGGCCAACGTGAAACCGGTATGGGTGAAAACGCTGAACTCGTGGCAAGCAGTGGCGTGAGTTCTTGCCAACAATTTGCCCCAGGTAGACGAAAACTGACTCCCACAATGCCAATATCCAGATGATCTTGCCGACCTGGTTTAACATGAGACTCAATGGCTTTAGGAGAATTTACCGTTACACTGCCTGCGGTTTCAGAAGCAAGCCATTGAGCGGTGAACCCAATGCTCGGGTGCTCATACAGCTCATCAGGTGGTAAAGAGATTTTAAAACGCTTTTTGATAAATTGGCTAAGCTCAACAAAGCCCAGTGAATCCAACCCCAATTCGCCCAATGATAAATCCGGCTGCACATCCAATACAGGCACGTCCAGTAATCGCTCAATTTCAGAGCAAAGCGCAATGCTAATTTCTTGAGAAAGTTCGTCAGTCAATGACTTAACCTTCCACTAGAGTTCGTTGGTCGGTATTTTTTGTGGTCCGTACAGCGACTCGGCTTAGTAACTCACTCTCATATTGTGAGCGACAAAGCGTGCGTTGAATTTTACCGCTGCTCGTTTTAGGCAATGTGGCTGGGCGAATCAATACAAAATCATATAACTGCAGCCCATGCTGATCAGAGACTGCCTTGCGTGCTCGCGTACTAACTTCTTTTAGTGCAGCTTCCGATACGTGCTTAAGCTGAGTTCTTTGAATTTCTGCAACGGCCACTAACCGGGTAACGTCTTTTTCTATCGTAAAAACAGCGGTGCAACCTTCACGCAACCACAATTCATCGTTTTGCGTTAACGTAGCTTCCAGGTCAGTGGGATAATGATTTTGACCCCGCACAATGATGATGTCTTTGATACGACCTGTAATGAACAACTCGTTTTGGCGTAGAAAGCCTAAGTCTCCTGTTCTAAGGTAAGGGCCTGTGCCATCCGCTGTATGCGCGCGAAAGGTTGTTTCACTTAGCTCCGGGTTATTCCAATAACCTTGCGCAACCGACGCACCCGACACCCAGATTTCCCCAACTTGACCCTCAGGTAACAACTGCCCTTCATGATCTGTGGAAGCAATGGCTACGGCATGCTCGTTATTGGTGCTACCACAACTCACCTGCTTGTAGGATGAGCCAGGTACCTCTATGACTTCGTTCAATTTCAACCGGTCTTTATCAAGTGATAATACGGTTGATGCCTGACCCGGTACGCCACCACTGACAAATAGTGTTGATTCGGCCATGCCATAACACGGATAAAAAGACTCTTTGCGAAAGCCGATGGCCGAAAACCGTTTTGCAAAACTGTCTATTACATCGGCACGCACAGGCTCAGCACCATTAAACGCCACTTTCCACGAGGAGAGATCCAGACCATACATTTCCTCATCGGTAATACGTTTGGTGCACAGCTCATAAGCAAAACTAGGTGCTCCACTGGTAGTACCCTTCCATTCACTAACGGCACGTAGCCAACTGATCGGTGACATTAAGAATGTCATGGGTGCGAACAAGATGGAATGTGCTCCTAGATACAAGGTTTGGAAAATATTTCCGATAAGCCCCATATCATGATAAGCAGGCAACCAACCAACGACACGTTCCGTGTGATCATGATTAAACGCTTGCTTTATGGTTGCTTGATTGCTCATGATATTGTTATGCCCAACCATTACGCCCTTGGGTACGCCAGTGGAACCTGATGTGTATTGCAAAAACGCCAAGGAGTCTGGAGCAATATTCGTAGGTTGATAATCGGCAGCATTAACAGTCGATTCATTCACCGTGGCCGCAATAACATCAGTTTCGATCCACGATACATTGGGCAACTCTTCGAATAGTGTTGGCGCAATGCGTTTCACTTTCACCATAACGTTGGTATCAGCCATAACCAAATGACAACCAGCATCGTTTATGACCGCTTTAAATCGCGCCACAGAACGTATGTTTTGTATCGTTGGTATAGGAACTGCAACAACACCACACGCGAAACACGCAAGTAT
>CALDTX010000126.1 GCA_937923565.1 uncultured Granulosicoccaceae bacterium | reverse complement strand
GGTTCGCTCGGCTTTGACGATTTCACAACAGAGGAAAAACAAAAGTGGGCAGCTGTTACGCAACCTTTGGTGCGTCAGCATCCAAGAACGAAAGCACTCTCGTTGTATTTATCATCGCATATTGGCACCATCGTAGATTGGCCAGTACCTGAAGCGCGATTGTTTATTCTGGATTTAACCGAGCATGCAACACAACGTCAATTTGTCTTTGCGCATCAATGGAAACCTTGGGATCTTGTTATGTGGGATAACCGCGTAACCATGCACAGAGCGCGGCGTTATGATCATACGCAACCCAGGGATTTACACCGAACTACGGTGTCGTCTGATGAGAAGTTGGCTGTACTTTAACAGCACATCCTTAAAGCTTTTTCTATGCGAACGCGCTAAGCACTTCGTGGCTGGCAGTGATGCGTTTTTTGTTAACCACCCTGAACGCTAAGTTCAAGTTCGTCATCCCCATTGCAATGAAATTTCGGTGCAACATCAGTATTACTTAATAACGTCCGCTGACCTTGTGCAAAAGCCACACAGCCATCGGGTGTGATGATGCGGTCAGCACTGTTTCCACCAAAATAGTCAGCCGATGGCGTTGCTTTCTCAGCATAGACAGAAAGATTGTCCCAGTGCCACGTAAGGCCACCGGTCGATGGTGACTCGTTACCATTGAATCCCGGCCCGTTGCCATCTTTTGTACCGGTGTAATTGTGGAATGCCACCACAACACGAGCCGGCCCTTGTGGGAATGAACCGGGTGCTTCAACCCATGCACTTGTGCCGTCTGCTTGTTCGATGCCAAACGATAGTGTGCCGTTACCGTTATCTCTAAATATGTGCTTATAGCGCGTACGAATGTCTTTATTGGTTTCATGTGTGGCAACGCGAAAGCAAAATTCACTGCCTGCGCATTGTGCATATTTAGAGTCGCCGTTAGTAAGCAGCTCCGCATTATAGTGATCGAAGTCATACCCATCGGCTTGCGTTGGTGTAGCGATCGTCAAGCCTGTGCCTTCCTGCGAGTTTGTGCCGGCACCAACGCCGTTGATGTCGTTGTAGTCCCAACCATCGTTGCAGGGTAGGTCGGGAATGCAGGGCATGGCGTTTACAAAGACTTGATCAGCAGGCATTATTTTAATCTCGACAAAATTGCGCGACCCAACGGTTGTTGTGTTGATATCAACCGACACATCACGAATACCTTCGAATACTTGATCGGGCAGCGCTCCGACAAACCCGTACCCTGAAGAGTCCATTGCGTAAGCCATTTGATGGCCAAGTGTGGGGTCGCCATTGGGTAGGCACTGGTAAACATGGGCAGATGGGTTGTTTCGCGTTTGCGCGCGAGTTTCTGCAGGCGCACTGCAATTGATATCGTTGACGATGGCGTGATCCGAACGGCCGGTTTCATGGTTCACCACAAATGGATCACGGTAGGCCACGAACTGATCGATGCGATTTCCGTCGGCTTTGGTTGAAAAGTCGTTGAAGTAAATCGGTGTAGAGTTCGATTGCGCACTGGATGCGGTGCTTTCGGCCATATTGTTGCTGTTGCTGTTGCTGTTGCTGTTGCTGATAGTGTTGGTGTTTTGTGCGGTATTGGGACCCGGTTGCTCGCTTGAGTTGCATGCAGTGGCAACTAACAAAGCAGCCAGCAGTTGGAAGATTAATCGGTATTTAGCCATGACAATAATACCCTCTGCAGGTGTGTTGTCTCGTATAACTAAAGAATCGGCAGCCAAGTTGTGTCGCTTAACTTTCAATGTGGATATGTATCGGTTTGTGCTGCCTAGCTTACGGTTTTAAGGCCTCAAAGCCAGCTCGCCCACGTCGAAGTGTTCCACGTTTTCGCCTTGTTGATAACATTTCTGCGTCTTCTCAGCATAACAAAAATAGTCGGTTATAATTAGGTTAGCTTGTAGTGCAATATCGTCAATTACTCGGAGCAGTGTCATAGATAAGTTATTGAAGCTAAGAATACTGGATGCAGCCGCTGCGTTGGCAAGGTATTGGTGGCTTATATTGGTATTCGTTGGTGGTATAGCCGTAATCGCGTTTTCGCAGTTAAAGTTTAGTACGGGGCAAAAGGTTGAAGCCACTGTGGTTAGCATTGGCACCGAGGAAGGGGTTACCGGTACTGAGGCTTTTCTTATTGTTGAAACGGATGATGCCGTCACCAGTAAAGTTGCCAGTAAGGGCGAAGTAAAAGCGGGTGATCGTGTGGTGCTTGATGTGTTCGACCGAATATTATTTCGCGATGTCTACCGAATGGAATAAGCGGCACACTAAAGGTGCAAATGAGTATTAGAACGATTTTTAGGCAGATTTATGATTTAATAAAGCCACATACTCCATAAAATGATGTCCTATGGAAAACTACGCTGATATTCTCTTCATTGATGAGGTGCGTGCACTGCAAGAGGCAGATGGCAGCGCCGAGAAATTTAAACTTTTTTATCCTCAACGTACAAAGGAGGTCTTAGGCGAGTCCGATCGCCACTTCATCGCCAACAGAGAGAGCTTCTACATTGCCTCCGTGTCTTCTACGGGTTGGCCTTACGTACAACACCGCGGTGGCCCCAAGGGGTTTTTAAAAGTCATTGGCGACACCCAAATTGGTTTTATTGATTATCCGGGGAATCGTCAGTACGTAACGATGGGTCATGCAGCCAGTGAAAACCGGGTTGCGTTGTTTTTAATGGACTATGAAAAGCGTAATCGGTTAAAAATACTTGGGCGAATGACCATGCGGCATTCGAAAGATGTTGATGAGGATCTTTGCGAAATGTTATCGACACCGGGTCAGGCGCGAGCAGACAGAGTGGCCACGATTGACGTTGTTGCCATTGACTGGAATTGTCCAAAATACATACCACACTGGTACAGCGAACAAACTGTTGTGGCGTTACTTGAAAAGAAAACTAATGCATTGAGAGAAGAGAACGAGTTGCTCAAAGCGCAATTAGCCGAGATAAAAGGCGCTTAGACGCTTAGACGCTTAGACGCTTCGAAATGGGTTTTTAGCTATTGGTATTTGATAGCGCTAGATATGCTCGATAATATTGATTAATCGGTTAAATGGATCTCGCACGTAAAAACGACGTAGCCCCCAAGGTTCGGTTACAGGCCCGTACTCAATTTTTAACGCAGCATTAACAACGCGTTGATGAACTTCGTCAAAATTATCCACTTCAATGGATAAGTCTGGCACTTCAGTGCCGGAGCCACCTTCGGTTGCAATGCTTATTTGCGGTGCCGCCTGCACATCTGCAGAATACGTTTGTATCCAACCAAGGTCCATCACCAGATTTAACCCAAGAATATCTGCATAAAAAGCAACACCTTGCTCCGTAGAATCTGCAGCTATATTGGCCACTATACGTTTTACAGTCATCTTAACTTCCTCATGGTGATAAGGGGCATAGAGAGTTTACGGGTTCTGCTAAGTTTGCGATTAGCCGTTATGGGCAATTTTTAGTGATTCCCCATAACAGTATTCTAGTATGCTTAGTTAAGTTTAGAACCTAAGAGGGGAATGGCATGATTAACGGAGTTTGTCATTGTGGTAGCGTTAGTTGGGAACTCAGCGTTAATCCTGATTCAGCAACGGCCTGCAACTGTACGGTGTGCCGTCGCTATGCAACGCTTTGGGCTTATGGCTATGAAAATGTTGATATCAGGGTTTCGGGTAAAACCAACATTTACCAACCGGGGGATTTCTTAGGTGTTCACTTTTGCGCTTCTTGCGGGTGCGTAGCCTATTGGCGAGCCAATGCACCCGACGACGATGGTCAGCGCCGCATCGCCGTGAATCTCCGGCTTGCAGAGATAGCCGACATATCCGATATTCGGGTCCGTCGATTTGACGGGCTGAATAGTTTTCAGTTTTCGCCCGATGATGGCCAGTGCGTTATTGATTATTGGCCCTGAGCAATCTGGCTGATAACAAGCGCTCGTCACTGAAATAAACCCGATTGGGCAATCTACAGCAACCGGCAGATAATCGTTGGCAAATAATTATGAGTCGAATTAACGAATGAAAATTGACAATTTACCCTTTGGCACCACGGATTGGTCGACAATCGAAAAGACAACACACAAAGGGGATACCGGTGTCGCCATTTGGAGAACGCAACAGTTTGGGGATATTCGCGTGCGGATGGTGGAATATTCTGCGAACTACCTTGCCGATCATTGGTGTTCAAAAGGGCACATATTGCTTTGCATAGAAGGTGTTTTACAAACCGAATTAGACAATGGGCGGCACGTTACGCTCACACCTGGCATGAGCTATCAGGTAGCAGACAATGCTGAGGCACATCGATCATCGACGGTAGAAGGTGCAACCTTATTTATCGTCGATTAACCAGCACTAATCTGCAATCTGCTTTGCTAACGATATTTCTAGCTTTTTCTTTAACATTATCTCTAGCTAAATCTCTAGCTTTTTCTTTAAACTATTTATGCGACTCGTAAAAACAACTTTCCATCCTGACGTATCACCATCGGATATAGCCCCTAACAGCAAACTGTCTTTGATAGTGCGACATGCGGCAAGAGGTATTGTGCTACGAGGAACCGACATATTGTTGCTGTTTACGCAACGCTATCACGACTACAGTTTGCCTGGTGGTGGCGTTGACGAAGGTGAGGATTTAATAACCGGGCTCACCCGTGAACTTGAAGAGGAAACCGGTGCGCAAGGCGTTAACGTTGTAAAGCCATTCGCGCGGTATGATGAATACCGTCCATGGTACAAAGCTGACGCCGACATCATTCACATGATTTCGCATTGTTATGTTTGCACTATAGAAGGCGAGTTGGGTAAAACAGCGCTTGAATCATATGAAGTGAGTAATGGCATGAAACCCATCTGGATTAATATTCAAGCTGCTATTGATCATAATAAAGATGTGATTGCCCATAGTGAAAAGAAAGGGCTGTCGATTGAAAGAGATACGTTCTTGTTGCAGATGATTGCAGATGAATTAATTGATCGTGAATGAGAGAAACTTATGAACAATTCCTTTGATATTAACCGAGCAAGGCGTGATACAAAAGCCTGTGAAGACATCGTGCATTTTAACAATGCGGGTTCATCCTTAATGCCAATTCCTGTGGCAGATGCGTTGCGATCCTATCTTGCTCAGGAAGAAATGATCGGTGGCTATGAAACCGTAGAAGCTCAAACCGATGCCTTGCAGAAATTTTATGCATCCACCGCGCGCTTGTTAAATTGCAAACCCACCGAAGTGGCTTTCGTGGAAAATGCCACACGTGCCTGGGACATGGCTTTCTACAGCCTTCGCTTTGCGGAAGGGGATAAAATTTTAACAAGCATCGCTGAATATGGCAGTAACGTGATTGCCTATAATCAACAAGTGGCACGCCATGGCGTTGAATTGGTATTCGTCGATAACGACGAACACGGTCAAATAGATGTTAAAGCGCTGGAAAGCCTAATAGACGATCGCGTTAAATTGATTTCCATTACGCACATCCCAACCGGTGGCGGTTTGGTTAACCCGGCCAGTGCGGTTGGTAAAATTGCCAATGCAGCAGGGATCCCATTTTTATTGGATAGTTGCCAGGGCATGGGGCAGGTTGATTTGGATGTTGAAGAGTTAGGCTGCGATATGTTGTGTGGTACCGGACGTAAGTATTTACGCGGGCCGCGCGCAACCGGCATGCTGTATGTTAAAGAGAGCTTTATCAATGAACTTGAGCCCTATGTGCTGGATCAGCATGCGGCCACATTGGTTTCTCCCACGGAATACACTATTCGTGAAGATGCAAAACGCTTTGAGAATTGGGAACAATTCTTTGCAGGCAAGGCCGCACTGGGTACCGCTATTGATTATGCGATGTCTTATGGTATGCCTGATATTCAACATCGGGTTTTTTCACTCGGCGGTGAATTGCGTAAAAAGCTTTCAGATGTTGATGGAGTTACCTTAACGGATGAAGGGGTTCAGCAATGTGGCATAGTTACGTTTAAAACGGCGCAAAAAACACCTGCGGAAATTAAAACGCGTTTACGGGAAAAGCAGATAAACGTTTCGGTATCTGGCGGGTCTGGTGGTTTGGTGTCTTTTCAGCAGCGCGGGTTGGTGGATGTAGTTCGGGCGTCAGTTCACTATTATAATACCAGTGAGGAGATAGATTATTTTGTTACTTCCTTGCGTAAAGTTCTCGTATGATTGCGCTTGGGTTTATGTCGTCACTAAAGTGGTTTGCACGTCAGTTACTTAAACCGCTACTTTGGCAGCTTCTCACCTTCAAACACACAATTCTTACCAGACTCCTTAGCGCGATACATTGCAGAATCTGCAATTTTGATTAGCTCTGGAATGCTGGTTCCATGATCGGGAAATACCACATACCCAATGGACACCGTTACAGCAGGAAGTGGCTTGTTATAGTGCCGGATATTCATACTAGCCACTAGCACCTTAAATTCTTCCAGCCTTTGAATAAATTTCTCTGTGCATACATTAGTTGACAGCACAGCGAATTCTTCTCCGCCAATACGTGCAACCACTTCATCGTCTGCGAAGTGCTTGTGGGCGGTATCAGCAATATGGCAAAGCACAGCATCACCCGCATCGTGACCGTAGTGATCGTTAAACGTTTTAAAGTTGTCTGCATCAAACATTGCCAGACCAAACTTTTCAGATAAGTGAGTAGCTCGAGTGGCTTCTGATCTGCAGCGTTCCAAAAAGTAGCGACGATTAAATAAGCTGGTGAGAGAGTCTCTGGTTGATTGCTCGTGTAGCTCATCGCGCAGTTGTGCATTGGCTACTGCTAAACTGATTTGTTCGGCACAACGAGTAACGAAAGAAAGATTAAAGGTTTTTAGTTGTGTGTCCTTTTTGCTTTCAGCATGGTGAGTAAAGTCGATGTGTAGCAAGCCAACCGTATCGCCGTGCGCCACCAGTGGTAAACAGCAGTAGCTGGTGCTTTTGCAGGTTTCAGTATTATGCACATGATTGCAATTAAATTGGATCATGCCATTGCCAAATTCAAACACACGCCCACGGCGCAGCGACCAACAGTCTTGTGCCTGTATGTTCTCTGTTATGCCACTGTCACCCCAGCTGCAAACACCGTCTAGAATATCTCTGGAATTGCTGTAAATATACAGCTGACCTGAGCTATGCGGATAAATATTCTGCATAGCTTGGTTAACGATTTCGTACAATTCTGTCAACGACTTACAAGAATGCAACCAGTCACCAAATTCTGAGAGCTTATCGACTTCCGTTTGTCGCGTTTGTTGGATGCTCAGCGCGTTTTGAGCTTCAACTTCTGCCTGTTCGGCTCGTTCGAGTGCCAGCGCTACGTTTTTCTCTTGTCGCTTGCTTTTTGTGACATCAGTAACCGACACAACGTGACCACCGCTTCTGAGAGGTCTAACAGTTAATGCGATGAAAGTACCATTGCCCGATGCACGTTCAAGATTGAATATCTCACGCGATGCCATTTTGGCATTGATATCATCGACCTGCTCTTTGGTATATTGGCCCAACGAAATCAGGCGATTCATGTAGTCATCCCAGGCATAGCCTGAGTACAGGTGCGCTTTGCTTGCACCGGTAACTTCGTAGTAGCGCTGATTGACCAGCGTGCACACACCCTCATCAGACCAAACGATGATGCCCTGTTCCATACTTTCCAGGACTTCCTGGTAAGCGGCCAGCTCTTCATCGTCGAATGGTTTATCAACGTCGTGTATTGGCGTTATGAGTGGTCGTGCTTGCATTAAGTATCCGACGCTGCATTTTTAGCGTGTGTAATTTGCCATTGCAGGGTTTGTAACTGCGTAGGGCACGAACAGGCTAATTTTACTGTTGTACAAGATGCGGCCGGTTTGGGATTAGTCTTTAGATTTGATCAGCGTAATTGTGTTGTAAACCAACAGGTAGTAACCTGTTATATTTTGGTTAACACCTGAGCGGTGCGCCAGCGGGTAACAGGTGTCGTTGTTTGTAGTGATATGTCTCTGTTTTTCTCAACCCTAACCAAAAGACTAACTTTATAAATTTAATGCCCGCAAGCCCCAAATCAATTACCCCAATAACCGAAAAAATGCCCTAAAAACCAAACAAAGCGCACCAGTCTGTGCATTGCTTAACACCTCATCCCACATCTATTGTGCCCGCTGTGTTACTGCGGTATCGTCTACCATTTAGAATCCAAGGACGCCCCAAATGCAGGCGACTCTCATTGTTCGAACACTGCTGTGTTTGGTTGTCGCGCTTACGGTTGTTGCCTGTAATGGTGGTGGCGGTAGTAGCCCTAATCCTGAAAGGCCGATTGTTGATGATGTTACTGGCGTCACTTTTTCAGCGGCGCGTCAGTCCATCACCAGTGGCGAATCCACATCCGTGGTTTGGAGTGTGCCGAACGGTACGTCGTTAAGTATCCAGCCAGATATTGGCGCGGTTCAAAATAGTGGCAGTGTACTGATTACCCCGGCTGAAACCACCCTTTACACATTAACCGGTGATTCAGAGGGTGTTCCGTTCGCATTAAAGCTCACTGTGAATGTGGTGCCATTGGCCGATGTTGCCATTCAAGCCTCATCATCGTCTGGTACTGCGCCCTTACGCGTCACCTTTACGCCAATACTTGCATCAGCCACGGCGATTAACCGAATCTTTTGGGACTTTGAAGGTGATGGCGGTAGCGTGGACGCTGGTTTGGGTGAGGGCGCTTTAGGTTTCGACAGGCTGTCGGGTTTAGCGTCTGGTACAGCTAACTATGATGTTACCGGTCAAGACGTCACTTATGTTTATAACGACGTTGGTAACTACACAGCCAGAGTACGTGTGTTGGATGTTGATGGCAATGCCGCAGATGCAAGTTTTGATGTGGTGGTTGCCGATGCGTTAAGCAGCGCCAACTTTCGTGCTGAACCTAATTCGGGCACCGTGCCTTTCACGGTTAGCTTTTCAAGCAGAGCAACGGATGCTCAAGGTATTTCCAGTTATGCCTGGGATATCGACAGCGATGGCATTACCGACCTTACGCGCTCGTCGGGTAGTTTTCGTTTTGAAGAACCGGGTGAGTACGCACCTACCGTCCAAATAACGGATCGTCAGGGGCAAGTCACCACATTAACATCGCCTGCATTACAAGTGAGTGCCTATGCCACGGCTGCACCAACAGTTCGTTTGCGCGTTAACGATCAAGACGGTGAAGCGCCTCATACGGTTGAATTCGCGGCATCAGTCAGTGGCGTTGATGATGCGCAATGGGCTTGGGATTTAAACGGTGACGGCACGCCCGATAGCACCGCTGAAGCTGCAGCCACATTCACGTATAACGAACCTGGTACTTACTATGCCAAGCTGGTTTTACGCAATGCCAATGGCTCTATCGGCACCGCCGTCAGGCAAATTGATGTAACGGCGTCGGCTACTTTGGCTGTAACGCAAAGTGCTTTCGACCCTACCGCTGGTCAGAGCACGCAGTTTGTATTGGAAAGTGCAGGCTCATTAATGGCCAGCATTGATATAAAAGATGAACGCGGTGTGGTGGTGAACAATCTGCTGGCGTTAACGCAGTTGCCAGCGGGCAGCAATAGCTTCAGTTGGAACGGCACCGATAACGCTGGCAACGTATTGCCGCCGGGTGCTTATTCGCCAGTGGTGTCTTATCAGGTGGGTGATTCTTTGCGTGTGCTTGAACTGCCGAATGAATCGGGTAATCGTGTGTTTTATCCGTCGGCTTGGGGTGGGGGTAGTTGCCGTTACTCCAGTGTTGATTGTGGTTCGCTGGCCATTTCAGCTAATGAGATTGAACCGTTTAATAACAACCCTGTGGTCTATGCATTCGACACTCTCTTTAATGCCAGGATGACAGGCTATGTCACGGTGATTGGTTCGGAAGACTTTGCTCCAGCTTCTTTTTTTCGCGATCGTGTTATGCCTAAAGGTTCGTACAGCATTAACTGGTTTGGTGAAGGCACCGATGGCAAGCTTCTACCGTATCGGGATTCCAGAGGCTACCTACCAGCAATTTTTGGTATCACTTTGCCAGACACTACCGTTGTGCTCACTCACGATACCAGTGTCAGTGATTTAACGGCTCAACCCAATATACTATTTCCCGATAACGATCAACGTGGTTCGGTTGCAAAGTACACCTTCACGTTATCGAAGGCTGCCTCAGTTGAGCTGCGTATCGATAGCACCGATGCAGGTGTAGAGGTGTATCGAAAAACATTTAATAATGTGCCGGCAGGGCAATCGTCGCTGATCAGTTGGAACGGGCGCAACAACACAGGTGATCTTGTAGCACCTGGTGGTTACAGAATCAGCATCAGTGCTGTTGATAGTTTTGGTCTTAAATCGTTGCCGGTGCGAGCCATGCAACGCGTACGCTACTAGGAGCTATCACGATGAACAGCATTCTTAAACTGGTATGCGCGCTTGTTGCAAGTTCGGCCCTTTGGTTTGTGCCTTTAACCCTACACGCTGCAGATAACGCCAACGATGGCAATACCCACGACACCCGGGGTGGCCCAACAGGCACTGACGATGGTGGTACCGGTGGTGGCGACTGTGATGATCAACACAGTGGCTCGCCGGTTATTTTAAAAAACGGTGAGTTCATTTGGAATGAAACCGATGTGCGCTTAAAGGGTAGGCCAGCGTTGGTGATGTCACGCTACTATCGCTCTTTGGATGCACGCGATGGCTATTTTGGTAAGGGTTGGAGTACCCATTGCGAACGCGCATTAATACGTGTTGTCACTTATGTTCAAGCCTCCAGTACCGACACCGCTTTGGTGCCGCGAATGGCCTATGTGTATCGGCTGGCCAATGGCCGTCGCTATACGTTTGTTGAAGATGCCAACGGTAATTTTGAAACACCCTCCGGTATTGCTCGTAAAAGCTTAGTGGTAGATTCAGCTGAGCGTGTATCGCTGCTTGCGTTGAACGGCCAGCGCGAAACCTATAATGCGCGTGGGCAATTGGTTTCTGAAACAGATCGCTATGGCAATGTGGTGACTTACTCACGTAATGCTAACGGTGAGTTAATTAAAATCAGTGATCAGAATGATCGTTTTTTACAACTGGTGCACGACTCTACCGGGCATGTTTCAACGGTTACTGATCACACCGGCAGACGTTGGCAATACGCTTACAACCCTGACGGTACACTCGCAAGCGTTACTGATCCACTCGGTGGGCAACGCAGCTATAGCTACACACCCATACAAAGGCCTGCCAGCGCACATACGTATTTAGCGTTGTCTGAAGTGCGTGATGAAACGAGCCGGGTTGTTACCACGGTAACTTACGACAGCGAAGGAAAAGTTGAAAGTTATTCTCAAGGGGAAAACGTTTTTACGTACAGCACAAGCCGACAATTCATTGTAAAAACAGATTCCGTGAATTCGCGATGGTCGTATTTGTTGGATGAAGACGGCCATAAGGTTGAAATCTGGCCACCGGTTAATCGTGGTACACCGCAAAAATTCGATTACGACGATAACGGCGAAGTGTTTAAGTACACCGATATGCTACGCAGTGAGTTTGTTTACGAGCGTGATGGTTTTGGCAGAGTAATATCCATAACCACGCCCGATGGCACCACAGCCTATTCGTATACGGGTAATACAGATTTTGTACCGGCAAAAGTGGTGTCTCCCAGTGGTAGGGAAACCACGTTCACCCGAAATGCCAAAGGCAATCCTCTAACAGTTACCGATGCCAGTGGTGCCACGTCTCGTTTTGAATGGAGTGAGTCGGGTGATCTGCTCAGCCATACCGACGCTGAAAACCAAAAAACAACGCGCAGCTATGATGCGGCGGGTTTGTTAGTGTCCATTACCGATGCCTTGGGCCGTTCTACAAGTTACCGGCGCGATGCACGAGGCAATGTGGTTGCGGTGATTAATCCGCTCGGTGATACCACCACACTTGAATTTGATGTGCTCGACCGAATGGTGCTCCATACCGATCCCTCGGGTGCGCAAACGCGTTATGCCTACGATGCCAGTGGTAGAACTGTCTCGGTTACCGATGCGGTTGGCGGCGTTACGCAGTATGAATACGATGCCTTCGGCCGACTCATCACTGAAACCTTAAGTGATGGATCGCAATACCAGTACGGTTGGAGTGTCGACAACTTGTTGGTGTCGGTAACCGATCGTAACGATACAGTGACATCTTATGTGTACGACACCGGTAAGCGCTTAACTTCAAGAAGCGCTACCGCCATTTCCGACACCTATCGCTACGATGTGCTTGGTCGTCTAGAGCAGGCCAGTGGTCGTGGTGGCAGTGTGCGCTTTACTTACGATGCATTGGGGAGGGCACTCACTGAAATCACCTCCGATGGTACGGTGCGCTTTAGCTATAACAACGAAGGTGAAGCCATTACGGCCGATGTACACGGTGATGAAATTGCTTATAGCTATGATGCCCGAGGCTTGGTGGGCGGTTTTGAAACCACCATGGGAGCTTACAGTTTAACGCGTGACAAGGTAGGCCGAATTCTAAGCCGTGTTAACCCGAACGGGGCAAGCGAGCGTTTTAGCTACGATGCTGGTAGTCAGATTATTGGGGTTGACTATACTGAATCCTCGCAGAACAGTTTGAGTTATCAGCTCGATGACAGCGGGCAGTTGATGAGCATGCAGGATAGTTTATCGTCGCTTGCGCAAACGTTTACCTTTGATGCGAATGGCCGTTTGCAAAACCGTACCGATGCGCAATCGTTTGGCTTCACCTACGACGCCATTGGTAACCGGCTCGATAATATGCAAGTGTACAACTCGGCTCAACAGTTGCTGCAAGATGCACAGTACAGCTATAGCTACGATTTAGCAGGTAATCGTTCTGAGCGCATCGACAACACCACTGGAGCGATTAGGCGCTATACCTACGATGCGTTAAACCGTTTGCTCAGCGTTGAGGAATCTTCCGACGGTGTTGCCAGTTTCGTTCGTTTGACGGCTTACACCTACGACCCCTTAGGCAGGCGTGTTCAAAAACAAACGCCTACGACCACAACTCGTTTCCTGTGGCAAGGTGATCGTCTTGTCTCTGAAACCGTTAACAGACGATTGTCGCGCCGCTTTCGCTATGCCGGTAACTTAACGCCGCTGGAGTTTGAAGATGCAAACGGCAATTATCATGTGCACGTAAACCGTATTGGTGAAGCCGTTGCATTAACAGACCAAAGCGGACAAGTGGTTTGGCGCAGAACCTTATCGCCGTATGGCCGTGATATTGGCGAAACCAATACCGATGTAGACGGCGATGGTATTGAGGTTAACTATAATCAAACTTTCACCGGTCAATTTCGCGATGAAAGCACCGGTTACGACTACAACTACCTAAGAGATTATGATTCGTATGCCGGGCGATACTTAACACCCGATCCAATCGGCCTTGTGGGTGGCGTCAACCGTTATGCCTATGCTGGTGGTAACCCCGCCATGCTGAACGATCCACACGGGATGGCGATATGCGGTGGGCTTTGTATTGGCGCTGTCGTTGTGGGAGGTGTTATTGTTCACTATATTCGTAATAACTTGAACGAGCCTGTGTCTTTTCAAACAGCGAATGAAAGCTGGCAGCAACTGGCACCGGAGCAAGCGATATTCCACACGATGGGCGCTGGCAACGAAGGCAATATCAAATTCATTTCGCCCGACGGACACAGTGAAGCTGTTTTTTATGGCGATGGAACGTTGGTAACCGATCCTTCCGTGTACGGCACTTATAACTTCGTGGGGCCGGGTAATTTGGCGCAGAATATTGGTCATGGCATATTTGATGTGTTTCCTTATTTTCTGCTAGGCAATACGCCGGGTGATATTTTTAACTTCGATCGATTCACCGTTCTTTTTGATGGTGGCGATGAAGACGGTAATGGCAGTGGTGCAACCAACAGTACCGGTGCAGGCTCGCTCGATGGCGCGAACAGTGGCCCTGGTGGCCCCGGCGCCCTTGGTGGCTTGGGTGGTGGTTTTGGTGATTCCAATCAGCAAGGGGCGTTTGGTCCGGGTGGTGTTGGTGCCAATAACGTGTGCTACTAAAGGTAAGCCAATAACGTATATTGCTGAGGCTAAGCGGCGTGTGCGGTTGCATAATGCGATCCCAACTACACATCCGCGATGTGTTAACCGATTCGTTGATTGTACGATGTGTTTTATCGATAATAAATGATTTTTACTAATTACATGAATGCTCGATTATTAAGGAGTGTACTGATTGTGTCGTTGGCAGGATTACTCAATGCCTGTGTGGGCAAGTCGCTTACACACAATAACTACCGGTTTGATAAAACAACGGTTCAAACCCCGGTAGGGCAGCTATCGATTGATTTCAAAGGCACACAAAATAAGTTGTCTAATCGCGAGTGGGTAACCGAGTCGCCTTGGCGGTTGGTATTGGCACTGACTGCATCTTCGCCGTCGCCTGATAATAACTGCACCGCCACCATTCAGAATTTCACCATGGAAGGCGCAGACGGCAAAGCAGTCACAATACTCTCACCCGATCAAACTCTAATAGAGCCCATAAAACTACACAGTGAATCCGATACCGCCCACAAAGCCATCTGGATACTGATGGGGCAGGAGTTTGCCCACCAGGACTATCAAGTTAGATTGTCTTTGTCTACCAGCGGTAGCTGTGCCCAATTGCTAAGCGATCATTTAGTAACAATGAATATTTCCAGTATGCATTCCATTGATAAGTCGTCCAAGTGGGACGCGCTTATGGGCATCTAATGAAAATCCGTAGCGCTTACTACTCTGGTTTTTTATTATGTGTGCTTATCGGCATGTCGATGTACATGTTCTGGGGAACCTCCAGTGCAAAACAAAAGCCGCTTTATTTGACGCATGCAGGCACTGGCCCAGACAAATGGGCATCCATCTGGTTAATCGAACGCACTGGCGCAGGGCGCGTCAATATTATTGACGAAGACAATGCAGGTTCTACAGATGCAATCGGTTCGAAATTAGGCGATGCAGTTGCAGGCGATGCCAATGCAGATGCTACATGGTTCGACACCCCGAACAGTGAGTTCCAACGTACCGGTTCAAGCACCACGTTGGATGCGCTGCTGCTGGGGTTGGATGTTAAAAACCCGCAAGTTCTCAGCTTGGCAAAACTGGTGTATGAAATTGAAATCGGTGCTTGGCGTCAAGGCAAGTCGCTACAGTCTGATGTTGTAGAGCTGGGTTTTCGAGGGCTGCAAACTCGCTTTGGCCGCACACAAGTGCCACGTCAATGCTATATGGCGTTTTTCGATAGCGTAGCGAATGAGTTGGCTAGTGGCACCTTAACCAGTAACCCCGACCCTTCACGTTTAATACAACAAAAAGCCTGCACCAAAAACAATGAACTGCAAACACAGCCTTTAGATACTACGCCAGAATTTGCTCTAAACGAGGTATTGGCCAGAATTGCAGCCGGCGATAACGTGGTTTTTCTGGATACACGAGAAGCTTCTGAATTTAATGAAGTGCGTATTCCGGGCGCTCAACGCATTCCGCTGCGCGATATACAAAGCAGTGTTACGCCAGAACTCCTCAATGCAGATCTGGTGATCGCCTATTGTGTTAAAGACTTTCGAGGCTATGAGGTGGCATCAAAGCTTCGCTCCTTTGGTGTAAACGCAGTTATTATGCGACCCTACGGTATTCGAGGTTGGCTTGAAAATAAATTGCCCGTTGCAGGTGATGGCATTCAAACCGACATGGATGCCTACTTGGAGTTGTTGTCTATTGCACGGCAAACCTAAGCACATACAGATCAACGCCTCACGTGAACACACCTGCAAGCAGTCGCTACATCAACAAAGTTATCCCCGCACTCATGCTTGGTATATTGGTAGCGCTGGTTATCTATCTTTATCAAACTACGGTGCCAGCCTTGCAAGCAGGTGCGCCTGTTGGGCAGGGTATATTTCGTTATTCTCGGCTGTTTGGATTGCTGGCGTTTTGCTTGGTGGTTGTGCAGCTGCTATTCACTTTAATAGCCTCTGTTGGGCTGTTCCCTAAACGCAGCAATCGATTAACACAACTACATGTGATCTTCGGTGGTGCTTTACTTGCGGTTGTGTTTTTGCACGTTGTATTGTTTATCACGGGTTCCACTTTACGCACGGGTAGTTGGAGTTGGCATTCTTTATCGATCGACTTTAACTCAGGCTATTACCGATCAGCGGTCAGTATTGGTTTGTTGGCTTTATGTGGTTTAGTGTTTTTAATGGCATCGGGCTGGATAAGGTTACGCCCTACTCAAAAAGTAGCCAAGGGGCAGGCGCAGTTATGGCCGGTAGTGATACATCGCGTTGTAAGCCTGCTGGTCACGGTGGCTATTGTGTACCATAGTTTTTCTATTGGCAGTGAAACACGCAATGGCATGGTGCTTGTTGTGCTAACAGGTACGTTGCTATTGCTTGCGTTGTTGTTTGTTATTTACCGTTCAGGCGAAAGCAGTAAGCAGACCCTTTAGTGTTAATTAATAATGAATATGCACAGTAAACTGTTTTTTAAATTCTGCTTGATGGTCGTGCTTTCGGTTTGGCTTAGCATTGCTCATGCAGGTCAAGGACAAAGCCATAGCGTTGATTTGCCGGATGGCATGATGTTTATTGGCTTGCTGGAAACTGAGTGGAAAGTTTTCGTGGTAGCAAACGGTCAGCTAAATAGCATCGAGGAAATCGACAACCCCTCCAGTGCTGCCTATTCCCCCCAGCTGGGTCGAATAGCCTATATCGGTTCAGACGGGGTAGCCAAAGAACTTGAACTGGCAACGGGTACTATTTCGGCGCTGTTTGAAACCGACGACAAACGTTATACGCAGCCGCAATATAATCATTCCGGCGACTGGTTATATTTTGTAGAGCTGCCCAAAGGTAATAGCCGGCAAACGCACCTGGTGGGCAGGCATACAGGCAGTCATGAAAAGCACTATGTGGTACGTAAGCGTGGCGCGCAATTTGAACCTTTCGCTGCTAATAATCAATATCTGTATTTCACCACGGCTTCGTGTGTAGACGACTGCCCGTCCATGATTTGGGAATTGTGGCGGCGCAACGCTTTTAGTGCAAAGCAAGAGCAATTAAGTTTGTTAAATGCGGTGTCTCGCCAGCCTTATCTCGATCTGCAGCAGCAGCGCTTATGGTTTAGCTCCGATGCAGTTCATGGAAAGTTTAGAATATGGTCGATGCAAGCACGAGTAGGCGCAATTGCAACGCAGCATTCATTCGGACCAGGCAAAGACTCTCATCCGGTTGTTGATTCTCGTGGGTCGGTCTATTTTCTTCGACATTCAAGCCAAGGCGCTGCACTAATGAAGCTGGATGGTTTAAATTCTATAAAGGTTGAATTACCAGAAGCAATTATTAACTTGCGCAATTTAACATTCACACCGGACACAGCAAACTAATGTGCGTCAATAAAACGTATGTGTCGATTAAGTCATGGCTATCGCTTGCACTTGCGATTACCTCTTTATGGGTGTTACTAAGCGGCAGCGCGCAAGCGCAAATAAACTATGGTGTAGCTGCACCGCCGAATGCTAACAAAGTTGTTGGTTTGCTTTGGGCCGACACTACTGAATTTTCGCCATCGGCAGGGCAGCAGATAACTATCCCTTTTATAACGGATAAAGAAGCGCTCGTATCGCTTCAACTGCTAACAGCTGATAAAGACAGCGTGGTTACATTGTTAGATAAGCAGCAATTCGTGGCTGGTCGTCACGAAATGCGTTGGGACGGTAAAGATGCACAAGGTGAAATTGTACCTAATGAAGCCTACACACCCGTTCTTAGCTTGAGCTACCCAAACGGAAAACAGTTTATTGATGATCCTTTTCGTTATTCGGGTGGTGAGATCATTGAAAACCTCGATTGGCTGGTTCGGGGCAAAAAACACATTAGTTACAAGTTGCCCGGCCCAAGCAGAGTACTCATACGTATTGGAATTGATGAAGGGCCGTTAGTTAAATCACCACTGCGTTGGGCGCCTGTATCCGCTGGTCAGTCAGTCTACCGATGGGATGGGTTTGACGAAGGCGGTGTTGATTACGTTGCCGAGCGAGAGGATTTATGGTTCGTTGTTATGGCCTACCAACTGCCAGAATTTAGTCTGATAACAACTGGCAACTCAAAAAGGGATTACGCGCAATGGCGAAAAGCGCGCGGTTGGCCGATTAAAACCGCTAACCTTAACAACGTGACTTTACAACGCAATGGCGTAAGACTATCCCGAAATTTCTTTTTACCGCGCAATTTTTATCCGCGCTTGTCTGTCACTATGCAAGATGTTGAAACGACATCGCGCGTTGGTTTGGCAGTCGTGGACGATGTAGCGAAAATATTGATTGATGTGCCAGCAGCCGATCGCTGGGTGCTAGATACTTCGTTTTATGAAACGGGTTTGTATATCGACTATGTATTTCAATCAGAAGAAGAGCAGGGCTTTGTACCCATGCTTCGACAACTGGACGTTAGTGAGTTAGCGCCAGGTAGGCATGTGGCCACCGTGCAGTTGTTTGGGTTTGGTGGGTTTATTATTTCTGATTCAATTGAGTTTGAAAAACGTGCACCGTAGACTGGGCTTTTAAGCTGAAAGGCAGAACGTGTTAGCGGCTAAGCTAATTGACCCCAAATATTTATCGTCATAATTCAAGGAAATCTGATTAATACCCTCTACAAACTGACCTCATTCTTACTCGCAATGTTGGTGGTCGAAAGCGCACTTGCCTCAACGGGTGAGGGTGCGGGTGCGGGCATTTACATAGTGTTTCTAATTGTTGGCCTCTACTCGATACCCTATAGCCTTTGCTTGGCATGTTACGTCTCTATTCAGAAATACCCGGAACAACAAACCGTTGTTAGCTTTAAAGCGCTAGCGTTAGCTACTTTTATTCAAACTGTAATGGCTATAGCGCTGTTCAGTTTTAGAAGCTGGGTATCCGCGCCCTATGGCTGGTATCTGTATGGCATGCTACTTATCTCATCTGTGGTTTTATCAATTTTGTTAATCGTAAAGCTGATAAAAAGAAAGGAAACTGTTGCTGTTTTGGCCGTCATGCCCATTGCTGTGATTATATTATTTGTCTTTATGGCGGCTTATTTATAAAGGTTCTATCGTTGAACGGCTATAGCTTCGCAATTTATTCGAGTATAAAAAAGCTATCACAGAAGATGATATCAACGTAGGTGCAGATGCGCGAGTAGAAAGTTGGATAAGCCACAACGGGCAAAAGCAGCTGCTAAAAGAAATTGATAATGGCTCGGATAACTCATGGTATAACTACATTTCAACCGGAGATAGCTTGTCTCAATTCAATATTTTTAATACTTATTCTGCTACACCGACAAAAGTTATTGTTAGATAGTTTTAGTTAAGAACAACAATCTAAACGAGTACAGAACACTTGTGTAGTTCTGTACCCGTTTACATATACGCTTAACCCAAATCGATTAGTTGCGTGAAGGATAAATCCCTTCTAATGCAACACACCATTGCATCGCCAAGGTTGGTTGGATGTTGTTAACAGGTGTGTTGCTACCTGTATTACTGATTGCGTCAGTAGCCAACGTATTTTTATCTTCTCTGGTTTCTGAATAAACAAAAGGCCCCGCCGTACCACGATTACCCATCGCACCAAGATATTTACCGCCTGGACCACCGTTTGCAGCAATATCTTTGGTTGTGTTCATAAGGTGATTGTGAGCAGGTAGGTTAGGAACTGTTAATGTGTTGGTCTCGGAACCTACTTTCTGCCCATTTCTATAGGTGCTCAAGCCAGGACCTTTGCCAACACTAACAACAGTACGACCGCGTAAATCGGGTAGGCCAAACGTTGTACGGCCATCACCACCGTAGACTGTTCCTAGTAATGAAAACAATGCTTGGTATTGGGAAATCGCTAGTAACTGACCTTCTGCTTTGGCATAGCCCCTAGGGCAAAAGTTGCCGGCGAATAGCATCATTTCGCCTATAAATGCATCTTGCCCTGCCTGAGCGGGGGTACTTACTGAGCCGAAAGTAGTCATCCCTGTTAGCCAAACGGCGCAAACGAGTTTTGAAATTTTCATGTGGTCGTGCTCCCTAATGTAATTGATAGATCAGTCACTCAGTGCTGATTAGGTAATTTACAATTTATAACAGCTATTGTGTGGCTAGTATGTCGCACTTTATTGCCAATTTGACAATTAACTGTGCGTTGGTGATGCATATGGTGTAGCAACGTTAAGTGTTGAACAACTTAAATTGCGGGCCGTATCGTTTTTTCTATTTGGGTGGAATGACTTTCGTTTCTTCTGCTGCTTCTTTGTTCTTTTTGGTATAAAGAGGATTAGCATATTTCAGTGTGATTTTATTGGCACCGGTTTCGGTAACGCTGCTTGTAGATCCAATCGAAACTACATGAGCTTTTATTCCAGTACTTGTTGATTTATCTTTTACAAAAACAAAGCTAACTTCTATTTGTACAGACTTCGGTATAAGTTCTGGCCCTTCTGCTTGTGTGCTTATTAAGGCGTTGCGAGCATTAAGCACAAGTTCTGACAGATCAAGCTGAGACATCGCCGGCGCAGCCAGTAGTTCTGTGCCTGAGGGCGCGTCGAACGATAGCGTCATTTTCGAACCTTGCGATAACATCAAAGCAGACTTGCCTTCCAGTGAAGACGCTTTAAGAACTGGCACAGTGAGTCCGCCGCTAAATTCACCTTTGCTATCGTTTTGAGTGAGTAACTCAACGTTTACATCACTGAGTACTAAGCCTGCTGTGTCTCCCGGTGTGGCGCTGATGCGCACTAATTCCAGTTTTATTTCTCGGATTGTTTGCTCTAATGAAAATCCTGAAACGCCAACGTCTTCCGATGTATTGAAAAATCGAGGATAAACATGTTGATAACTGATCCAAAAGGCGAGTAGGGCAACAGCGATTGAGAACAAAGTATGCGGCATAGTCTTTATCTACCTATTGTACTTTTACAGCCATAATGCTGGCTGGGTCGGTTCCGTACTGACCAAACTGTTCCCTTATAAATTCAGGATCTACTAAACCAGCTCCTGCTTCCCAGGGTTCCGCGCCAGCTATTGGGCTGGCTGTATCGATAAGTATTTGTTTAATGAGTTTCCATGGCGCATCCAGCCAATATTCGTAAATCATTCCACCAGAGTCTGTTGGCTTAGCTCTACCGGTGAGCCTTTCAGCGATGGTGTCATAACTGGATATGCGTTCCGGGCCGGTTTCAAGTGAAAATAGCTGATCGCCGGGTTTGGACCCATGTTCTTTTATAAACCCGTTTAAGTATCTTAATAGTTGCGCTGATGCGTTTGTTACCACCGCTGCCGCCTGGCTAGTACCTGATTTAAGCGTGTAAAGGTCCCATTTTTCTTTTTCGATCAGCTCAACGAACCGCTCGTTGGATTCATCGTATTTTTTTTGACTGGGCGACTTTTCTTTTGTTGAAGTTTGAGGCCCGATAACATCCACACCGGGTGCTACAACATCGGGCCATGCGGAACTGAACTCTTTTTTGGCAACGGAAGATCGAGACCAAACGGCGTTGGTGGTGTGATCCCAAGCGCCCACTGAAATCACTTTGTTACTGGTGCTCCATGGGTTGACGTAACCGGGAGCGGTGTTACCCTGATTGCCAATGGCCACAATACTAACCAGTCCTTTGTCGGCTGCAGCGTCTAGCGCTCTTGTCATTGGCTCATTAGTATCGGCCTCCAATTGGTAAAAGTCGCTTGGTGGACCTACTGAGAGGTTGGCAAGATTAGGTAGCGGCATTGTTTTAACGGTGTAGTCGATGCCTTGTATCGCGTTGATTGTTCCCTGCGCTTGAGAAGGGTGTAAATACCAAACCCACGCTATATCTTCTTGCTCAGCGATTGCGAAAGCTTCTCTCACTTCAATTTTTGCCGCGTAGCCGTGTAACAGTTCAAGTTTTATGGCGGTGTTAGGTATTCTCTGAGCTACCACTTCTGATGAAATCGACCCTTTGTAGCTGATGACAAAGTAGTAGTGTTGTGCGCGTTGAACTTTTAGCGTTTCTATGGCGCGTTCAGGTCCTATGTTTCCAGCAATGATATCCATATTGAAACCGAGCCCAAAAAGAAGTATAAAAAAACGAGAAGGGTTTTTTACGAAGCTAGCGAGCACAGTGTTTCTCAACGAATTTTGCGCATCTAAAGGTCGCGTAGTTAGATGAGTACAGCTGTACACGTTGTTTCATTTAGCATTTGACAAGGTTTAAATATCGAGCTAATTCAGCTCAGTGTCAATGCTATGAATGAGTAATAAAGCAGTTCAAATATGAAAAACGTAGATCGGTATTGTGATGTTGAGGGGTGTTGCAGAAAGGTGTTGCAGCGAGGCTATACTAAAGGCTAGAGGCTATACTAAGGGTTAATAGTGAATGTTAATAGTAACCGTATACAAGTTTGCTAAAGTACCTCAAGGGCGCTTAATTACGCCCTTGAGATTACTGGTATTTACAATATTTCTACTACTAGAACGTAGGCATCATTTTTATCGAGATAGCTCGGCAGGTCATCCATATTGTGTTGGAAAACAATTTCGAGTTTGTCACCAATTTGTCGCCCCAATAGTGAAGTAGCCAGATACTCAGGTATACCTTGAACAACACCTGCCTGGACGGTTATAGCTTCCTCGATATCTTCAGAAGACTCAACCTTTTCTCCGGTGCTCCAGCTGTACATATCGTATTTGATAACAACTGGGTCACCAAATTCTATTGCAGCACCTGAGCCTGAGCTTATTTTACGACGAGCTGAAAAGCCAGGTAGGGCAGCGTTTGCGGGT
>CALDTX010000125.1 GCA_937923565.1 uncultured Granulosicoccaceae bacterium | reverse complement strand
GGCGAGAGCATCAGTTCTGACGATGCGCTGCTGGCGTTTGTTAGAGAAAACGCATGGACGGTATTTCATCAATGTGGTACTTGTAGAATGGGTGACGATGCAACACAGTCGGTAGTTAACCCGCAGTTGATGGTGCACGGTGTACAGAATTTACGCGTGGCGGATGCGTCTGTGTTCCCAACCATACCTACTGGCAATACCAATGCGCCGTGCATCATGGTAGGCGAGCGAGCTTCACGGTATATTTTGCAAGACAGTCTGTGAGTAAGCTTTTCAAAGTAATCAAAGGATAAAAACCCAATGACAGATCAGTATGTAAACTATGGGGTGTCTGACTCAGTAACTGATGCGGTTCTAACTCGCCGGTCGATACGAGCCTATTTGCCTCAAGCACCTTCTGATCAGGCTATTCGCACACTGTTGCAATCAGCCTCTCGAGCACCCAGTGGGACCAACGCGCAACCGTGGCAAGTGTATGTGGTTACGGGCCAAGCTAAAGAAAAACTGTGTAACTCTGTGTGCACAGCGTTCGATGAACAATCAGGGCAGCACCAAGAGGAAGTTCAATACTACCCAACGAAATGGTTCGAACCCTATTTATCCAGGCGTCGAAAAATAGGTTGGGACCTCTATGGTTTGCTGGGTATTGGTAAAGGCGACCGGGAAAAAACACATGCACAGCATCGACGCAATTTTCTGTTTTTTGATGCACCTGTAGGTTTGTTCTTTACGGTTCATAGAGATATGAACACTGGTAGCTGGCTAGACTACGGTATGTTTATGCAGAATATCATGCTGCTGGCGCGGGAAGCAGGTATGCATACCTGTGCTCAAGCTGCATGGCCTGAATACCATAAAGTCATTAGAGAGCATGTGCCAATGAAGTCTGAAGAAGTGTTGGTATCGGGTATGTCTTTGGGTTACGCCGATCCGGATGCCGTTGTTAATCAGTTGGTCTCTGAACGGGCCGGTGTAGATGAGTTCACTCAGTTTATTTCCTAATTAGAGGCAGAATAAAAGTATGGATTACATTATTAAAAGTGCTGAAATTGAGAAGATGCCGGGGCTAAAGAAAACACATTTTCTAAACCCGGACGCAACACGTTTAAATAAGTCGCTTGGCGATGCGGTTGGTCTAAATAATATTGGCTTTCATATTATCGAACTTCAACCAGGTGCTGAATCAACAGAATATCATGTGCACTATAACGAAGAAGAGTGTGTTTATATTCTTGAAGGTCAGGCTACCGTCATAATCGATGAACAGTCTTACGATGTAGAAGCCGGTGACTTTATAGGCTACCCGGCCAGCGGTTTGGCTCACACGATGATAAACACAGGCAACACGGTATTGAAGTGCATTGTTGTGGGTCAGCGATTGCCTTACGATGTGGGTGATTATCCGCGAAAGGGCAAACGCATATACCGGACACCGGCTGGCAATGATCTGGTCGATTTAAGCCAGACAGAACATCCTACGATGGGTGTAAGGAAATAGCTCACGTTCCATCGGGCCTTGCTTGTGGTTTATTGGGTGCTCAACGATTATTTTATGATGCTTAGTTCGACCCGTCGATTAGCCCGTTGACCTGAGGCTTGCGCATTATCTTTAATGGGGTAGTTTTCACCATAGCCTTTGGCGCGAATCACATTAGGTTCAACGCCTCGCAATAACAAGTAGTGTCGCACTGCGTCGGCACGCTTTTGTGATAGTTTTTTATTGTTACTAGCGCTTCCAACGTTGTCGGTATGCGCGCCTATTTCAAAATACAGTTTGCTCGAATGGCGTAAGGCATAAGCTACGGTGTCCAGTTTGCGCCTGGCTTGCGCATCCAGGTAATTATGCCCGCTTGGAAAGCTGATATCTCTGAGTATGATGTTTTCTTCAGGGTGGCAGCCCAATGCGTTAACTGCCGGCATTTGTTCTGTGTCGCAAATGTCCCGGTAGTTCGGTATGCCGTCTTTGTCATCATCGGGGGAGCAAGCATCGTTATTGCTGTCTGTGCTGCATCTGTCTTGCGCAATTGATTCTTTAATTTCATTTTTACGAAATTCAATGCGCAATGTCACCGGCTTCAGCGTGTGTTGAAAGTAGCTTAAGGTGTTGTTCTCCAGAACCCATTTGCCGGTTTCATCGTCGATAGCGGTGTAAGAAATGATATCCAGCTCGCTTGGAAAAACCCAAGTCATACTTGATTCTTCCAGTACATTATTTTCGGCAATAACGCTAGCGGGAATCGACGGCGTGCTTAGTGTATATCGACCGGATTGGTGGCTTATCTGTTCGCCATATTGATGACGATATCGAGCAAAGACGCTACCGCTGTCAATCCAAATGGTATCGGGTGAGAGTTGGTAGTTGGTAGCATTCAGTGCTGCGTTGTCGCCCATAAATCGGATTTGCTGCGGAATAACGCTGCCGGGTAATTTCATGCCAAGGCGGCTCTGTGACGTGGCCAGAGTGTGCTGAACCGTGTGGGTGCGACCATCTGATTCCATCACAATGAGTAGGTCGCTCAGGGTTTGAGCAAGCGCTGCTTGCTGCAACAGGCCCACTAAAAGCAGTGTAATCAGAGAAAGTCGTGCTCGCGTAGCACGAGGGAATTTTGCTTTATTGACGGTGTTTTGGATGGAACGCAGTTGAGCTGTGTGCTGATGTCGAATAATTTTTAGCATGTTTCTCACATAACACCCAAAATGTGTTTACGTTGCAAGTGCGATGTCGGTCTAACTTGATACAATAGGCCAGCTATTTGGCCATTCAATTGCTTCTACAGAATAAACTATTCTCATGACGAAACAAACCTATCTCACGGGCATCACGACCACCGGTACGCCACATTTGGGCAACTATGTGGGCGCCATTCGACCATCGATTGAGGCCAGTCGTAACCCGGATAACGAGAGCTTCTATTTTTTGGCAGATTTTCACGCGCTGATAAAATCTCAAGATACAAAAAATTTAAAGCAATCCCGTATGGAAATTGCGACTGCTTGGATTGCTTTGGGTCTTGATACCGATAAAGCCACGTTCTACAGGCAATCCGATATCCCGGAAATCACAGAACTCACTTGGATGCTTACGTGCTTAACAGCCAAAGGCTTAATGAATCGTGCGCATGCTTATAAAGCGTTGGTACAAGAAAATACTGATTCAGGCTCTGCTGATGCTGATAAAGGTATTACGATGGGCTTGTTTAGCTACCCCATTCTTATGGCTGCCGACATTCTTATGTTTAAAGCTAACAAGGTGCCAGTGGGTAAGGATCAAATTCAACACTTAGAAATGGCGCGCGATATTGCGCAGCGTTTTAACCATCACTATGGTGAGCTGCTGGTTATTCCGGAAGTCGTAGTAGAAGAGCGGGCTTCAGTTTTAGCCGGGCTCGATGGACGGAAAATGAGCAAGAGCTATAACAACACCATACCGCTGTTTTCAACGTCGAAACAATTGCGTAAGTCCATAATGAAAATAAAAACCAACTCCAAAGAACCTGGAGAGCCGAAAGAAACGCAAGACAACACCGTCTTTGAAATTTATAGAGCCTTCGCAACACCAGAACAAACACAAGCATTTTCGGATGCTTATGCCGAAGGCATTGGCTGGGGTGATGCTAAGCAACAACTGTTCGAACTGGTAGATTCAACATTAAGCGAGGCGCGTGAAAAATATAATGCGCTTATCGAGCAGCCTGAAGTGGTTGAGCAAATACTCAAAGAAGGCGCAGAGAAAGCCCGGGTACACAGTCATGCATTAATGACCGAAGTTCGCAAAGCGGTAGGCATACGTTAAATAATGAATCCGGTTTTAGTAAACGCTTGGCGTGGTAATGCTATCGAAACCAGACATCGAGGAGCGGTGTCGGTTGTTGAGGTAAGTGGGCGGTCATTGTTATCGCTTGGTGATGTGCAACAAAATACTTTCCCGCGATCATCCATTAAATTTTTACAGGCGATTCCTTTAGTTGAATCTGGTGCGCTCGACGCGTTTGGCTTAGGTGATGAACATATCGCGCTCAGTTGTGCATCGCACAATGGTGAGGCTGCCCACGTAGAACGCGTAAACGATTGGTTAACGAAAATAGGTTGTCACCAGGACCATTTGGAATGCGGCGCTACTTTGCCAATGCATCAGGAAACCAGTTTCGAACTCATGGGGCAGGGCGATGGCCCTACAAGGGCGCATCATAATTGTTCTGGTAAGCATGTTGGATTGCTAACAACGTGCATGCACCTGAATGAAAATATTGCAAACTATCGTTTGTATGCGCACACAGCGCAAAAGCGATGGTTCGAAACGTTAGAAAGCATGAGTAACACGCGTGTTCAGCAATTGCCTTGGGGGTATGATGGGTGCGGCATACCTTGTATTGCGGTTCCCTTGCATCGCATAGCATTGGCCATGGCACGCTTTGCTGATCCCAGTGCGTTGGCGGCGTCACGACGTCAGGCAATAGAACGTATACAATCCGCTGTGAGCGCGCACCCCTATTTGGTCGCTGGTAAAGAACGGCTGTGCACTGAGCTTATGAGCAAACTGGCTCCTGGAGTTTTGGTTAAAGTGGGTGCCGATGGTTGCTACACGGCTTGTATACCATCCAGAGGTATTGGTATTGCGCTAAAAATGGATGATGGTCAAACGCGAGCTTCTCAAGTTGCTTTGGGAGCTGTGTTGCAAGCTTTGAATGTTTTACCGCTTGAAGTAGCGCGCGAGTTGGAAGAATACATTGCACCTTCAATTATTAACTCGCGCGGCGATGTCGTAGGTAGAGCGGAGTGTTCTTCAGAATGGGAAGGTATTGCTCTCTAACCCTATTCGACTGCCGTAATGCTCGGGAACTTAGCTTAGTTTTTCTTTGATAAATTCTATAAAGCATCTGACTTTGAGTGGTACGTATCTGTTTTGCAGATAAATCGCATTAAAGGGTATAGAGTCGGTTTGATAGTCGCTCAGTATCTGAACAAGTAAGCCAGACTGTATATGCTCGTCCACCATCCAAACGGGGAATCGGGCAATACCCTCCCCAGATAGAACGAATTCTAGATTCGTTTCAGCGCTGTTACTTCGCAATGAGCCAGATACGGCCACTGATTCATCAATGCCATTAAAAGTAAAATTCCAACTGTCCAGGTTCTTAGTTTGTGTATGTCTAATACAGTTATGTCGCTTAAGCTCGTCTGGCTTATCAGGCTTACCAAATTTGTGAATGTAACTTGTGGTTGCCACGAGCACCAATCGACTCTCAAACAAGGGTCTAGCAACTAAAGATGAGTCATCGAGTGTATGCGCGCAAATTGCTACATCGAACCCCTCTACAATTAGATTCACATCGCGCTCACTCAAATGCATTTCTAACTGTATTTGAGGGTACTTCTGAAGAAACTCGCTCATTAGCTGAGCCAGGACTAATCGTCCAAATGATACTGGCACCGAAATACGCAGCAGTCCTTCCGGTGAACTTTCCTTTGAACGTAACTTTGCGTCGGCTTCATCGATATCAGCAATAACTGAAAGACAGTGCTGGTAATAATCGATGCCAGCGGGGGTCAGTGCTTGATCACGACTGCTGCGTGTGATTAGCTTCACGCCAAGTTTATTTTCTAATGCAGCTACCTTTTTACTAATTGTTGCTTGCGATTGAGATTGATCGCGTGCAGCTGCCGAAAAGCTACCAGCTTGAGCAACTCGAACAAATGCGCGCATGGCGCTAAGTTGATCCATATGAAAACGATTAGCAGATTTGTCTTAGGTTCATCTAGAAGCATAAGTTAAACCTAAGAAAATAATAACCGTAACTCGTTAAATTTAACTGTTCGGGAAATTTAAACAATGTTAGGTAGAGGTAATAACGTCCTGTAATATTAGGTGTTTTAGTGCTGATATACATGGGTTTACGTAGGTTAAACGATATAAGTAAATAGTTTTCATTTTCCGAATAGTTGCTATTCGATTTAGCGTGGTTCTCACAAGATTTAATCGTTGCTATTGTAATTCGTACAAACCAGTCAGTCATTTAATGTCGGGAGTGCTTTGGTTTGCTTCGTGGCTCCTGATAAGTTGCACAGAAGTTTCTGTAATGACGATTAACGAGTTATCAATACGGTTATAACAAACCGGTTAAAATTTGGAGAATAAAAGCATTATGAATAATCTACGTAGAACACTGACTGCTTTGGCAATGTCATCTGTAATCATGTTTTCTGGGCACACTATGGCTCAAGAGTCGATTACCAACGAAGAAATGCGTACAGTCGTTGAAATGATTAAGCTGGAAATGGCTCAGCACCCAGGCATACAAGCTTACTACAATGAAGAGAATCAAACGGTGTTGTTGTCAGGCTATAGTGATGATACTGCCTATGTGAATGGGTTGGTCACAAAACTTAAATCACTGCCGCATGTAAAAGATGTAAGAAGCACGATCACTACTAACTGAGTTTATACAGTTAGTAGTTATTGCTGTTATTGCGATTACTATTTGCTCGATTGGAAATGTCGAACATAGGGTTGCTGGGCTTTGTAATTGAGCATGAGCATCAGTGCTAGAAGACTCTGGCAATATCTGTATCAATGTACGCATTTATTGAGAGTGGAAATCTTTCCGTGTAAACGCCCATGCCAGTTACAGCTAATCAGTCTTTCGCCCACCAAATAAAATTGTAAACCGGTTTAACGCCGGTTTCCAGTTTCTTATCGGCACAGTCTCTAACAAACCCACGGTGTACCTCTGTACAGAGTGGCATTAGTACCGACACAATTGTTTTAACAGTGCTCTCATAGATTTTTAAGTTCCTTATATAGTAGGGCGTTCAGCTGTCTTTCTTTGACTCGTCACCTATTTCATATATTCCTCAGGAACACTATGAATTCCTTTGTTACCAATCCCGTTCGATGTTCACTCGCGCTGCTTATAATCACGCTGTTTGTTTCTGGTTGCTCCGGTTCGAGTGATTCCGATTTGAATGACTCTCAATCGTTTGCGGATGAGAGTGGTGCCAGTGGGATGAAGGATGCCCTGATAGCCGGTACGATAAGTGGTGCACAGGTTGATTCTAATGAAAGTACAAATGGATCAACGTCAGGCAGCTCAGATCTTTCAATACCAGACCCAATGGCTCAAAATTCTACCCGTGTGGATTTTAATATCACAGTGCCAGCATACCAATCCAATGCGCTTCAAGTTCAAATAATCTGGGGTACCAAATCACTTTATGCTAATTGGGTTGGTGGCGAATTATGGGCAGCCTCTGATAACTTTCCAACAAACACAGAACATCAGAATGACATTTTACAATTAATTATTACGCCAGTTATTGCTCAATAGACTAATCACTGCATTGGGCAGCCGTAGTTGCAATGAGGCTAACAATGTCCTCAGTGCTACAGCCCCGGCTTAAGTCGTTTATTGGCTTTTTTAACCCTTGCAGTATGGGGCCAATTGCCTGAGCTCCACCAAAACGTTCTATGAGTTTATAACCGATATTGCCAGCATCTAAATTCGGGAATATCAACACATTGCAAGGCTCATCGCTAGCTTGTTCAGGTGCTTTCTTTTTAAGGATATCCGGAATAACTGCTGCGTCTAGTTGTACTTCTCCAACTATGCGCCAATCCGGTTTTTGTGACTGCAGTAATTCTGTTGCCTGAGTAACTTTGCTAACGTGCATGTGCTTTGCACTACCAGCGGTGGAAAACGATAACATTGCAACTTGCGGCTCTATGCCCAGTAGTTGTAATGTGCTCTCTCCGGTGTTTTCAGCAATGGATGCCAGTGTTTCGCTGTTCGGGTCAATGACCAATGCGCAGTCGGCAATAACAATGACGTCTTTCACCGGATGGTGTTCTTCGAGCAGCATAATAAAAAAGCTGGACACTTCAGTCACCGATTCGCGCTTGCCGATTATTTGCATGGCGCTTCTAACCACGTCGGCCGTTGGTGTCACGGCACCCGCTACACAAGCGTCAGCGTCGTCTGCGCTGATCATCAAGCAGGCAAAGGTTAACGGGTTCTGCACTTCAAGCTCAGCCTTCTCGGGCGTCATGCCACGATGTTCTCTTTTTTGTACCAATAGTTTTGTGTATTGATCGAGCTTACTGTGCGTCGTGTGATCAACTATGCCGATACCGTTTAACGAGAGCCCAAGACTGTGCGCTTTAGTTTCAATTTCCAATTGATTGCCCAGTAAAACCGGCTTGGCGATTTTCTGCGCGACCGCAATAGTTGCAGCCTCCAAAACGCGAACATCGTCAGATTCAGGTAATAGAATGGTCTTCTGAGAAGCTTGTGCTTTTTTTATTATTGCGTTAAAAGCGCTCATTGATTTTTTATAGTGTCGACTTTTGTTGATCTTTAATTATTAGATCGGCGGCGCGTTCGGCAATCATAATGGTAGGTGCATTGGTGTTACCCGATAC
>CALDTX010000124.1 GCA_937923565.1 uncultured Granulosicoccaceae bacterium | reverse complement strand
CAATGTTTAAATCAGCAATATCGCGATAAAAACAGCCCAACCAATGTACTCAGCTTTCCATCAGAGCTACCGACCCTCATGCAGGCTCACGAAAGCGATGATCAGCAAGGCGATCCACAAGATGATATGCCCGCAGGCTTGCGCGTGTTAGGTGATATTGTGATCTGTCCTGATGTGGTTATTAATGAGTCTGTCGAACAGAAAAAAGCACCCTACGATCATTGGGCGCACATGGTTATTCACAGTACGTTTCATTTGTTCGGCATGGATCACATATCCGAAAATGACGCAAACACTATGGAGTCGCTGGAAATTCAGCTACTATCTCAACTTGGCATTGCAAACCCCTATGAAGCCTTATCAGGCCAACGACAATGAGTGACGAAAATTCGGACGGCAGTAGTCGGTCCATAATGGACAGAATTGTTCACGCCATCGGCGGTGAACCCCGTGATCAAGACGAACTATTGGAACTGCTTCGTGATGCTCACGCCAGAGAAATTTTTGACGCCGACACCCTGCAAATGGTGGAAGGCGTTTTTCAGGTTGTCGAGATGCGTGTACGCGACATCATGATTCCGAGAGCCCAGATGGTGGTGCTCGAAGACGACGAATCCATCGATGAAATTCTCGATATCATTATTAAGTCAGGGCACTCGCGATTTCCGGTTATTAGCGAAGACAAAGACAACGTAGTAGGTGTATTGTTGGCCAAAGATCTACTTAAGCATACGGTTTCTGGTAATAAAGAAAAAATCATGCTAACGGATCTTGCGCGGCCTGCAACCTTCACGCCTGAAACTAAACGACTTAATGTGTTGTTAAAAGAGTTTCGTGCAGAGCGGCATCACATGGCGATTGTTATGGATGAGTATGGCGGAGTTGCAGGCTTAGTAACCATTGAAGATGTGCTTGAAGAAATCGTGGGCGAAATCGATGATGAACACGATGCCGACGAAGACCAAAACATTCGCGACGCAGGCGATGGTCGATATTCGGTTAGGGCGTTAACACCTATCGAAGAATTTAATGATGTGCTAGGTACAGAATTCAGCGATGAAGAGTTTGACACGATAGGCGGGCTGTTAATGCAGCATATTGGGCACATGCCAAAGCCTGGTGAGCAATCAGAATTCGGAGGCTGTGTGTTTAGGGTGTTGTCTGCCGACTCTCGTCGGATACACCTGATCCAAGTGACTGTTTCCAGCTAATGCAGCGTCATTGCTAATCGGTTGTGAACGCAGCTAGCACAGTATTGCGCTCGGTTTGGGCCATTCGCTTGCGAATGCTGCTGGCCGGCACATTACTTTCTTTTACCTTTGCTCCTTACAACATCGGCTTTGCATTCAGCTTTTTGCTAATGCTTGGTTTTTATGTTGATATCAGCCAACTCTCACCAAAAAACGGCGCAATAGCCGGCTGGTTGTTTGGTTTGGGTTATTTTGGGTTGGGTGTTAGTTGGGTCTATCACAGTATTTATTTGTTTGGTGGAGCAACAGTGCCTTTAGCGGCGGCAGTCACGCTGCTGTTTGTATTGGTAATGACGGTTTTCCCAGCCTTGTGTGCCTGGGCGTTTTTAACGCTCAAGCCTGTGTTGCCGTGGTCTGTTCGCGCCTTGGTGTTTGCAAGCTTGTGGACACTACTGGAATTAGCCCGTGGAAAAATCATGGGCGGCTTCCCCTGGATTATTTTAGGCTATAGCCAAACCGAATCTTTTGTAGGCTCGTTGGCACCTTTGATTGGCGTTTACGGTATCAGTTTTTTTGTGGCTTTCTTGCTGCCGTTTCTGGCCGATTATGCCTTGGTTCACCGGCGTCATAAGCAACGCAATGCACTATACGGTGTAGCTTTGTTCGGATTATTCTGTGTGGTTATCAGTTTGTTTGGCTTGAATAAAGTGGAATTTTCAACGCCTAAAAATACCGCTTTGCAAGTACGGCTTGTGCAGGCAAACATTCCACAGTCAATGAAGTTTACCCAAGCGATGCTGCAGGAGTCTTTGCAGCAATACACGCAGATGTCTCAGGCCGGTTTAGACAGCGTTGCAAGCAAAGTGGATTTAATTATCTGGCCGGAAACAGCTATACCCACGTATTTCGACAGAGTAGAACAAGCGCTAGCGCCCTTTAATCAAAGCATGGCGCTGCAAAATATTGATGTGCTGGCCGGTGGTTTTTACCGTGACGGCGACGCTGTTTACAACAGTGTGATGCAACTCGGTGGTGAGCAAGCGTTGTATCAAAAACGCCACTTGGTACCCTTTGGGGAATACATGCCGTTCAGATTCCTGCTCGACTTCATGGCGGCCTTCGTACAAATTCCGATGTCTGATTTAAGTTCAGGCAGTGGTCCGCATAAGCCACTAATGATTGGGTCTGAAGCTATCGGGCTGTCCATTTGTTATGAAGATGTGTTTGGTGAGGAAATGCGCGCTTTATTGCCAGATGCAACGCTATTGGTGAATGTTTCTAACGATGCGTGGTTTGGTGAAAGTGCTGCTCCGCATCAGCATCAGCAGAAAGCGCAAATGCGTGCGCGTGAATTTTCCAGGCCGATGCTCAGGGTAACCAACACCGGCATTTCATCGGTTATCGACTACCGGGGCAAAGTTGTGCATACCATTGCACACAACACCAAAGGTGTTATAGATGCCACGGTTGTGCCAAGAGAAGGCTTAACGCTCTATGCAAAAACCGGTAACTGGCCAGTATTCTTATTAAGCATTTTCATTTTATTTTTCGCTCTAACGAATTTTTTAAAGCAGCGTCGATAAATCACAATGTCAGCCTTAGAAGGTTTATTAGTTGTATCAGTTGAGCAAGCAGTTGCTGCTCCTTTGTGCACAGCGCGCTTAGTTGCAGCTGGTGCGCGCGTTATTAAAATAGAAAGAGAGGAGGGCGACTTTGCCCGTGGCTACGACACCGCTGCGAAAGGTGAAAGTTCTTACTTTACGTGGCTAAATCAAGGTAAGGAGTCTTTGGTTCTCAACTTTAAAGACGACGATGGCTCGGCTTTATTATGGCGTTTGCTGAAACAGGCCGATGTGTTGGTTCAAAACCTGGCCCCCGGTGCGCTTGCCCGTTCAGGGTTTTCAACTGAAAAGCTGCATCAAGTGAATCCCAAGCTCATTGTGTGCAATATATCTGGCTATGGTAGCAGCGGTAAGGCGTCAACCTTGCCCGCTTATGACTTGCTGGTGCAGGCTGAAAGTGGGCTGATCGCCACCTCGGGCAGTGAAGATGCTCCGGGCAGAATTGGTGTGTCGATCTGCGATATCGGTGCTGGCATGACGGCTTACAGTGGTGTGTTGGAAGCTTTGTTAAAACGAGGCATTAGCGGTAAGGGCGAAGAGTTTGGCGTGTCTTTATTTGATGTGGCAGCTGAATGGATGAGTGTGCCTTATATACATGCCGAGTACGGAAACGGAGCGCCGCGCCCAATTGGTTTACGGCATCCTTCAATTGCACCCTATGGGGCTTATGCATGCAGTGACAACCGGCTGGTATTAATATCCATTCAGAACGAAAGAGAATGGCAGCGCTTATGTGCTGATGTTTTAGAGCAACACGGTTTGATCAGTGACACGCGCTTTGCAACTAACAACTTGCGAGTCGACAACTTTCAACAGTTGGATGAAGCGCTGAGTGCTATAACCGTGCAGCTCAGTTCGGCCGAATTTATCCGCAGGCTAACTTCAGCGCGAATTGCGTTCGGTTCAATAAATAGCCCGAATGATCTCAATGCGCATCCTGCAATGCGGCATGCTCAATTTCAAACAGCTGAAAAAGAACTTCTGCAATTACCGGCTAACGCTGTCCATTGGTCTACGCCTTCTTAACAAAATAAACCAAAAAAAAGCACTCCAAAGTGTGGCGAGCATACGGCAGCGATTAAAGCAGAGTTTGATCATCGCTAAGCGAACAAATTGGTTAATCTGCTAAATCCATGGATAAGCCAATAAGCTGGGCAACGCTTGCGTGCAATACCTTGGTGTTGCAAACGGGTGCAGCTGGTTTGGAAAAATAACTAGACAAGCCACTGGGTTGTTTATATAGTTGGCGTTCGATGTACGCTCGATGGGAGAGCCCGGTAAACGCTTACCGGCGCCGAAGGCGCAACCGCCCGGAAACGCTCAGGCACAAAGGACCATCACAGCGAGTCGGCTCTGGAGAGTGGCAAATGAAATTGCCCGCCCAAGGGGAAAGAGTGCTTATAGCGCTTTAATCTCTCAGGTTCCCGGACAGAGGGGCTGCAACACAAACGTGTTGTAATACCGCTGCTTAAACAGTTGGCAAAGCCTGCTGTTGTCCGGAATCGAATTAGAAGATGTCAACGCAACAAACGCCCCTGTATGCCGAGCACATTGCTGCCGGTGCCAAAATGGTCGACTTTTCTGGTTGGCAACTACCCATTCACTATGGTTCTTTAATAGAAGAGCATCATGCCGTGCGCAAAAACGCGGGTGTGTTTGATGTCTCCCATATGGCCATTGTGGATGTTTCTGGCAGCGGGGCCACCGCGTGGTTGCAGTACTTACTGTGTAACGATGTTGCTAAGCTTGCACATGGCCAGGCTCTTTACAGCTGTATGTGCAACGAAAACGGCGGCGTGGTTGACGACCTCATTGTTTATTTTTTATCTGAAAACAACTACCGGCTCGTGGTTAATGCTGCAACGCGTGAAAAAGATATCGCCTGGTTTGAAAAGCATAAAACCGATGCTGTTGTTCTCGATTACCCGGCACAAACTGCGATGATGGCTGTGCAAGGGCCAGAAGCCATTGAGAGGGCATCCGGTGTGCTTGCTGCAATGGGTGTGCAGTCAAAACCAAACGCGCTGAAGCGATTCTCCGCATGCAAAGAAGGTGATTGGTTTATAGCGCGCACCGGCTATACCGGCGAAGATGGTTTAGAAATAACGGTTCCGGCAGCGTTGTCGGTTTCTTTATGGCGTAACTTAATGGTCGCAGGTGTTGTGCCGATTGGTTTGGGCGCCAGAGACACGCTCAGACTCGAAGCTTGCATGAGCTTGTACGGTAACGATCTCGATGAAACCCACACACCCATTGAGTCGGGTTTGTCATGGGTTGTTGATACAAGCAACGAAGATCGCAACTTCATTGGTGCAGATGTGATGCGCGAACAGTTGGCCAATAAATCAGGTGAGCGTCGAATCGC
>CALDTX010000123.1 GCA_937923565.1 uncultured Granulosicoccaceae bacterium | reverse complement strand
TGTAAAAGTATTGCGACTGCTTGTTAAATTCTACAAAGAGCGTATTAACAATCTACTCACCATTGACCAATGGCAGCTGGCTTATAAAATCAGAAGCCCAGAACAATCACCTGATAATCTGACACTCAGCGATTTCCAAGCGATAACACCACCCGCTGATAAACTCTGGGCTGACCCGTTTATTTACGCCCACGAGCAAAAGCTACATGTGTTCTTTGAAGAGATGGCCATCGACGGAAACAAAGCCCATTTATCCACCGCACAGTTAGATGAAAACGGATTGTGTAGCGAGGTAAAAACCGTACTCACTGAAGACCAACATTTGTCGTACCCCTATGTGTTTTCATACGACAACGCAATCTACATGATCCCTGAAACCGGTGGCAGACAAACCATATCCGCCTACAAAGCTGTAAATTTTCCTACCCAATGGGAACGCAGCTTCGACATAATGACCGACGTAAACGCCGCCGATAGTACCTTATTTCATTATGATGGCTATTGGTGGTTGTTCACAAACTGCGTTACAGGACTCAGCATTGGCGAAAGAGATTTACTGCACATTTTTTACGCCACTGATTGGCAAACCGGACCTTGGTATGAACATCCATTGAACCCGGTTGTTACCGGCGTCGACAAAGCTCGCATGGGCGGCGCTATTTTTGTTCGCGATGGCGCCTTGCACCGACCCAGCCAATACGGTGCTTACCGATACGGTTATGGCGTCAACCTTTCTCGCATTGACGTATTGAGCACAACCGACTATCAGGAAACACTGATTAATCGGTTAGCGCCTGAATCTGAAGATACTCAATGGCGAGGCGTTCATACCTCAGTACATTTAGAAAGCCTGACTGTCATTGACAGGCTTTGCCGTATAAAACGCAAGCGCTAAACTAACTCAGCATTAAATATCGACGTCGTCGGCCTCATCGGTAACCAACTGCCCGGTGGCGCGACGCCAAAGAATGGCACCCGACAAACCGATGCCCAAAAACCCGCTGTAAAGAATAAGCGCTAACCACTGGATTGAGTCGGCGTTATCGGTTGATACCCAATTTTCTTGTAACGACAAATACACCAGCGCCCCGAACAATATAAGCACAATGACTGTGCCGAGCTTACCGAGCGCTTTCCAGGCGGCAATAAGCAGCACGGCATTGATCAAAAGCGTCACAATAGCGGCCAGCAAAACCCAGGCGTCGGGAGCGCCACCATCAGACATACTGTCTTTAACCCAATGGAAGATCGACGTGCCAGTTGGGTTATAGGTGCTGAACACCACAATGGCTGCGATCAGTACACGCACCAGTAACACGGCAGGTGAGGAGTCCTTTAACGCCTTTATCATGCTATCGACCTGTTAATTTTAAAATCATGGATTTAAGGCTAGCATTTTCTCGCTAAAAATGTGATCTACAACCACAATGTTGCGCGTTTCGTTGCTTAGTTAGCATAATCGGCGTTCTAAGAATGAACGGTCACACAGAGCGATTATTCCTTGGTTCAACACACGGTTTTCCACAGGTAAACTACTGTTTCAAGTATCGCTACTTTCAGATACAGTTTTGAACAGGCAAAGCAATTGTGACTACGGGCATGACAACACAAACTAATATAGCGTCACTGCATGGCGGTGAAATCGGAAGTAACGCTGATAAACGCGATTCCGTAGAGCGACGCAGCTACACTGTCCGCACCCTCTATAACAGCATCGTAGCTCCACGACGATTCCACGGGCGACGCAGCGCTGACCGCCGCTATCCGGTACAAGATAAATTTGAAAGCGCGCTTGGTTTTCTGGCTTTAGGCTTAGTGGTCTTATCCATCATGGATTCAGTATTTACACTAACGTTACTGGCTCATGGCGGTAAAGAGCTGAACCCATTTATGAACTGGGTCCTTGGTTATGGCGTAACGGCTTTTATGGTGGTGAAAATGTTACTCACTGCGATCCCTGCAGTGATTCTGGTAGCTGCCAATAACATCAAGCTGTTCGGACTGATAAGGGCACGCTCATTATTGGGTGCGATGGTTGGTTTATACGCCGGGCTTATCGTTTACGAGCTGGGCTTGTTGAACCTTGCGCTTAGCGCCTAATAAGCAGACTAGCTAGTTTCGTCGCGTGCGCGTCGCTTTATGGGTAGGCATTTCATTCAATAAACCGGCTGCACGCCTGCGTTCATCACGCGGCGGTATTGAAAACGTATCGCGATAACACTTCGAAAAATGCGGTGCCGATATAAACCCACAGGCAAGTGCAATATCTACAATAGGCATACTGGTTTGTAATAACAGCTGCCGCGCCCTTTCAAGCCGCAATTCCAAATAATAACGGGTGGGTACACAGTGCAAATAACGCTGGAACAAACGTTCCAACTGACGTCTGGATAGGCCAACATGATGCGACAATTCGTCGAGCGTCATGGGCTCTTCTATATTCGCTTCCATTAACGAGACGGCTTCCGAGAGCTTGGGCTGGCTAGCACCAATTCGTTGTGTTAACGGCACTCGTTGACGGTCATTTTGATCGCGGATGCGTTCACACATGTATTGCTCTGAAATGCGTGTGGCTAAATCGGCGCCGTGCTTATTTCTAATTTCACACAGCAACATATCCATGGGCGCCGTGCCACCGGCACAGGTATAACGATCGTTGTCGATTTCAAACAGTTCCGGGGATATCACCAAATGGGGAAATTGCTCACGGGTACTGGCTAAATTTTCCCAATGTATTGTGCACCTGCGCTCGTTAAGCAATTCGGCTTTGGCAAGAAGGTACGTGCCTGTGCAAACGGCGCCAAGGACAGTTTTGGCTTTATCCAGTTGTCGAAACCACTGAATACCGGCTTCGTCGTTCACTAGGTGGATATTAACGCCACTGCAAACAAAAACTGCGTCGAATTTTTCACGATTTCCAGCGGCATAATCAACATCGATTTTGATGCCGTTACTGCACTGAACCGCTTCCCCTTGCGAACTGACTAGCGCCCATTCATACAAGGTTTGGCCAGTGAGTTGATTCGCCATTCGTAATGGCTCAATCACACTGGCAAACGCGATCATCGAAAATTGCGGAACAAGATAAAACCCGATTCGCGCAGTTTGATTGGCTGCACCAATCACGGGAAATACTCTAGTTTCATTGCGGCTACTCAGCTAATGAGCACCCGCGTTATGTGTCAGGTGCTGATAAATCAATAATTGGCGTCAGCGAAAGACGCTTTACGCTCTGCGATATATTCTAACAATGCCCCATCAACAGAATCATCTATTGGAGGCGGTTCATAGGCTTCCAGTGCCGCTTTCCATTGTGCATTTGCCCGTTGAGCTGCATCCAGCGAACCCTCCGACTGCCACTGCTCAAAGCTATTATTATCGGCGATACTCGATCGATAAAAAGCCGATTCAAAGTTGGCCTGTGTGTGCGCACACCCTAAAAAGTGTTGCCCAGGCCCAACTTCCGCTAGCGCATCCAGTGCCTGCCCAGCTTCCGACAAATCGATGCCACCAATCAATGTGGCGATCATACCTGCTTGATCGGCATCCATCATAAATTTTTCATAGCTCATCACCACACCGCCTTCAAGCCAGCCTGCCGTATGTAACATAAAGTTAACACCGGCCAAAGCAGCTGTTTGTAAGGTGTTGGCCGCTTCATAGGCCGCTTGAGCATCCGGTACCTTCGACGCGCACAATCCCCCACCACTTCGAAACGGAACCTTTAAGCGCCTTGCGAGCGCTGCACAGATATACATAACGAGCGAAGGCTCTGGCGTGCCAAAGGTTGGCGCACCCGATTGCATCGATATAGAGCTGGCAAACGTGCCGAACACAACCGGTGCACCAGGGCGAACAAGTTGCACAAACGCCATGCCTGCCATAGCTTCGGCTAAAACTTGCGCTGCTGTACCAGCCACCGTGACAGGCGACATGGCACCAGCAAGAATAAAAGGAGATATTACACAGGCTTGGTTGGCCCGTGCGTACACCTTCGCCGCACCTAACATAGTTTCATCGAAGGTTAAGGGGGAGTTGGCGTTTATCAGGTTGATAATGACGGTTTTCTCAACGCCGGTGTCGGCATCATAGAAATTGTCTCCGAACAGTATTTTTGCCATGGCGATGGTGTCTTCTGCACGTTCAGGCGCCGTAACAGAACCCATAAAAGCTCTGTCGCTGTAACGCATGTGCGCGTAAACCATGTCGAAATGACGCTTGTTAACCGGCAGGTCGACAGGTTCGCAAACAGTGCCGCCAGAGTGATGCAAATTTGGGCTCATGTAGGCAAGCTTTACGAAGTTTTGAAAATCTTCGATCGTTGCGTAGCGTCGGCCTTTATCGAGGTCGCTAACAAATGGTGGACCGTAAGCTGGCACTAAAACAGTGTTGTTGCCACCTATTTCTACGCTCTTTGCCGGGTTTCGGGCATGCTGCGTGAACTGTTGTGGCGCTGAATCCATAATGAGTTTACGGCACAAACCCTTCGGAAACCGAACGCGTTCACCCTGAACATCGGCCCCGGCGTTTCGCCACAGTTCTAAACTCTCAGGATCATCACGAAACTCGATTCCAATTTCGTTAAGTATGGTTTCAGCGTTTCGCTCGATAAGCTCCAGACCTTCTTCATTAAGCACATCGAAGGTAGGAATTTTACGCTGAATATAAGGGATTGAAGCTGTTTTAGCTCCTGCGCGCTCTGCACGCTTTTGGCTCCGTCCACCCGCTCTACGACGCCTTGAACCTGGTTCGCTCATGTCTTCAAACTCTAATGCTGAGCATGCAAGTGTGCGTTAGTTAGCGATGATTTGAATCGGTCTGGGCGACCGCTTCGTAATGGTTGGCGACTCTAAGAAACCAAAAAACGTTAATTCTGTGCGCTCTACAGCAAAGAGCTGATTTTGCGCACAAACTGCGACTGACGCTTCGTTTGAATTCGTCGCTTATTGCTGTGTCGAACAGCCGTAATGGCTTGTTGATGTGTCATACCCATTTCTACCAAAAGCCGCGCTCCAATCATCCCTGTGCGACCTAATCCTGCATAACAATGCAGTGCCACGTGCTCACCAATACGTAAGGCGTGCCGAATGCGCTCACCCTCAACGGCCCAGTTATCTTCGAACTCCTGACTGGGTATATCCATATCAATGATGGGCAAGTGCAACCACCAGATACCTGCTTCTTTTAGCAAATCTGGCAAATCTTCAACCTTGTTCATGGTGAATTCATGCGCTTCAATTAACGACACAACACCGTTAGCCCCCCAACTTTTTAGCCCCTCAATATCTGACTGCAATGTGCGTCGTCCAGCTACCCTACCCACACCCTGATCGAAGCGAACACCCGGGCACGGCATAAGCCCCAGGCTGCCAACGGTGCCAGGCACTTCGATTGTATCGATAGTGTTCGGTAACGGTGCTTTTCCGAGTCCAAAAAACATTCTGTTAGCAGTGGGTGCAGTGATCAGGTGCCGTAGTGTATCGCATAAGCCAAATCCACGTGTTACGCTTATCCAATGGACAATATACTCAATGATCGACTCAAAGAAAGCCGTTTGCTGCTAGCCGATGGCGCTACCGGTACAAACTTGTTTGCCATGGGCCTGGAAACCGGCGATGCACCAGAATTATGGAATATTGATCACCCGGATCGCATCGAAAAACTGCATCAATCATTTGTTGATGCCGGCTCCGATATCGTGCTTACTAATTCGTTTGGTGGCACCCATTACCGGCTGGCATTACACAATGCCGGGCACCGTGTAGCAGAACTTAATATCGCAGCCGCACAGCTCACCCGAAAAGTGTGCGATGCCAGTAATCGCAAAGTGCTGGTGGCCGGCTCCATTGGTCCAACCGGAGAAATTCTGGAGCCCAATGGGCCAGTATCGATTGCCAATGCAGCTGCCGCCTTCAAAGAACAAGCCGAAGCATTAAAAGAAGGTGGTGTCGATATTCTTTGGATAGAAACTATTTCATCGGCTGAAGAAATTGAAGCCGCTGTGAAAGGTGTGGCGCAAGTCGGCTTGCCCATTGTTTACACCGTCAGTATCGATACAAACGGGCGCACCATGATGGGGCTGACCCCTGAAGATACCGTGCGCATAAGCACCAGTTTAAATACTCACATTAGCGCCGTTGGCACCAATTGCGGTATTGGCGCATCAGAGGTTGTTGCCGCTATTAAAAATCTGGCCACTGCCAAAGACAGCCTCGGCGTCACACCTGCATTAGTGGCCAAAGCCAATTGCGGCATACCCGAATTCGTTAAAGAAAAAATTGTTTATAACGGCACACCAGAGTTGATGGCGCGTTATGTTGAGCTTGCTGCTAACGCTGGTGCCACCATCATTGGCGGTTGCTGCGGTACAACGCCTGAACACGTGCAGGCAATGCGACACGCTATCGATAACTGGACACCGGGACCAACTCCTTCACTGGAAGAAATCGTTGAACAGCTCGGTGAAGTATCACAAGGTGCACGTGCTCAACTCAAAGGTGATTTAAGCGTCGCAGGTGGTTCTGCCAGCGGTCGCGGCACGCGTGTTTCCAAACGTAGAAAAAGACCGAACAAGAGCGACTAAAGTGAGTACGCAAGCTCATTGGCAAGCTGCGCCGCAGGTGCACGAGCTTGTGTCACCCGTGCCATCGATTGCACAGGCAAGCGACTCTACTGCGTGGAGCTGGCAACAAGCAACGGCGAATACCGTTAACGATTTACCGACACTTGCACGGCATTTGCAATTGAACACCGAGCAACTGCGCAGTCTTTGTGCCACATCCAATTTCTCGTTAAAAGTGCCACTGCCCTTTGTAGCTCGCATGGAAAAACGCAACTATAACGACCCGCTGCTATTGCAAGTACTGCCACTAAAAGCAGAATTGGATAACGTGGAAGGCTATGTTAGCGATCCTTTAGAGGAACAAAACAGTAACCCTTGTGCTGGCATTATTCATAAATATAAAGGGCGCGTACTGCTCACGGCTGCAAGCAGCTGTCCGGTTAATTGCCGTTATTGTTTCCGCCGACATTTCCCGTATCAGGAAAACAGAATTACACCGAGTAATTGGCACGAAGCCATCAACTATATTGCCGCGCAAAACGACATCAGCGAAGTGATACTCAGCGGTGGAGAACCGTTGCTACTCAACGATAAAACTTTCGGTAAATTACTTGACGCCTTAGAACCTATTACACATGTAAAGCTGTTGCGAATACACACGCGTTTTCCGGTGGTAGTTCCGCAAAGAATTACACCGCAATTGTGTGCACGACTTAAGCAAAGCCGTTTCCATACATCGATGGTTTTACATTGCAACCATGCAAACGAACTCAATAAGTTTGTTAAAACCTGCTTAGCGCCATTAAAGGCTGCTGATGTCACTTTATTAAGCCAGTCGGTGTTACTTAAAAACATCAATGACAACCTGCCTACGCTTCAAACACTAAGCTATAAGCTGTTCAGCATGGGTATATTGCCGTACTACCTGCACGCTACCGATCCTGTCGCAGGCACAGCGCACTTTAATGTGAGTGATACCACAGCGAAAACACTGGTTAACGACATGCAAAATTCAATGCCCGGCTACCTCGTACCTCAATTGGTTAGGGAAATCGCCGGGCGTGCCGCTAAAACGCGCCTTTAAGAACGAAAGCGACAAACCTTTAACAGGCCAACCCTGAGCCGGCGAACCCTAAGCAACACAGAACCCAACAATAAACTTAGAACGGGTAAAGCAGCGCCAAGAAACCCACCGCTACTACCCGAACCCGAATTAGCGAAATCCCCATCGCTAACGGTGCCCAAGTCGGGACCACAGTATCTATCAGCAGCCTCTATTCCAGCGTATGAAGGCGTGCGATTAACCCTCGGCAACGCAGCAGCTGGTTCTTTGAACAACAAAGCGTCAATGCCTACCCCTTCGGCATTGCCCTCAATGACTAAATCGAGGGTTTGATCTCCAGTTAATGCCGTAACTGGAAAAGACACCGTGCGGTAATCACCTTCTGATGCTGCGAACAACGTGGGGGTAAGTGCTACACGACCCACTTCAACGGCATTAACGCTAAGCACCAACGATGGCGTTTGCGTCCCAGGGTTTCTGTAGCGCAGCAGTGCAGATTGAAATTCACCTGTCATGGGTACCGCATTGCAGGTAACCGTATTCGTGCTGGGGTACACCGCGCCCGAGCTAACCGTTGAACCGTTCAGCTCACATTGCTCAGGATGAACAGGCTGGGTTTGCAATGCGCGCTGCATACCGTAATAAGCCGGTTTGATGCGGAAGTCATCATCAAACGGTAACGGATCAAAAAACGGTTGCCACGAGTGAAAATCATCGATGCCCCAAATTTGTAAAGCCTCGCAGCGTGGTTGCATCAAACAGCGTTGAATAACTTCTTCATACACATCCGCTTGAATATCATATTGTTCTGGATTGAGCACACCCACATCAAACTCAGTGATATAAATATCAAGATCTTCGTCAGCAAAACGCTGCATGTTCTCAGAAAAGCCTTCGAAATGATTAAACGTATGCTCGATATGCATTTGCATTCCAACGCCATCAACGGGCACATCGCGATCTTTTAAACGCGACACCAGATCGAACATGGCATCTGCTTTGGTTGACAGCCAGCCAACTTTAAAATCGTTGTATAGCAAGGTGGCAGTTGGGTCAGCAAGACAAGCCTGGCGGAAAGCTTTATCGATGTATTGCTCACCCATCGCGTCAAGAAAAATTGACTCACGAAGTTCCGGACCGTTGTCGCTGATGGCCTCGTTCACCACATCCCAAACACCAATGCGACCACGGTAGCGACTAACAACCGCATCGATATGTGCTTTCATGTTCGTATCCAACACGGAAGCCGTAGCCGATTCGGCCCACGGCGGATTTTGTCGGTACCACACTAATGGATGACCGTGCAGATGCATTGCGTTGGCGTCGGCAAAGTTTTCCAGCGTATCCATGTCGGTAAAATCAAAACTGCCAAGTTCAGGCTGTACAAACTCCCACTTAACCGAATTCTCTGGTGTGGCTATATTGAATTCATTAGCGATAATGGATTCATACAACGCCGCCTCATCCAGCGTAGACCATTGGTAACGGGCCGCAAAACCAATTTTAAAATCTAGCCGATCAGCTAAAACACGAAGCCGCTCACCGGTAGGTGGATAGGATGGCAGTTGGGTTTGCGCCTCTTGCGCTTGCAACTGCGCACCAGAGACCAACAAGCTAAGTGCGAACACCGCTTTGCAACAAGTGGATTGAATTTTCAAACTGGCAACACCAAGATAACAAGTGCGGCAAGTTTACCACTCGTCGCTGGATTACTTGGTTCTGTGCGCTAAGCTGGTAGAGTGTTCGCGACGAGAACCACACATTTTAACGTGACACCACTGGCTGCACCAATATTACAGTGCAATAATGCAGCGCTAACAATCGGACATTCTGGCAAATCGATGGGTTTTCTTACCAATAAAAATGTGGCCCCCAATCTCATTGCGTTGGGCATTATCGCACTGAGCTTTGTCATGCCGGCCCCCTGGAAAAACATCATATTGAGCACCGGGCTCTTTGCACTTTCAGGAGCACTGACCAACTGGCTTGCCGTGCACATGCTGTTTAATCGCGTACCGGGTTTGTATGGATCCGGTGTGGTTGTGCTGCATTTTGAGCAATTTAAAGCCGGCATACTGCGCATGGTGCATACGCATTTATTCAACCCTGAGCGGGTAGAAAAATCGCTGAGCAACTCCGAAGACAGCGCCATGAATATCGATCTGCAACCCATTCTAGCAAGCGTTGACCTCGACGCCGCCTACGATCAACTCACGGCAACGGTTATGGAATCTTCTTTTGGCTCCATGCTTGGCATGCTGGGTGGAGAATCAGCACTGGAAGGTATGCGGGAGCCGTTTAAAAAACGCTTAAAAAAGTTTCTTGACGATGCAGCCGATTCTCCCCGTTTTCAAAAAACCGTGAATGAGCAAATTGGAAAAGTTGCCAGCAGCGATCAATTTCTAAAACGCCTCGATACCCTGCTACGCAATCGGCTCGACGAACTAACGCCTGAAATGGTGCGCGACATCATGCAGCAGATGATCAAGCGACACTTGGGATGGTTGGTGGTTTGGGGTGGCGTGTTCGGTGGCTTAATTGGTTTGCTGGCCGGTATCGCAGGTGCCAGCGGTTTATTCTAAACAACTACCCGTTGTTCGAACTGGAAACAGGATTCTTGGCACGCAACGGAACACCTTCAAACTCGATACCATCCCAACCAGTTTCCATAAATTGTCTGATATTGCCATGAGAATCGCCGTCGGGATTTTTAAGCACATCGGCGCGATAATAGGCACCAAAGCAGGCAAGAGTTTGCTCTTCCGTAAAATCGTGTAAACGGGCGAACGCAAACAATTTACAAGAACCGGTATTTTGACCCGGCTCATTAAACAAATTATGATTACGAAATCCGGTGGGCACGTAAGTGTACAAGCGGTTTATCAGCGCCTGCACATCCGGAAATTCGATCAGCTCCGGATGGGTATCTAATTTATTTAAAAAGAGTTCAAGTTCCATAGAGTTCAAGATAGCACAGCAAAGGGCTCAGGTAATAGCGTTAGCTGGCCAAGAAGTGCGCACAATCTGCATATTTTACACATCGCCCCATTCTTCTTTGTGCCGCTTCGCTGCTTCCGGGTGAGCACTTTTAAAATCAATTGCATCTACCGCCGCAATGGCACATAAGTTAACAATACCTCGCACCGTTGTTGATTCAGTAACAACATGCGCTGGTCGGTTCAAACCCATCAACATCGGTCCAACAGGTAACCCATCACTCACGGTTTTCACCATGTTGTACGCAATATTTGCCGCATCCAGGTTTGGCATAACCAACAAATTAGCCGTGCTGTCGTAAGTTGAGTTAGGGAAGATTCGCTGACGCGTTTCCACCGACAGAGCCGCATCGGCGTGCATTTCGCCTTCAACCGCTAATTCGGGGTGTCGTTTTTTAATGATGCGCCGCGCTTCGCGCATTTTCTTAGCGCTTTTGTTGTTGCGACTGCCAAAATTCGAATGAGACAACAAGCCAATTTTAGGCACCATACCAAAACGCTTCACCATTGCCGATGCCATAAACGCTGTTTCTGCAATGCCTTCGGCGGATGGATTCACAGTGACGTGAGTATCGGTCATGAACACAGTACCCGTGCCAAGGATCATTAGCATCAATGCTGAAATATCGCTAACGTCATCCCGTATACCGATGATGTCACACAGATAACGTAAGTGTCTGGCATACGCACCTTGCGTTCCACACACCATCGCATCGGCTTCAAAATGCTTAACCAGTAAAGCACCTAACGCAGTGCCTCGTGTTCGGATAACGTTTGCTGCGTATTCTGGTGAAACACCGGAGCGCTCCATGAGCTTATGATACAAATCAACGTGGCGGTCAAAATCCGGATTGTCTGCCGGGTCAAGAACATCGAAGCCTTCACCGATGGTTAAACGCAAACCAAGCTCTTCTATTTGCGCTGCAATATTTTCGGGTCGACCAAGCAGCAGGGGTCTGCAAATTTGATCATCAACCAGAATTTGGGTGGCATTTAAAATTCGATCCGATTCGCCTTCCGCCAAAACCACTTTTTGCATACTGGCCTGAGCTTGCTCAAATACTGGTTTCATAACCAAACCAGAACGAAAGACGAAGTCTCTGAGCTTGCGACGGTAAACCTGAAAATCTTCGATTGGTCGCGTAGCAACGCCACTGTCCATTGCTGCTTTGGCAACTCTGGGCGGAAGTTCAGTCATGAGGCGAGGGTCGAATGGTTTGGGGATAAGGTATTCGCGTCCGAATCGAAAGGGTTTGCCACCATAAGCGGCCGACACCACATCGGACGCTTCCATCGTGGCGATATCAGCCAAGGCTTCCACACAAGCTGCTTGCATTTCCGGGCTGATCGAAGTGGCACCCACATCCAATGCACCGCGAAACAAAAACGGAAAACAGAGAACGTTATTCACCTGATTCGGAAAATCACTTCGGCCGGTTGCGATGATGGCATCGTCTCTGACGGCTTCAACTTCGGTGGGAGAAATTTCCGGATCTGGATTAGCTAAGGCAAGAATGAATGGGTTCGGTGCCATGCGCTTAACCTGCTCTCCTTTGAGCACATTCGGCGCCGACAAACCCAGGAACACATCGACATCATCCATGACATCGTTTAACGTTCGGGCGTCTGTGCGTCTTGCATAAACCGCTTGATATTCGTCGACAACTTCGGGCCGCCCTTCATAGATAACGCCGTGCACATCACAAACCGTGACATTCTCTTTTTTCAAACCCAGAAATACCAGCAAGTTCAAACAGGCTAAGGCAGCAGCACCGGCACCAGAGCACACCAGTTTGACGTCTTCAATGTTTTTATCAACAAGCCGTAAACCATTTCGAATGGCCGCAGCCACCACTATTGCGGTACCGTGTTGATCATCGTGAAACACCGGAATATTCATCCGTTCACGCAAACGGCGTTCAATTTCAAAACATTCAGGGGCTTTGATATCTTCCAGATTTATGCCGCCAAAAGTAGGTTCCATCAGCGCAACCGCATCCACGAAACGATCGACATCGGTCGTATCGAGCTCAATATCAAACACATCAACATTGGCGAATTTCTTAAACAAAACAGCCTTGCCTTCCATGACAGGCTTAGAGGCCAATGCACCGATAGCGCCCAAGCCCAGCACTGCAGTGCCATTCGTTATAACAGCAACAAGGTTACTGCGAGCAGTGAGGTTGGAAACTTCCATGGGGTCCCGAACGATTTCACGGCAGGCTGCCGCAACACCGGGAGAGTAAGCCAACGCAAGATCGCGTTGGTTTACCATATTTTTGGTGGCGCTTATTTCGAGCTTACCCGGCACCGGGTAACGATGGTAGTCAATCGCATCCTTATCAAACTTCTTGCTCATTTGTTTCGCCTGTTTCGGAATGCTAATTTTTTTATTAGAGAGTTAACCCGAGGCTTATCACTATGCAAGCTCCGGTTTTAGGAGATTGTCGGTGACTGCGCGGTTAAAAGCACTGCACACTGCTATCAGAGACGCTGCAACAATATTACTGTGCAACGCTGCACCGTAACGTGTTTCACCTTTCTCGGCTTGGATTTCGAAGTAACAAGCCGACTGCGCATCCGCGCCAGAGCCGGTTGCATGTTGATGATAATCGACAACTCGAAAATCTACCTTAAAAGCAGATTTAACCGCATCAACGAACGCATCGACCGGGCCGTTACCTTTGCCATGAATTTCTTGTTGAACACCATTAACCTCTATAACCGCTGTTAGTATACGAATGGATTCGTCGTTAGCATCTTCAACACTGGTGTGCTTCACAAAGGTAATTGGCGTTTTTGCGTCGAGGAAGGTTGTGGTAAACGCATTAATGATGGAATCAGAATTGACTTCTTTACCCGATTGCTCGCTGATACCCTGCACCACTTTGCTGAATTCTATTTGCAAGCGTCGCGGCAACTCCAAGCCATGGTCGCGCTCCATGATAAATGCCACTCCACCCTTGCCGGACTGACTGTTAACCCGAATGACCTCTTCATAGGTGCGTCCTAAATCAGCTGGGTCTATTGGCAAATACGGGACTTCCCATGTCAGTGAATTGCTATCCCGCATGGCCTTAAAGCCTTTTTTAATGGCGTCTTGATGCGACCCTGAAAATGCCGTGAACACAAGCTCACCAGCATAGGGATGACGCGGATGCACAGGCAGTTGATTGCAATACTCTGCCGTTCGCATAACATCATAAATGTCTGAAAAATCCAGATTGGGCAAAACCCCTTGAGTAAACATATTCAAGGCAAGCGTAACAATGTCGACGTTGCCGGTGCGTTCACCGTTACCAAACAAAGTACCTTCTACGCGATCCCCGCCCGCCATTAGTCCAAGCTCGGTTGCGGCTACGGCGCAGCCTCTATCGTTATGAGGGTGTAAGCTAATAATATTGCAGTCGCGGTTTTTAATATTTCTGCAAAACCACTCTATTTGGTCGGCATAAATATTCGGCGTTGACATCTCTACTGTTGCTGGCAAATTCAGAATGGTCGGACGTTCAGGCGTTGGCTGCCACACATCGTTAACGGCTTCGCAGATTTCAACAGCGTAGTCGATTTCGGTACCAGTAAAACTCTCTGGCGAATACTGAAACTGCCACTGAGTATCTGTTTGCTTGGCAGCGAACTCGGCAACAATTTCTGCACCGTCTACAGCAATTTGTTGTATACCCTTTTTATCTTTTCCGAACACCACGCGACGCTGCAGGGTCGAGGTTGAGTTATACAGGTGCAAAATAGCCTGCTTGCAGCCCTGCATAGACTCGAAGGATCTTTCGATGAGCTCGCGTCTACTTTGCGTAAGTACCTGCAAAGTAACATCGTCTGGTACAAGACCGTTATCAATGATGTGACGAACAAAGTCGTAATCGGTTTGGGAGGCGGCTGGAAAACCTACCTCGATTTGTTTAAAGCCAAGAGCAAGCAACAATTTAAAAAGACGAAGCTTTCTTTCGATACCCATAGGCTCGATAAGCGCTTGATTTCCATCGCGCAGATCAACACTGCACCAAATAGGGGGCTTTTCGATAACGGCAGACGGCCAAGTTCTATCGGGCAATTGAACAGGCGGAAACGGAGGATATTTATGGCTTGGGTCGATTTTCATGTGGATCTCGCGAATTTTGCAACTTCTTTGCTTAACGATTGGGCTGAATTGCCCGGTACGACGACGATAAGACTACTCCCGACTCTCTAGACAGAGGCCGGGCAAATAAGCAGAAGCTGTAGTTCGCGATTCATCATGGTGATAGATTAACCAGCCTCGTCGGATCGGTCAAGCGCCTGAGCCATCAATTTTTTGATTAACGCCAGGTTCAAGTAACGGTCTAACCAGTTTCTCCAAACCGTTCGCTTTTATTTCATAGATCAAAGCCAGTTGCTCGCCAAGCCTGCCCTTCGGAAAACCCTGCTGCTTGAACCACACAACATAGGGTTCTGGCAGATCAATGAGTCGACTACCTTCATACTTGCCGAACGGCATCGGCATGGCAGCAGCCTTTAAAAGCTCTTCTGACAGAAATTCGAAATCGACACTCATCGAGAATTAGCGTTGTTGTCTTGGGGGTATTCTATATCAGACTCAGTTGAGATCGCTTGCGGACCACCTGACATACGTAAGTTGCGCGTTCGCAATACCGGCTGCGTTACGGATGTCACCAATTCACGCCAAATGAACAGCAAACCTGAAAACACAATGATAATAGAGCCGTAGATCGCCATATTGTCGATGGGCTCATTGAATACAAACATGCCATAAACAACAGCCCAGAGCATTTGACTGTATTGCATCGGCGCCACGAATTGCGCCTGCGTGGAGCGATAGGCTGCAATCATGATCGCTTGAGCCAACACGCTGATGAGTCCAATAGCCGCCATAGTTGCCAGCGCCTTGCCGCTCATTGGCTGGTAAACGAAACAGACCAACGCACCACTGACCACAACATTACACAGCATGGGATAAAGCAACAAGGTTGCGCTGTGTTCCCGGGATCCGATTTTTCGAGTAACAACCGCAGAACAAGCCACGCACACAGCTGCAGCAATGGCCGTGGCGTGCCCCAAGGACAACGGCGAACTACCCGGCCTCAACACCACGATGATGCCAACCATACCCAGTAGAATGGCGATCCAGCGAATTAGCTTGACGCGCTCACCCAGCACCGGAATAGATAACAAGGTAATTATCGCAGGGGCAGAAAACAAAACCGCATAAACCTGCGTCATTGGCAGTACGCTAAACGCGTAAAACACACACAACAGTGAACCCACTGTAAAGGCGCAGCGTAAAGCCACCAAACCGGGCATTCTTGGCCGCAAGGATTTTTTCTGAGCACTTAAACCCAGCATAAAAACGAAAGGCACAAAGCTAAACAGCACAACGAAAAAAACCACCTGAAAAACGGGCACATCGCTTACGGTTTTTATGAGAGCGTCATGCAAGGAAAACAAAGAAAATGCACACAGTGCCAAGCCCACGCCACGCAGGACTTTGGGCGAATCTAGCTCAGAAGTCATTTGGTATTAACTGATATTAAATTGTAGAATCGGGGTACATAGTTTTCCCAAGCTTGAGAAACGCTTTGCACAACAAGCTTTTACAATAATAGCAGAGGCCCACACTATGCGTTTTATTGCGCCACTTATTCTTATACTGATCGGAGCACTGATCGGGATTGCCATAAATAAATGGGTGGCACCCAAGAAACTGTTACCGCAGTTCAGTGCTGTGGCAGGCTGTGCCGGTGCCTTTCTGGGACTGATCGCAAGAGATGTCTTCGATATCGTGATCAGCAACGATTCTTTAGTTGATGCCTTGTTGGGGGCGTTAATTGGCGCTTTTTTACTGAGCTTGGCTGCAAACCTTGCCGCAAGATTTGCCAAATAACATCACCCAAATAACATCATTTAGGTGCTTAATTTCCGAAGCTATTGCCGGTTGCACTAGCCGCAGCAAGACCTGCATCGTAATGTCCAAAAAACGCCGACAATCGCAAAACAAGCCAGCGCAAACTGATCGGTTTTTCCAACGGTTCCACATCGGCAGGCAACGTCTCATCTAACGCCGCCGCATAATTTTCCGCATCAAGTAATAGCAGCTTGAGTGGCACATTGTGAGGCGTTCGCTCAGACACTAAATCCAATAGATCACGGCCATTCATTTGGGCCAACTCAGCATCGGCAATCACAACATCGTACCGAACCTCTTGCGCCATCTGAAGTGCTACCTCGGCACTTAAGGCGGTATCCACTATAAACCCATTGCGATCAAGACTTAACTTCATCACACGTAAAACATGCGCTTGATTATCCACTAGAAGCAAACGCTTTAACTGACTATTGCCAGCCTCACTGCCCAGATTATTCTCCGGCAGAAATGACTCTGAATCTAATGGTTGATAATTCGCTGACATGCAAACGTCGTCCCTTAGAGGGTTACTTGGCTAAATACTATAACGGACAAGTGCATAACAACTTTGCACACCACAGACACTTCTGCAAATGCACGTCACAGTTGCAAGTGTTCTTGTTTCACAAACTTAAACAATAGCCACACTCTGTGACGCTGTTCTCAAACTGGCGCTACCCCTCGCAACCTGTACCTAACCTTTGGCTTAATCGAGCGTTTTCGACTCAACAAAGACAGCCGCAGCCGCTAAGCGTAAAGATCTGTAAGAAATATAAATCGCTTGAAGCAGGCATAAAGGATAGCGTTGAACATGACCACAGTAACCCAACTTCTTCGTAAAGGCAGCTACTTCAAGTGTGCGATAAATATCGGTTTAATTGCACTATTAAGCGCCTGCGGTAGTGGGTCAGGTGACAGCGAGTCGTTCAACACAGGTTCAGGTTTATCAGCAGCCAGCTATGCTTCCGAACCGATGTGCCAGGCAGACAACATGAAGCAATGGGTAGACGACAATATGCGCGACTACTATTTGTTTTTTGATCAGGTGCCGCAAGCACAACTCTCAGACTACGATTCCCCGGAAAACCTGATTAAAGCATTACGTGTCCAACCCTTCGATCGCTTCAGTTACGTCAGTGACGAAGCGCAGAGCACGGCTTTTTTTGAGGAAGGTATTCAGTTTGGGTTTGGGTGGTCATTGTCGAGAACATCGACAACACACGTACAGTTTCTAATGGTGTTCCCTAATTCACCTTTAGCCGCACAGGGTGTAAAAAGAGGCGACTATCTACTGGCTATCGACGGCATTGATGTTAACGAAATTACTAACGCGCAACTAGATGCGTCGCTAGGTACTGGCAACCTTGTTGTAAGCCCAACACTCACGGTTCAAAAACCGGATGGAAGCGTTCGGGATATACGGGTAACAAAGTCAGAATTCAAGCTTCAAACGGTGTTGGACAGATCAGTTACACACACAAGCACCCAAAGCATTGCCTATTTGAATTTTATTAGCTTTTTAGAAACATCAAGTGCAGAAATCGATGAAGCTTTCGATTACTTTGTGCAGGAGCAAGCCACAGAGTTAGTGCTGGATTTACGTTATAACGGCGGTGGTCGTATATCTGTTGCCCGAGATCTTGCCAGTAAAATAGTGGGCAGTTCCGCAAACAACCTGCCCTTTGTACAATATGTTTTAAACAACAAATATTCGCAATACAACGATTCAATGAACTTCGAACCCACCAACAATGCATTGAATCTATCACGTGTTTTTGTACTAACGTCTGCAGGGACTTGTTCAGCTTCAGAAATGGTGATCAATGGATTACGGCCTTTCATGGAAGTGATTACCGTTGGAGATACCAGCTGTGGCAAACCTTATGGCACACGGCCCGTAGCACGTTGCGGAAAAGTGATGAATGCGTTGGAATTTGAATTTCAAAACGCCGGTGGTTTCGGCGGCTACTATGAAGGACTGCCGGCCGACTGCAGGGCTTCGGACTACCCGATTACCGAACAAGGCACTTTGCAAGATAACCTCTACACAGCGGCGCTTGGCTACATCAACACAGGCAGCTGCCAACTGCTAGCATCAAACCAAACGCGCTCGCGCAGCACCGCCGCCCAATTTAACCCGATGCTGGATGAAAAAGCGGGCATTGTGAAGCCCTAAACCACAAGGCCCAACAAACGCCGGCTACATATTGCAAAAACCCGATCACTGCTGCATCATCCCAGCTTTAAACCTGCCCACACGGCTGTTTTCGGAAAATTCATTATGCAAAAGCTACTTCTGGTGCGTCATGGGCAGGCGTCAGCAGGGTCTCACGACTACGATCAACTCTCAGACACTGGCATGCGTCAGGCTGAGCTGCTTGGCAAATTTTGGTCGCAACACAATATCCAAATAGACAATGCATTTGCTGGCAGCTTAAAGCGTCAACAACAAACCGCGCAGCTTTCTCTGTCGGAAATACAACCAGCAGCGCCCATAGCCGAACTGTTGGGTTTGAACGAATATGAGCACATCGTCGTTGACCATTTGTTTGGCGAAGGTTTCGTAAGCGCTGGCAGCGAGCCCTTAAGCTACAACAATTATTTGGCCATCATGCAGCGTTGGCGCGATGCGAATGAGCAACAGTTAAAGGGTGCGCAAAGCTGGCAGCAGTTCGAACAAGCTGGCTGGCAAAGTCTGCTGGCAGCGATAAAACAGGCACCAAACGCTAAGACCCTTGCGCTGTTTAGCTCAGGTGGCGTCATTGCCTGTATTTTAAAACAGTTGCTTGGTTGGGATTTTAACCGCACAATCGATAGCATTTGGCAAATACGCAACGCATCGGTAACCACGTTAGGCGTGCATGCAGACGGCGTTATACTGATTGATTACAACACTGTTTCACATCTGGATG
>CALDTX010000122.1 GCA_937923565.1 uncultured Granulosicoccaceae bacterium | reverse complement strand
GGCACCTTGTGCTTAACGCACATTTCATTGACTGCAAAGCGTGTGGGGAAGTTGTCGCTACAGTCGAGTACGGCTGAGCATTGTGGGATGAGCTTGTCGAGATCGTCCGTATCGAGTTCATAATCGATAACATCGATATCGATGCTTGGATTCAAGTCTAAGCACGCCGTTTTGGCCGAGTGTGTTTTCAGCTCACCAACACGCTCCGTGGTGTGGGCAATTTGACGCTGTAAATTAGACACATCGACCGTGTCAAAGTCGGTGAAAGTAAGTTTGCCAATACCTGCGCCAGCTAGATACAAAGCCGCTGGCGATCCCAAGCCACCTAGTCCAACAATTAGCACGTGGCTTTGCAGTAGTTTTTCTTGCCCAGCTTCACCGATAACAGGCAGGGTTAGATGACGGCTATAGCGATCTTTAAGTTCATTGTTCATGCACCCCAGCATAGCGGGTATAGTGCAGTTGGGCCAGATGTCAGAAGCATAAAAAGTGAATTTCCTAGCACACAGTTTGTTTGCAAACGGCAGCACGGAGCGGGTTGCCGGCCAATTTTGTGGTGATTTTGTCCGCGGTTCTGATCTGTCGCAATTCACCGAAGGCATACAGGAGGGCATTCGTCGGCACCGGCGCATCGATGCTTTCACTGACCGCCACCCTGAGGTGAAGTTGGTTCACGATTTATTCAAGCCACCCATACGCCGCTTTGCGGGCATCATTACGGATGTTTCGTTTGATTATTTTCTGGCCAATGACTGGCAACGATACTGCGAACAGCCGTTGGAGGCCCATGTAGCGTGGGTGCACGAAGCTTTGAATAAACACTTGCATGAACTGCCGCCACAATTGCAACGCTTTATTGCGTTTATCCAGCGAGAGAATGTGTTACTGGGTAACCGGGAGTTTCGCGGGGTTGAGTTGACGTTACAGCGATTGTCTATGCGTTCTTCGCGCTGGGCGCCTATGGCTGACGCGGGTCCCGTAGTTTGGGCGCATCGGGAGGCGTTAGCCGCCTGTTTTGCAACGTTTTTTCCAACGCTTTTAAGTGATGAACAAGCCAATTGGGTGGGGCGCAAAGGCGGAGAGGCCTAATCGGAGCGACTTGTGCATGGGAAAAAAGATCATGAAAATAATCAACCAAGTTGCTTGCTCAATGTCGCAAAACTACGTGGGCCCCTGCAATACGGGTGCTAACCGATGACGAGCGCGCCAAACAAAAAGAACGTTCATAAACACCCGGAAACTTTTTTAAATCCGCAGTTAAACGTTGAACACCTCTCCAACAGAGAGCTTAGTTTCCTTGCCTTTAACGAACGTGTTCTGGCACTGGCAAAAGACGACACTGTGCCTTTGTTGGAACGACTGCGTTTTCTGTGTATTTCGAGTTCCAATTTGGATGAGTTTTTCGAAGTACGCGTTGCTGGGATCAAACAAAAAATTCTGGGTGGTGTTGAGGGTGCTGGTATTGATGGGCTATCACCGCAACAAGAACTTGCAGCTATTACTGACAAAGCGCACGAATTTGTGCGCCAGCAATATGCTCTTTTGAACGAAGTGTTATTACCGGCGTTAGGTAAAAAAGATATCCATTTTTATAGCCGCGCTTCGTGGAACAACGATATGAGCAATTGGGTGAAAGAATACTTTGACTCAAACATTGCACCGGTTTTAAGCCCACTGGGTTTAGATCCGGCTCATCCGTTTCCGCGACTAACCAATAAAAGCTTAAATTTTATCGTTGATTTACAAGGGATGGATGCATTTGGCCGCGACTCGGGTTTTGCCTTGGTGCGAGCGCCTCGCTCTTTGCCAAGGGTGATACCCGTGCCGGTTGAAATTTGCGGCTCCCGGCATGGGTTTGTATTTTTAAGCTCCATCATGCACGACCAAATGGCATCGCTGTTTAATGGCATGGAGTCGAATGGGGTTTACCAGTTTAAAGTAACGCGCAATAGCGAGCTGTATGTCTCAGAAGAAGAGGTGGCTAATTTACGCAGGGCTTTGCAAAGTGAATTGTTGCAACGAAATTTTGGACAAGCCGTTCGTTTAGAAGTTGCCGCTAATTGTCCTGTGCGCATAGTGCGTTATTTACAACGACAGTTTAGTCTGGCCGACATCGACGTTTATCGCGTTAATGGTCCGGTGAATTTGAACAGACTCGTTGCAATTCCTGATCAAATTGATTTGCCTGAGCTTAAATACCCATCGTTTACGCCGCACATTGCACCGGTATTAAGCGTTGGGATGAACATCTTCGAACAAATATCAGCCCGTTCTCCTATCGTGCTGCATCATCCTTATGAATCTTACGATCCGGTGGTTGAGTTGGTTAGACAGGCTGCAAACGATCCTGATGTATTGGCGATTAAACAAACGCTTTATAGAACGGGCATCGACTCAGCGTTTGTTGGTTATCTTATGGAAGCCTCCCGGGCTGGCAAAGATGTCACGGTGGTTATCGAACTTCGTGCACGCTTTGATGAAGAAGCGAATATTCGATTGTCGACAATGTTGCAAGAGGCTGGTATTCAGGTGGTGTACGGGGTGGTCGGTTTTAAAACCCACGCGAAAATGTTGCTGGTAGTTCGACGCGAAAAAGAAAAGTTGGTGAAATATGCCCATGTAGGTACAGGGAATTATCACACGACAACAGCACGTGTATATACCGACATCAGCATGCTAACCAATAACAAACGCATTACCAACGATATTCAGAAAATCTTTACGCAGTTAACCGGTTTGGGACGCGCATTAAATTTAAAAGGCATAGAGCAAGCACCGTTTACCCTGCATAAATTTATGCTAGAAAAAATCGAAGAAGAAATTGGTATTGCTAAATCCGGGGGCAAGGGTTGTGTTATCGCCCGAATGAACTCATTGGTGGATGCAGGTGTTATCGATGCTCTGTACCGGGCCTCTGCAGCGGGCGTTAAGGTTGATTTGATTGTACGAGGTGTCTGCATGTTGAAGGCGCAGGTGCCTGGTTTGTCGGAGAATATTCGAGTGGTGTCTGTATTAGGGCGCTTTCTTGAACACTCACGTGTTTTCTGTTTTGGTTGCGACGACAGAATGAGTTTGTACATCAGTAGTGCTGATTGGATGCCACGCAACTTTTTTAACCGCGTGGAAGTCGCTGTGCCGGTTCCGCAAATCGCAATGCACCGCGTTAAAAGTGAATGTTTAGACTTTTACCTCAAAGATAATCAATATTGCTGGGAGCTTCGGGCCGATGGAAAATACCATCGTGTAAAGCCAGCTAATGGCGAAGTCTTCAGCGCGCAAGCAGCGCTCATCGAATTGCATGGTGCAGGCGTGGCCATTCATTAGTTTTATAAAGACAAACAATCTCACAACTGTTATGTTGTTGTGATGTTTGAAAACTTTAAAAGCGTTGATTTGTCGGTGGGGAATCACTCTATCCATGGTGTTCATGCAGGTAGTGGCCCTGTGCTGTTATTGCTGCATGGCTATCCGCAAACACATGTCATGTGGCACAAGGTGGCGCCAGGGCTAGCTAAACATTTTACCGTTGTGGCGCTTGATCTCACCGGTTATGGCCGTTCCGGCAAACCGCCCAGCGATGCGTCTCATACCCCTTATAGCAAACGTGCCATGGCCAACGATATTGTCAATGCCATGCAGCAGTTAGGGCATGAGCGCTTTCACGTAGCCGGGCACGACAGAGGGGGTCGTGTGGCGCATCGAATGGCCATGGATTTTCCTAGCGTTGTACGCCGATTAGCCGTTCTGGATATTGCGCCTACCCGAGAAATGTATGCGAACACAACAGATGCGTTTGCACGCGCCTATTGGCACTGGTTTTTTCTGATACAAACAGCCCCGTTACCAGAAAACATGATTCTTGCTGATACCGATGCGTTTATGTATGCCAAGTGTGATTACGCAGAGTTAGGCCCAGCGGTATTTTCCGATGAAGCCTGGCAAGCCTATCTTGAAGCGTTCAGGCAATCCGATGTTGTGCAAGCCTCGTGTGAAGATTACCGCGCAGCAGCCAGTATTGATATAGAACACGATAATGAAGACGACAACTTTGGTCGACAAATCGCCTGCCCAATGCTGGTTTTGTGGGGGCTAAACGGTGTCATCGAAAAGTGTTTCGACCCAATGGCGCTTTGGAAAACACGCGCTATAAACGTACGTGGTGAGGCCTTGCCCGGCGGGCATTATCTGGCAGAAGAATTACCTGAATTAGTAGAACAAAAACTAGCGGCTTTTTTTGGCGATTTCGATGAGTAGAAAAACATACACAATAGCGGTTATTCCCGGTGACGGTATAGGCAACGAGGTGATACCTGTTGGCCAGCGTATTATTGAACGGGTGGCTGCTCAATGCGAGTTCAATATCCGTTGGGTGTCGCATGATTGGTCGTGTGAGCGCTATGCGAAAACCGGCCAAATGATGCCTGATGATGGCATACAGCAGCTAAAAGACAGCGACGCCATTTATCTGGGTGCTTGTGGGTGGCCGAGTGTGCCGGATCATGTATCGTTGTGGAATATGTTAATTCCAATGCGAAGAGAACTGGCACTTTACGCGAATGTTCGGCCAGTGAAACTACTCAAAGGTATTAGCTCTGCGCTGGCGAATCGCGACGCTGGCGATATCGACTTTATCGTAGTGCGCGAAAACGTAGAAGGTGAATACTCTGATATTGGCGGCAAACTTTACGCGGGTACTGATCAAGAGCAAGTGTCGCAGCTATCGGTTTTTACACGAAAGGGTACAGACCGCATCATGCACTATGCGTTTAAGATAGCGCAGGCGCGTGCTGCGAAAAACGTGTGCTCTGCAACCAAATCGAACGGCATTAAGCACACCATGCCTTACTGGGATGAACGCTTCAAAGCGGTGTCTTCACAGTACCCGGAAATTAACACGCAGCAGTATCATATCGATATATTAACGTCGCATTTCGTACAGCACCCAGACTGGTTCGACGTGGTGGTCGCCAGCAATTTATTCGGCGACATACTGTCCGATTTGGGGCCAGCCATTGCAGGCTCAATCGGTATTGCACCTGGGGCTAATATTAATCCTGAAAAAGACTACCCGTCGTTATTCGAACCGGTGCACGGGTCAGCACCCGATATTGCTGGCCAAGGTATAGCCAACCCAATAGCAGCCGTGTGGACAGCTGCGATGATGCTCGAACATCTGGGCGAATTCGATGCGCAAGCACTTATCATGAACGCGATTGAAGAAACACTGGTTCAGGATTCTGGAAGAACTAAAGATCTTGGTGGGCAGGCAAGTATGGCAACCTGCGAGCAAACCTTGATAGAGGCTATTCAGAATAGTTAACCTCGATAGAGGCTATTCAGAATAGTTAGTTGTGCTTAAGTGTAACCAACTAAGTGTTAGCAACTAAGTGTTGCTAATCGAGCGTTTTCAAGCGAATGTTGACATGCAGCAAGCGATCAGCCTCGGCAGTAAGCTCTGCTGCAGTTAGCGGGTGCTCATCCATCCAGCCATCGGGCGCTTTAACAATTAACGAGCCCTTTTTGGTTTTTAACGATAACTCACTGAAGTCGGCGTCGTGTCGGCCACGGTGTAACAGCACAGCCAAGCGTAAAATGCCTAACAGCTTAAGCAGTCTGTCTTGTTCGGTGGCGGGTAGTGTGGAAAAAGCGTTTAGATCTATTTTACGACGATGAAAACGAACGAGTAACGCCAGCGCCGTTTGTTCGGCTAACGAAAAACCAAGCAGGTCTGAGTTTTCCAGAATGTATGCACCGTGTTTATGGTATTGCGTATGGGCCACACCCATACCCAACTCGTGTAGCTTGGCAGCCCAAATCAAAAGTTCTAAATCGGCTTCGGAGTCAAGCTCTAAGCTCTCCGCTACCTGATCATATAAACGTTGCGCCTCATGTTGCACGCGATCGGCTTGCTGTGTGTCGATAGAGTAACGGGTGCTAAGGTTTTTTAGGGTTTGGCTTTGTAAGTCGATATGTTCGGCTTTACCGATCATGTCGAAAATCAACCCTTCGCGTAGCGCGACTTGCGACGCCTTTATCGACTGAATGCCAAACGCTTTCATGACCGCATGCAGTACGGCCATGCCGCCAAAGACAACGGCAGCACGATCACTGGATATGCTGTTGAGTCCGAGGTTGGCTGCGTTACCGGCTTTTTCCACTTGCTTAACTAATGCACGTAAACCATCGGGTGTAATTTCTCCGTCACTGATGCCTAGCTCAGCACTCATTTTGGCCACGGCTTTTATGGTGCCGGAACAGCCGGTTACTTCATCCCACGACATTTCGGTGTAAGCACGCCTAATGGGGCTAAGTTCCAATTGTGCTGACAACGATGCTTTTTTGAAATCGGCAAAGGTTACTTTTTTTGGATTCGGCATTAAGTTGGTGTAACTCACGCACCCCATATTCACGCTTTCCATCAACATGGGTGTGTTGCCTTTGCCGATGACCAACTCGGTGCTACCACCACCAATGTCTATAACCAGCCGTTGTGTCGATGGGTTAGGGTCTGAATGAGACACGGCGGAAAAAATTAAACGCGCCTCTTCACGGCCAGAAATAATTTCAATGCGTTTACCCAATAGTGCAAATGCATCGATGATAAAGTCGGAGGAGTTTTTTGCACGTCTTAGCGTATTGGTGCCAACCACACGAATTTGTTTTAACGGAATGCCGCGTAAACGTTGTGCAAACTGACTCAGCGTATCCAGTGCGAGTTCGCGCGTGTCGGGTTTAATGTTCTTGTGTTTGTCTAAACCTGCACCTAAACGAACCGGTGTACGCAAGCTATCGATAATGCGAATAGAGTCGCCCTCAGGTACCGCGACCACCATATGAAAACTGTTCGAGCCAAGGTCGATCGCAGCATAAGACTGGGTGGCAGACGACGGTTTTGCTTCAGCTTTAGTCATAGGTATGCAGTTGTGATAGTTCTGCTGTATTTAGCGGTCAGAAAGAGTGACTCAATAGCTAAAGTGGTATTGCTTGTGCGCTAGATTAAACTTTACATCAGTTAAGCGCTATTGTCGTCGGGTTTCTTTGGTGCATTTGCGCTGGTTATTCTGTTTAAACCCTGTAAATCTTTGTGAGTTTGTATGTTGGAATAACCGGCATTTTGCAGCAACTGTTGAATGGCCGAAGCCTGATTAAATCCATGTTCAATCATCAACAATGCGTTAGATGCACCGACGCTTAAGCATTGTTTAATGAGTGTTTTAATCGCTTGTAAACCATCTTCGCCGCTGGCCAAAGCCATAAACGGTTCGTGCAAAAGATTCGCATCGTTTAAATGTGGGTCGTCAGCTTCAATATAGGGCGGGTTGCTGATAACAACATCAACACTGTTTTCTTCAAACGCATCAAGCCAGTCAGATTGCACGAACGTTATAGCGCCCGGAACAATACGCTCGGCGTTAGCTTGGGCAATTTGCAAAGCATCCAGACTTAAGTCGCTCGCTGTAAGGCTAACCAAGTGCTGTAAGTTTGTATTTATCAGTTCAAACGCAAGCGCTATAACGATAGCACCGGAGCCAGTTCCTGCATCCAGAACGCGCAAGGGCTTATTACTGTGATGGTGTTTTTCACACTCGGCTAAGGCAAGCGTTACCAGCTGCTCGGTTTCAGGGCGGGGAATTAATACAGCGGGCGATACAGTAAGCTCCACCGAATAGAACGCTTTGCTGCCTACAATGTAGGCGATGGGTTCGCCGCTACTTCGCCGATCAAGCGCTGTTTGCAACGCCTGCCATTGTGCTGCTGTGAGTGTTTTTTCTGGCCATGTATACAACACACTTCTTGCGTGGCCTGTCACGTAAGACAACAGCAGTTGTGCATCCAAACTGGGGCTGTCGATGTGCGCAAGCTGGCTTAGCTCAGCAGTGGCTTCTGTTAACCAGTCGCTCAGCGTTGTTGTGCCATTCATTGTGGTGGCTTAGTGCGGCGTTTAATCACCAAACTCGGCGAGTAACTGGGCTTGATGTTCAGCAATGAGTGGGTCTACAACTTCTGACAAAGAGCCTGCCATCACTTCATCCAATTTGTACAAGGTTAAATTGATGCGGTGATCGGTTAGTCGGCCCTGCGGAAAGTTATAGGTACGAATTCGTTCAGATCGATCCCCTGAACCCACTTGTAAACGTCGTGATTCCGATTGTTCTTGCTGTTGCTTGTTAACTTCAATGTCCAGAATGCGCGCTTGTAACAACGCGAGTGCCTTAGCGCGGTTTTTGTGCTGAGAACGTTCATCCTGACACTCCACCACAATGCCTGTGGGGGCATGTGTTAGCCGAACTGCAGAATCTGTTTTATTCACGTGCTGACCACCAGCGCC
>CALDTX010000121.1 GCA_937923565.1 uncultured Granulosicoccaceae bacterium | reverse complement strand
CTGTGCAGCAAAGGGTTAGCAGCAAGAGACGAACAAGGTACGTCATGATTTCTATTCTCCAGTTCAACTAAGACTGTCGTTATTGGATTAATACAAGCGGCACTCGATGGCTCGTTTGCTTGCGCCTGTGCGCCTATTCGCTGGCAATTTGTACGATTTCACCGCGAAGCTGGCTCACATTGGCCGCAAGCTGGCAATACAGCCGCTGTTTGGGGGTGTTCCATGCAAATAGCCCACCACACAGACCTAACAAGCCACCCAATGCGGCCATCAAGTCAGGGTTTAACGAACCCGGCAGCAGCGTTGCACCCCAGCTACCCAGCATAGCGCCCAACAGCAAGCCAAGCGTGGGCACGCCATAGGCGATCGCTACAATGAGCACCCAACGAGACGAGGGCTCACTTATTTGTAGTTCAACCTGATCGTTAAGTTTGGCTTGCAGGGGGTTATCACAAACAATTTGGGGGGTTTTGTGTGGTTCGGTTGAAAAACTAATACCACAGGAGCCCGATTTCGAACACTGCCCACAATGGCTGTGAGGGTCGAGCGCTACCAGTACCTGGTCGGCTTGCTGCAGGCGGACAACCGAGCCAGATCTAATCACTCAGACAAGGCAACAGACATGGCGATGGACTCAACCGTTGCAGCTGGCACTTCGCCTACTGCTGTGATCACCGCCGTGGGCAGGCTGTACATATAGGCATTCATACCACCCATGCTGGAAGGTCCGGCACCAATATCTTTTTGATCTGACTGCTTAACGTACTCAACATACACAGACACAGACGCCATACCATCGGACAACAACACATGGCTTATAGGCCCGTCGTCGATTGGCATGGGCCGGTAGGTTTCCGATACTTTCTCATAGCCTGCAGGCAGTTGCGTGAAAGACACTTTGTTATGTATTTCGTCGGGCTTGTCAGGCTTTGGGTAATTGGCAAGCGTTAGCTGTTTGTAGTCGTCAGAGAGCTCGAACCTTGATGGGTCGATGGTTTCCGGGTAGCTAATGCTGGTAAACATGATTTGTTCAATGGGATTGTTATCGTGATCGAGTAGCATCGAACGCAGTAGCATCGAGGTTTGCTTATCGACCCAAATTTTGTAGCCATAACGAAACGCATCACGTGGCTTGATGTCGATGACATGCGTATGTAACCCCGCTACACGATCAGGCTTAGCCATCGCTATTTCGTATAAGTCGGACTTACCCAATGCGCCGCTTATTTTAGGTAACATTTTGCGTGACTTAGAATCGCTAACAATGACTGAGTTGGAGTCTGGCCAAATGCACGTAACCATCGAGTGGTTTCTGAAAACCTCTCTGGCTTCTCCATTCAACGACAACATGCGCTCCAGTTCGCCCTCACCATCGCTGCTGTGCACAATGCGCATAGCCTCAACGTTGCCGTTTTGAACGTGAACAAAGCTACCTTCGTAATTTAAGTTTTTAAGCGCTCGCGACATCTCCTTAAGCAAGGCTTCAGGAGACTCTTCTGCAAACGTACTGGCAGCGCTCAGAACGCATGCAGATGCTAAAAAAGCAGCAGCTACAATTTTACGCATTCGGTGTTACTCCGCCGGCGCCGTGTCGTACCCAACAAGCCGCGAATAAGGCAACATGCCTTGACGTTCCGCTGTGGGTGAATTTTCAATGTGTTGTGACAACAACATGTTCAAGCGTTTTTCAACCGCGGCATTGCGTTGCTGAGCGCCTGAGGTTACCCAATGCGTACCGGTATTGGCAACCAGCTCTACCTGCGGTAAAACCACACCCGGTATGGTTGGCTGCGCAACAACACGTTCAACAGAACTGGCATTGTCGTTGGTTGCAGACGCCGTTTGAATCGCGCTGTTATCGAAGCCATCTTGTTGCCAATAGTTCAAACCCACAACGGTAACCATGGCAACGCAGGCGGCTAAACCCAGACCGGTTAAACCGGTTTGCCAACGGCTTGTTGGCTTAGCTTGCGTAGCGGGCGTTGCTGACTCATCGCTACTGGTTTTAGTTTGCGCGCCTAGTACAGCAACATTGGAATAGCTGGGCTCATCATCGATAGCTGCACTAATGCGGTCGCACAAGCTGCTGTTAAATGCAACGGGTTCGTTTTTAATGACATCTCGTATGATGTGATAACGCGACCACGTGCTTTTAAGCTCGTCATCGTTGCAGATGGACTTGACGCTATCATTTGGATCGAGATCTTGCCATTCACCATCCATTAATTGGGAAAGTGTTTCTCGTTTATCGGTTGTCATGCTCAATTACCTGCGTCTTTCGTCGAGCAAAGGCTCAAGGTTTATATCAATTGCTTCACGTGCCCTGAAAATACGTGAACGTACCGTGCCAATTGGGCAATCCATGGCTTGCGCAATGTCTTCATAAGACATGCCATCAAATTCGCGCAACGTTATGGCGGTTCGTAAATCTTCGGGCAGCGCCTCGATGGAGTCGCTGACCACTTGGGCAATTTGCTCAGTCACTAATTGTTTGTCGGGCGTTGCGTTTTCGCGCAGCGCACCACCACTTTCAAATTGTTCTGCATCGGCAGCATCAATACCGGTATCGCTAATTTTGCGACCCATGGTAACCAGGTGATTTTTAGAGGTGTTGATGGCAATGCGATACAGCCAGGTGTAAAAAGCGCTGTCGCCACGAAAGTTTTTCAAACCACGATAGGCTTTAATGAAGGCCTCTTGGGTGACGTCCTGAGATTCGTGAATATCGTGGACATAGCGCGAGACCAAGTGCCCGATCTTATTCTGGTATTTGAGCACCAGCAGATCAAACGCTTTTTTGTCGCCACGCTGTACACGCTGAACAAGCGCGAAGTCTATGTCTTTCTCACTCAAAGGTTTGGTTCCTGCAACCGGCGCAACTGAGCGCTTAGCCGCCCCTGCTCCGGTTGATGCTTTGACTACCCGCGTATCATCATCGGCCTGCTTGGCCGCAAATACGTCGATTCGGTTGGGCATCATATCAGTTTGTTCTCCAACATTGAGTGATCTCATACAGCACCTATGACCACTATTAACGGTATAGTTCCAATGAAGACCCCTTTTTGCGGAAAAAATCGAGAGCTGCGTCATGAATTTGCCACTGGTAGTCAAAGTCGATCAACTCGCTACAACATCGCCAACAAACGTGCGTATCGTGGATGTGCGGCCGTTGGAGCAATACCAACAAGCACACATGCCCGGCGCTCATCATGTTGCGCCCAAATTACTCAATAGCAGCAAACCACCGGTGGGTGGCTTACTGCCCGATGCCCACAGTATCGAGTCCCTGCTCTCCTCGATCGGCTATCAGCCGGGCGACCACTTGGTGGCCTACGACAACGGCGCTGAAACTCCCGCCGCCCGATTCGTTTGGGTGATGCATGCGTATGGCGTGTTTGATGTCAGCTGGCTCGACGGTGGCGTCAAAGCCTGGCAACGCGCCGGGCAACCCTTAAACAACGACGCCGTGACCACTGATGCCACACAAGTTAAACTTGCGTTTACACCAGGCAATGTACTCAGCGTTGATGAAACCATGGCGGAACTGAACCAAGCTGACGTTACCGTGTTGGATGTACGCAATAACAAAGAATTTGCAGGCACTGATGATCGCACCGAACAAAGCCCTCGCGGCGGACATGTACCAGGCGCTATACATAATGAATGGGTTAACGCGTTCGATGAAAACGGCCTACTAAAACCCGACGATGTTTTATTAAGTGACTTAAACGCTTTAGGGTTTACGCAAGCACAAAAAGTGTTGGTGTATTGCAAAACACACCAACGTTCAGCGTTAAGCTATGTGGTTCTAAAGCACCTTGGTTTTGACAACGTTGCAGCCATCGACGGCGCTTGGTCGGCATGGAGTAACCATACCGATGCTCCGATAGAAAGCTGATTTATCGCTTATCGGCAGGCTCTTCAGTGATGAGCTTGCAGTAGTTTTTATAACGCCAAGCGGCCAGATTTTTCTCTTTTAACGCATCCAATACGGCACACTTTGGCTCTACGGTATGAGAGCAATCTGAGAATCGACAAGCCACGGAAAGCGCTGCGATATCCCGATAACCTGAACGCACATCACTGGCGGTTAAATGTGCCACTGAAAATTGCCGTACACCCGGTGAATCGATAATGGATGTTCGCTCGCCCATTTCATACCAATAGGTGACCGACGTTGTATGTGCGCCTAAACCGGTTGCTGCTGAAACAGCACCCACACGAACATCTAAATCGGGTAACAAGGCATTCACAATGGATGACTTGCCAACCCCGGATGCGCCCACCAAAACCAAGGTTTTATCCTCAAGCTTTTGCGTAAACTCATGCATCGATTCGGCAGATTTTGCACTGAGCATAGCGGTGGTGTAGCCGATGGCGTTGTAGGTGTTGAGCACGTCTTGATACTGCTGCTTTTGTGCTTCATCGAGTAAATCGGCCTTGTTGATCACAATCATGGCATCAATACCGGCACGCTCTGCCGCTACACAAAATTGATCGATGAGCAGCGTATCGATACCAGGAGGCGCTGCACTGATGATGGCTAAATGCGTCACATTAGCAGCCAGCGGTTTGAGTTGTCTGCGGTGATCCGGGCGTTCGAGTACGCCGTTTCTGGGAAGTAGCTCTATCACACGTAACGCACCGCCGGTTTCGCGCTCGCACATAACCTTATCGCCAGCCACTAATTGCGGCAACTTACTCAGCGGTACCGCTTTTTCAACGTGGCCCTCACTATCGCGAAGCGCGACAGCTGAGCGTAAATTGGCTATAACTCTGTAAGGGGTATTCAAAATTTCACGAACTGCCTTTTATAGTAAGCAAGATTGCAAAGAGTGTGCTTGAATAGTACCAAACCAACATGGGCTGGAACCAATAGCGATGCCGATTAACAACGATAACCTTATCTGGGTAGACCTGGAAATGACAGGGCTCGATCCGGATACCGATACCGTCATCGAAATAGCCACCATTGTCACCGATGCCAATTTAAACATTCTGGCTGAAGGGCCGGTTCACGCCATTCAATGTGACCCTGCACGCCTCAACGCAATGGACGAATGGAACACCACTCATCACGGCCAATCCGGACTGCTGCAACGGGTGCAGGAAAGCACCAGCACCATGGCTATAGCGGAATCGGAAACTATCGAATTTCTCAAAGAATGGGTTGAGCCGGGTAAATCACCCATGTGCGGCAACAGCATCTGTCAGGATCGTCGGTTTATGGTTCGCACCATGCCTGAATTAGAAACTTATTTCCACTACCGCAATATCGACGTTAGCACGATCAAAGAATTGGTGCGGCGTTGGGCACCCTCTATTAGCGGTAGCTTTCGTAAAAAGAATACGCATCTGGCACTCGATGATATTCGTGAATCGATCGCCGAGCTTGCGCTTTACAGAGAAAAAGTATTCAGTATTTAAACCGGTGTGCGTTGGCTGAAGGCCACCGATAAGGTACCGCCGTCGGCAAACTCCAGCTCACTGCCCATGGGCAAACCGCGCGCAATTTGCAACACCTGCACCTGCCGATCGCTTGCCAGCTTGGTGACATAACGGGCTGTGGCCAAGCCTTCAACCGTTGGATTGGTGGCCAGCGTTAACTCTTTAACCGCACCACTGTTCAAACGCGTTTCGAGTAAGTCGAGCCCCAAATCTTTCGGGCCAACACCATCGAGTGGCGACAAATGCCCCAGCAATAAAAAGAATTGCCCGTTGTAGTCGGTGGCTTTGTCTATTGCCAGAACGTCGGCCGGGTTTTCAACCACGCATAGCTGAGAGGCATCTCGTGATGCATCTGAGCACCATTGGCATAAGGTGTTTTCGGTAAAAATTCGGCACATCTCGCAATGCGAAATACGTTGCATTGCTTTGCTCATCACATCACCTAAATGTGCGGCGCCTTTTCTATCGCGTTGCAATAAATGCAAAGCCATACGCTGCGCCGATTTTGGACCAACGCCTGGCAAACAGCGTAAAGCTTCTACGAGCTCATCGAGCAAACTCTCGCTCACGTTTTAGATATCCTTTGGCAAATAGTCAGATTAAAACGGCATCTTCATACCGGGTGGCAATTGCATACCGGCTGTAAGGCCACTCATTCGCTCTGCGGATGCTGCGGCTAATTTTTGCGAAGCATCGTTAACCGCTGCCGCTACTAAATCTTCCAGCATGTCTTTGTCGTCGCCGACAAGGGAGTCGTCAATGTTAACGCGAACCAGTTCGTGCGCACCGTTCATAATAACTTTAACCAAACCGGCGCCACTTTGCCCTTCGATTTGCATGTTGGCAATTTCTTCTTGCGCTTTTTGCATGTCAGCTTGCATCTGCTGAGCTTGCTTCATCAAATTACTGATACCACCTTTCATGGCTTTAACCTCTAACAATTAATACTGATAACACACATAATACAGATAACCGGCAAGCACCCATGTGCTGCCATTCATGCGCCAAGGTTATTCTGATTCGCTAACCGGTCGAACACTTTTGTCTTCAACGGTTCCGTCTATTTGATTAAGCAGCGCTTTTACATGCGGGTCGTCATCGATTGAATCCCGGGCTGCCTGCATCGCATCGTTTTGTTGTTGTTCGGCCACCCGCGCTGGTGTATGCAATGGCTGATTCACCATCTCTATCGATACATTAATTTCAGAGTTTGTGTGTGCTCTTAATGCATCGCGCAGCTTGGCCGTAAACGCTGGCGTATTTAAATGTTCGGATATTTCTTCCAGCTGCAAAGCAAGCTCAGTTTCGCTTACGGATACAAAAGCGCAATTACTGGCTAGCTGCATCGGCATACCCGCAAGACCAAGTGCTGCGACGGTTTCTGGCCAGTTATCGGCATTGATTGACATGGCGCTAACGGGCTGTGTAGCCACGGGCTGTATAGCCACGGGCGGTACAGCCACTGGCGGTGTTGCTGCTGCAGCTGGTGCTGTAGGTTGCGGTTCTGCTGCTGTTTGCATTGCAGATACAGCCGATGCTGCCGGCTGAGCCGATGGCGCAGCGGGTGTTGCCGCTTGGTTTGGTGCTGTTGCACCAGATTGTGCAGCAGACAAAGCAGCGGCTGAAGGCGCTGCGACTGGCGGTACGTTTGCAGCACTAGTAGCGGGTACGGCTTGCGCTAACGTTTGCGGCATAAACGTCATCATGCGTAACAGCGCCATATCGAACGCTTCACGCTGATCGGGTGCATAAGGCATATCGCGTCGTGCATGCAGTGCTATTTGATAAAACAATTGCAAGGCATCAGCGTCGGTGGTTTTTGCCAAGGCCTGTAATCGCTGCTTACCTTCTCTGGCTTCTTCATTATTATTGTTGTCGAGCGTTTGCACCATCGCCATACGATGGAAAAGCGATAACATTTCAGCGAGTAATAAATCGTAATCGGGTGCGTATTGCGCCAATGTGTCCACCTTCGTAAACAAGGTTGATGCATCGGCTTGTGTAATACACTCAATAAGCTCAATGAGTCTGTCGGTTGAAACACGACCCAGCATGGATTCCACCGCATCCTGCCGGATTTCTGCGTTACCAAAGGCGATCGCTTGTTCAACCAAACTTAACGAATCACGCACACTGCCTTCAGATGCTTGCGCTATCAGTTCAAGCGCTGATTCATCGAAACCTATGGATTCATCGGTTAACACCTGACCAAGATATTCGGCAAGCCGGGCTGGAGGCACGCGCTTTAAATTGAATTGCAAACAACGCGATAACACCGTCACTGGAACTTTTTGCGGGTCGGTGGTGGCTAGTAAAAACTTTACGTGCTCTGGCGGTTCTTCGAGTGTTTTAAGCAACGCGTTAAAACTGCTGTCGGAGAACATGTGCACTTCATCGATCAGATAAACTTTATAGCGACCACTGGCTGGTGCATAAGGGACATTTTCGAGTAGCTCTCGGGTTTGATCAACTTTCGTGCGCGACGCGGCATCAACTTCAATCAGATCAAAAAATCGCCCAGCTTCGATATCCTGACAAACTGAGCACGTGCCACAAGGCGCGGAGCTAACACCTTTGGTTTCGCAATTAAGGCATTTTGCAAATATTCGGGCAATGGTGGTTTTTCCAACACCGCGCATGCCTGTAAACAAATAAGCATGGTGCAATCGTTGGTTATCGAGAGCGTTTACAAGAGCCTGAAGCACATGATCTTGACCGATCATGTCGTTGAAGTGCTGCGGCCGCCACTTGCGAGCGAGAACTTTATAACTCATGAGTGTTCGTTATTGACGCCTAACTGGCTTTAAGGCGGTATTCCGCACCAGCCGCATCCCGGCGCCCGAATCCATTGCTGCCGCTGCTCCCTTCCGGGCCTGACGGGGTTAACAATTTCTCGTCGCGAGAGTGCCGATACGGAACACCATTGCAAGAGCGTATTCTGGGGCCTAGAAGACGATGCTGCAACCATAAAGCCAAAAAATATCAGCTGGCTGTACAACATCGATTCAATCTATTGGTTAATTTCGGCAAATCCACGCTCAATCGTCGTATTATGCGGATTCCTAACCCCCTGACCAATCCAACACCATGAGCTTTAAGGTATGCGGGCGAATATTCTGATCGTAGAAGACGAGCAGCCCATTCGCGAGATGCTCAGTTTTATGCTCGAAAAGGAGCACTACGGCGCGGTGGCGGTGGAAACGACGTCGCAAGCTAAACAGGCCCTGACAGACAGTGCCTTCGATCTATTGTTGGTGGACTGGATGTTACCCGGTGGCAGCGGCATTGAATTCATTCGCTCGATTCGCGCGAAGAACGAATACAAAGCCTTGCCGGTAATTATGCTGACCGCAAAATCTGATGAGAGCGCGGTAACCCAAGGTTTGGATGTCGGCGCTGACGACTACATGACCAAGCCGTTCTCGCCACGCGAGCTCATGTCCAGAATTAACGCCCTGCTGCGCCGCAGCAAAGCGCTCAGTGAACAAACGGCCGCGCTGGTGGTTGGTCCGCTGGAGCTGAACTCGCAAACCCACCGGGTTAGAGCCAATGGCGTCTCCATTGAACTCGGCCACACAGAATTTAAGCTGCTGCAGTGCCTAATGAGCAGCCCTGACCGGGTTTACAGTCGCGCTCAGCTGTTGGACCTGGTTTGGGGAAATGACACCTATATCGAAGAACGCACTGTTGATGTTCACATTCTCAGACTACGCAAAGCCTTAAAGCCTGCCGATACAGATACTTTGTTAGAAACCGTTCGAGGCGCCGGCTACCGCATCAAAAAACCGGCGTAACATTTTTTCGAAGCGGTTAAGGCCACAGGCTTGCGGCAAATAGGTATCATCGCCCCATGCATGTAACTACACATTACAACTGACCATGCGATCACTAATGCGACAAGAGCTCGGCTGGTACATTTGCGGCCTTTTGGTGTCAGTTGTGGCTGGCCTGCTCACAGGTTTCATTACGCTGCTACCGCTGCTATTCAGCGCCGGTTACGTTGTGTGGCTGCTGTGGCGAATGGCCAATATTGTTGCCTGGCTCGAACGCGGTGCTGCGGCAGTCAATGCGCCTCCCACAACCGGTTTAATGAATCGGGTGGTGGGATTAATCCATCAGGAAAAAAAATACAGTCGCAAGCAAAGAAACCGTTACCGATCGGCCCTAGCCCGCTTCAATAGCCTGGCAGCCGAACTACCCGACGCCACCGTGGTACTCGATGAAATGCGCCAAATTCGCTGGTGTAACGCGGCATCAGGCAAGCTGCTGAACATTATTCCCGAACGCGATATCGGTCAACGCATCGACAACCTGATGCGAACGCCTGAACTACAACAGTTCCTAAATTCGACACAGTCGGGGCAAGAGGTCGAAATTCAGGCGCCCGCCAACTCGCAGCTAACCTTGTCGGTTATGAAGGTTAAAACCGGCAAAGGCATGACCGTTTTAATTGCCAGAGACATAACGCAACGAGTGCAGCTTCGGGAAATGCGTAAAGCCTTTGTTGCAGATGTGTCGCATGAGTTACGCACACCGCTAACGGTTATTCACGGCTATCTGGAATTGCTGGTAGAAGACGACGCCATGAGTTCGAGCACTAAGCATGCACTACTTAACGTGCAGGAACAAAGTGATCGCATGAACGATATTGTTGAACACTTATTGCAATTATCGCGGCTTGAGAGCGGCACGCTTGATGAAACAGAGGGGCTACCCGTTAACGTGGCCGACCTGTTGCGCAGCATTGTTAGCACACAACGTAAAACCACCGGCGCGCAACACGCCTTTGAACTGTGCCTGAGCGACGACTTATCCTTGTTGGGTAACGAGAGTGAGCTTTTTAGCGCATGCAACAACCTGATTGCAAACGCGGTCAACTACACCGACGAAGGCACCAAAATACGGGTTACCTGGCACATCAATGGCCTGGATAACCCCGAACTGGTGGTTGAGGATAACGGACAGGGTATCGAACAAAAACACTTACCCAGACTCAGTGAGCGCTTTTATCGCGTGGACAAGAACCGATCCAGGAAATCAGGTGGTACCGGCTTGGGTTTGGCCATCGTAAAACACGCTGTTCAACGCCATGGTGGGCAGTTACATATCGACAGCACACCCGGCAAAGGCAGTATTTTCCGTCTTGAATTCCCAAATAGCCGCATTTCTAACGCATTAAAGGTGGTTAACAGTTAAAACTGTGCTGAACAGCAACTAATTCACAGAATTTGCATTGATAACCCACCGATAACCGCTAAAAGTCTGGAAATAGCTAAATTAATTGCGCTGTGTAACACGGATGTCATATTAGAACGTTATCTTCTTCGCGTGGGTAAAACTCATACAAACCTAGTCTGCAGGAAATTGATTAAAAATGAATAAGTTCTCATTAGTATTATCAAGCACATTACTCGTTGCCGGTTTTAGCCATCAAGCACTCGCACGCGACAACATCAGCATAGTGGGTTCATCCACGGTGTATCCGTTTGCAACCGTTGTGGCAGAACGTTTCGGCAAAGTCACCGGATTTAATACCCCTAAAATTGAAGCCACCGGCTCAGGTGGTGGTATGAAGCTTTTTTGTAACGGCATCGGTGTCGACACAGCAGATATCACAAACTCATCGCGCCGAATGAAATACAGCGAATTTGAATCGTGTGAGAAAAACGGCGTTACGCATATTGTTGAAGTGTTGATTGGTTACGACGGCATCGCTGTGGCCAACTCATTAGAAGCACCACAATTTAATATGACCACACAAGATCTTTATAAGGCGTTGGCCAAATCGGTACCCAACCCTGACGGTTCAGACTCACTGGTTGAAAACCCGTATCAAACATGGGATCAAATAAACCCTGAGCTGCCTGCGATGAAAATCGAAGTCATGGGCCCGCCGCCAACTTCCGGCACACGCGATGCTTTCGTGGAGCTGGCGATGGAAGGTGGTTGTAAAACGTTTGACTTCATCAGCGACATGAAGAAAAGCGACAGCAATAAATTCAAAGAAGTTTGTCACACCATGCGAGAAGACGGTGCTTATGTAGAAGCCGGTGAAAACGACAACCTGATTGTACAAAAACTCGATGCCAACCCAAATGCACTGGGTATTTTTGGGTTCAGCTTTCTCGAACAGAACTCAGACAAGGTACAAAGCTCTATAGTTGACGGCTATGAAGCCACCTTTGATTCCATCGCCGATGGTGACTACAGCATCTCCAGACCTTTATACTTCTATGCCAAAGCGCAGCACATCGGTACCATTCCCGGCATCGCAGAGTACCTAAAAGAGTTCACCTCTGAAGGCGCTTGGGGTGAAGACGGCTACCTGGCCGACAAAGGCATGATTCCTTTGGATGATGAGCTTCGCGCACAAACAGCAACAGACGTCGCGCAATTGAAGGCCCTTAAACTCACCGCAGAGTGATAATATGTTGGCTTAAGTAAAACCAAGTAGCCAGCACTGTGCTGGCTACTTTTTTTTGACTGACCGCAAAAGACTACGATATGTCCGCAAGCATTCTGCTTTTAGTTGCCCTCGGCCTGGCATTCGCATCGTTCGTCTACGGGCGACAAAAAGCCTTCGCAGTGGCTGCCCGCGGTGGTGGCGTTAGCACACTGCACTCCCTTCCCGGACACTATGGCTTGCTAGCCGCCTTGTGGTGCGCACTACCGGCTATCGCTATCATTGTGCTGTGGAAGTTGTTCGAAGGCCCCATCATTAGTTCATTGCTAACCAGCAGCCTGCCTGAACAGGTTATCGCTAACGGTACCAGCGCTATCGATTTGTATAAAAACGATATTCAGAATATCGTGGCCTCTGGCAAAGTCTCTTCCGAACAAGACGCCAACAAACAAGCCGTTGCCCTTAAACTGCTGTCGCTGAACAAACTCAATCAGGTTTTGCTCACCATCATCGCACTTTGTGCAGCTATCGTCGGTGCAGTTTTTGCGCTTCGAATGATAAAACCCACCACCAAAGCCCGTAAAAAAGTGGAAGCGGTGGTTCACGCATTTTTAATTGCGTGCGCATCCATTGCGATACTCACCACCATTGGCATTGTGTTTTCAGTGCTGTTTGAGGCGCTGCGGTTTTTCCAACAGGTGAGCATTGTTGAATTTATCAGCGGCACGAAGTGGAGTCCGCAAACCGCTATAAGGGTCGATCAAGTCGGTTCTTCCGGCTCTTTCGGTGCTATACCGCTGTTCCTTGGCACCATGCTTATTTCAGCGATTGCAATGCTGGTGGCTGTGCCCTTTGGTTTGATGTCGGCGATTTATTTAGCCGAATATGCAACACCCAGAACACGCGCCATTGTAAAACCACTGTTAGAAATTTTAGCCGGCATACCCACCGTGGTTTACGGCTTTTTTGCTGCACTCACGGTTGCGCCGTTTATCCGCAACCTTGGGGAATCGATTGGCTTAAGCGTATCTTCTGAAAGTGCTTTAGCCGCCGGTTCGGTGATGGGCATTATGATCATACCGTTTGTTTCATCGCTATCAGATGATGTTATAACAGCCGTACCCCAATCAATGCGGGATGGCTCTTACGGCCTGGGTGCTACCAAGTCGGAAACGGTTCGCAAAGTGGTTTTTCCGGCAGCGCTGCCCGGCATCGTTGGCGGCGTTCTGTTGGCCGTTTCGCGAGCCATTGGTGAAACCATGATTGTGGTTATGGCCGCTGGGCTTGCAGCAAACCTTACCGTTAACCCGCTGGAAGCTGTTACAACGGTCACGGTTCAAATCGTAACGCTACTGACCGGCGATCAGGAATTTGATAGCGCAAAAACACTGGCCGCCTTTGCGTTGGGCCTCATGTTGTTTGTGACCACACTAATTCTGAATATCATTGCATTACATGTAGTTCGAAAATATCGAGAACAATATGATTGATGTTAACAACAGCCCTGGCGCAAGCGGCTCGGAACCATCGAACGACACAAGCGCAACCCGTAAGAACACAACCGAGCTGGTTAAAGCAACGCTTGCCAGACGCTACGCTGCCGAAAAACGATTTCGCTTCTACGGCATTTTCGCAATAGCGGCAAGCTTACTGTTCTTAGCTGTATTGCTCACCAGCATTTTTATTAAAGGTTTGCCGGCGTTCACGGCAACCAAAGTGCAACTCGAAGTTACGCTAGACACGGAACTACTCGGCATTGATGCCACTGCCAATGAAGACGCTATACGCGCTGCAAACTATGCTGCGGTCATTAAAAAAGCGATGCGTGAACGTTTCCCTGACGCCACCAAACGCAAACAGAAAAAAGAGCTCGACAGGCTCATGAGTACCGGCGCGGAATATGATATTGCCAGGAGGGTCCAGGAGAACCCCAACTTGCTGGGTCAAACGGTAACGCTGTGGTTACAGGCGGATGATGAACTGGACGCACTGATAAAATCCGGTGTTGATCTGACGAAACCAGATGCCATTTCAACGCGAATGAGCGATCAACAAATTGCCTGGGCTAATCAATTTAAAGAAACCGGCGAAGTTAAAACCGGCTTTAACACCGCCTTTTTTACCAACGGCGATTCCCGCGAACCCGAACAAGCCGGTATTCGAGCTGCACTAACCGGGTCAGCCTTTACGCTACTGGTTACCTTCTTATTGTCGTTTCCAATTGCTGTTGCAGCCGCTATTTATCTTGAAGAGTTCGCGCCACAAAACCGGTGGACCGATATCATTGAAGTCAACATTAATAATTTAGCCGCGGTACCGTCTATTGTGTTTGGTTTGCTGGGGCTAGCGGTGTTCATTAATTTTATGCACTTGCCCAGGTCTGCGCCGATTGTCGGGGGCTTGGTGTTAAGTTTAATGACACTACCCACCATCATTATTGCCAGTCGAGCATCGCTTAAAGCGGTGCCGCCCTCGATACGCGAAGCGGCAACCGGACTTGGCGCATCACCACAGCAAGTGGTTTGGCATCATGTATTACCGTTGGCTATGCCAGGCATATTAACCGGTACGATTATCGGCTTAGCACAAGCCTTGGGGGAAACAGCACCACTACTCATGATAGGTATGGTGGCATTCATTGTTGATATCCCAACATCGATCACCGATGCCTCAACTGTATTACCAGTACAAGTATTTTTATGGGCCGACAGTCCGGAGCGCGCATTTGTAGAACGCACCTCCGCAGCCATTATTGTGTTGCTAGGCTTCCTGGTTGCGATGAACGCGGTCGCCGTGTTATTACGTAAGAAGTTTGAAAGACGTTGGTAAGACGACAACAACCCCTACTATTTTTAATGACATTACTTGGTAGATAAAGCATTGAATGACACACACCAAAGCGCGTTCGACGCCATAAAGGAAACGGTTGGAGAGTTCACCGTTGCCGATCCAAAAATGCGCACCAAGAACGTAGACGTGTTTTATGGCGATAAGCAAGCCATATTCGACGTGAGTCTGGATATTGGTAATAACGAAGTCATTGCCATGATAGGCCCTTCCGGTTGTGGAAAATCCACGTTCCTGCGGTGTTTAAACCGTATGAACGATACTATTCCAACTTGCCGTGTATCGGGCTCTATGTCATTGGAGGGCGAAGATTTATACGGCCCCAACCTCGATCCGGTACTTCTGCGCGCACGCGTTGGTATGGTATTTCAAAAGCCTAACCCTTTCGCCAAAAGCATTTATGATAATGTGGCTTACGGTCCTCGCATACACGGCCTCTCCAATAACCGCGCTGAACTCGACGACATCGTAATTGGCAGCTTAAAAAAAGCCGGCTTGTACGACGAAGTCAAAGACCGTTTAGAGGCGCCGGGCACAAGCCTTTCAGGTGGTCAACAACAACGGCTTTGTATCGCTAGAACCATTGCCGTTAGCCCTGAAGTCATTTTAATGGACGAGCCATGCTCGGCTTTGGACCCCATAGCCACAGCAAGAATAGAAGAACTGATCGACGAGCTAAGAGAGAACTATGCGATCGCTATCGTTACGCACTCCATGCAACAAGCCGCTCGTGTATCGCAAAGAACAGCTTACTTTCATTTGGGCAAATTAGTTGAAGTGGGTGAAACCAATCACATATTCACTAATCCTTCCCATGAATTAACTGAAAACTACATAACCGGCCGATTTGGCTAACACCGAAATACGCTATAACTCCGGTTAACCTTAACGTGATGAAGAACTTATTATGGATAAGCTACATCTAGATCAACACATATCTCAACAGTTTAATATTGAACTGGAGGAGATTCGCAGCAAAGTACTCGCTATGGGTGGCTTGGTTGAGCATCAAGTGAGTAACGGACTAACCGCTTTACTCGAATGCGATGGCGATTTAGGACGTCAAGTTGCCACGGCTGATTTCGAAGTAAACAACCTTGAAGTTGGCATCGACGAAGACTGCATACAAATTCTAGCCCGCAGACAACCGGCGGCCAGCGATCTTCGACTGATCGTAACCGTTATTAAAGTCATCACCGACTTAGAACGAATTGGTGATGAGGCCGAGAAAATGGGTCGCTTTGCATCAGAGCTTGCCGACACTAATCAGCAAGTGGCCTACCGCAAAGAACTGCGCCATTTAGGCGGATTAGTGAAGTCTATGTTAAGAGATGCGCTCGATGCCTTTGCACGCTTAGACGTCGATGCTGCGATTAAAATTGCCGCACGCGATGAAGACATCAACGCCGAGTACAATACCTTGTCGCGATTGCTTGCAAGCCACTTAATGGAAGATCCAAGAAACGTATCCGCACTGCTAAAAATCACCTGGTGTGCCAGAGCGCTGGAACGCATCGGCGACCATTCTGTGAATATCTGTGAGTATGTGGTGTACCTGGTTAAAGGGCGCGACATCAGGCACACAAGCTTCGATCAAATTCAGGCTGAGTTTTCTACGAAGAAATTTTGATGGCTCTGAAGCAACCTTTATGACTCAAAAAACCGGGTAACCACCCCAGGCTCAGTTACCCGTTTTTCTATTGGCTGGTGGGTTCTGGTCGGTGGGTTCTGGCAAATGCCAAACCTACTGATCGGCGGTTAGCCAAGGTGCACTCTCAGCGATAACGCTGTCGTAGAGTTGCACGAACACATTGCCACTGGCGGCCGCGCGACCTTCTCTTACACCTACAATAAACTGTCTTTTTTGCCACTGCTTACTACTGCCGGGCACTGGCGACTCGTTACTTTTTGCTTTACCCATTGCGTGCGTAATGTCGTGTTCTATTGTGGGTAACAGTGATTGATCGGCTTGTAGGCTAACGTCTACTTTTATCAGCTCTGTGTCGATGAAGTGATAAACCACTTCGCTAACCGGTGCATCGTGCCATGTACCTTCCGTGGGTTTGAACGCACAGACTTGATACGAAAATGCTTTTCGGGTTTTATTCAAAGCCACTTTGCGGGTTTCACAATTGGGTGTTTGCGCAAATTGCTCCTGCGCTCGCGCTAGAACCATTTCGGCGTTCTCGCCGAGCTGCGCAGCGCCCAAACTTGCAGACTTTCGATCAACCTGAAGGCTAAGTGCATCCTGATTTCCGGTGACAACACAGGCACTCAAAGAAACGCTCACTAATATCAACGCAGAAAGGCAATGTTTCATCGACGGCGCACTCTGACACACAACACTAGCAGCATAAACGATAACAGAGGCCAGTTAAGTTGGCCCGCACTGGAACCACTTGAACGCAGCCCAACGTTTGCACTGCTTAAAGAGTTACTACCTACACTAACGTAGTCGTTAATCCAGTTAATATAGTGCGCTACACTGGTATACACACCGTAAAAATTTTCCTGCGCGCAACCATTACCAAAACTCACAATACCAATTTGCAGCCACTGACCATTGCTATTAATAACCAGTGGTCCTCCACTGTCACCGATGCAACTGTCTTTTCCACCTGCGGCTAAACCTGCACACAATTGGGTTTCGAGTAACATGCCGTTATACGAATTAGGTGCATTACAGCTAGCCAAACTAACAACGGGCACATCGACTTCATTTAAATGAACCGGGTATACACCCTCGCCGCTATCCGAAAGAAAAATAGCGCCCCACCCCATAACCGTGGCGATTTCGTTATACCAAGTGTTGGGCGCAGACTTCGACAATTCAACAACACCAACTGTAGTGTCGATGGCGAGTTCCAATAAAGCGATATCGTGCAGCGGGTTAGTGGCAAAGTGATCGTAGCTTGGGTGAACAATGATATTTGTGACGTCCGCTACTTCAGTGGGTGTGTCGGTTTGCAGATTATTAACACCCGTTGCCACCAGCAAGGAACTGTTCGTTAACTCGCTGCCTCGAGCATCGAACATGCAGTGTGCAGCCGTAAGCACCCAGCGGCTAGCAATCAAGGTACCACCGCAAAACTGCCGGTTTACTAAGCTTCTGGCGTCGTTATAAACCAGCGCAACCATCCAGGGGTATTCGTTGCTATCAACAACACGCCCACCAATAATGCGATTCTCGATATCGATAATGGCATCTGAGAATTCACTGGCGGTGTTGTCGTTGCTATGCGCCTGAGAGACTAAGCCAACGCAAACAAAGAGCGCATAGACTAGTGGAAGGGCCCTACGCGCAAGCTTTGGCATCAACGAAAAACCTTGTTTTAATAAATGGGACATAAAACCATGAAGTAAAGTTTATCTGTACTAGATAGCGGCTAATTGACTTTCAGTCAAAGGATCGCATATCAACTTCATGTGCGTATTGAAGCCTGCGTCAGTTTTCGGAAGCGTAATGGATGTTGCGAGAATTCACAAAAACTGACTTTTTGCGCAAAAATGCACAATTTGCGGCTAGCTACGCTTCCGGTAATGGATGACCGGGCATTAAATCGTAAGGATGCGCCCAACCCGGCAATGCCTGCAATTTTTCGAGCCAGGCGCCTATACCTGGAAAATTTTCCCAATCAAAGCCTATTTCTTCCGGCCAGAAAAGGTAACCGCACAGCGATAAATCGGCGATGGTTGGTCGATCAGCCACCACAAAGGGTGATTTTTCCAAACGGGCATTCAACACATTCAATGCCTTTTCGGCGCGGGCATGAATAAACGCGGTAATGTCTGTTTCGCCGGTTTTAGCGTACGAGCGCAGAAAACGCAGGGTAGACACAGAGCCACTTATTTTATGGTTATCAAACAAAATCCAGCGCATTATTTCGCGGTGTTCCGGGATACTGGCAGCATCAAACTGTTCAAATTCATCGGCTAAATAGTCCAGAATAACGCCACTTTGGCTAAGCACTAACTCACCCGCTTCCATAACGGGTACCTCGCCAGTTTCATTGAGTTCCAAAAAGGAGGCGTCTCGTTGTTTCCCGTTAAAAAAATCAACGAATACCGGCTCCCAATTGGCTTCACACAGGTTTAGCATGAGTGCAACTTTATAAGCGTTGCCCGATTGTGCAAAACAATGCAATTTGTATTTCATAAAAAATCATTTTTTAGTTAACGTCTAAACGTATTATCTCATGCGAACCCGCTGAATCATAATACGAATTTGTGCTAGCCTTTAAGCTTCAACGAAGCGTCACAAATGCTGTATTTTCAGCTTTCAAACAGCCACGCACGCCATTCACCATGCTGTCGATATCACTATGAAAATATGGGTTGATGCCGATGCCTGTCCGGGCGTCATAAAAGAGATTTTATTCAAAGCGTCGCAGCGCACAAAAATCCCGATGACATTGGTTGCAAACCACCCAATACCCGTGCCCAGAATCGCTTGGATCAATTTGCTACAAGTAAGCTCCGGGTTCGACGTGGCGGACAATGAAATTGTGCATAGGCTTGCACCGGGCGACCTGGTTATCACAGGTGATATCCCACTCGCTGCGGAAGTCATCGATAAGGGCGCCCATGCGCTGAATCCGCGCGGAGAGTTCTACAGCAAAGACAACATCAAGCAACGCTTGAATATGCGCGACTTTATGGACACCTTGCGCAGCAGCGGCATAGACACTGGCGGCCAAGCGGCTATGGGTGCAGCAGAACGGCGTGAGTTTGCCAATCAACTCGATCGTTTTTTGCAAAAAAACGCGCGCTAGTCACGGTTTTTACACATTGCATTTTCACGAAAAATAGCGTAATTTGCCAGTTATCAAGCTTCGGGGCGGGGTGTAATTCCCCACCGACGGTAGGGCGCAGTTTTGCGCCAAGCCCGTGAGCCACTGATCTCTTACAGGTGAAACACTTAATAAGAGCTACAGAGGCAGATCTGGTCAAAATCCAGAGCCGACGGTTAAAGTCCGGATGGGAGAAGCATGACATCAGGTTCTACTGCCCGCGCGTGAGCGTTTTATAAGCTCGTGGCGTCTGGCATCGCAAGCTCGCTTGCGAGTCAAATCTGTACTCAATCGCCCTGTTGCCAAATAAAATTCGTATTTAATTTGTTTAGCACAGGGACAGCATTAAAGAAATGCCCTCTCACGAACACTATATGCAACACGCATTGGCTTTAGCCAGTAAAGCGATTGGTTGCACAAGCCCGAATCCGTTGGTCGGTGCTGTGATCGTGCGCAACGATACCGTTGTTGGCCAAGGCTGGCACCATAAAGCTGGCGAAAATCATGCTGAAGTTAACGCCATTTTAGATGCGTCGGGCGACACGCAAGGCGCCACCATTTATGTGTCGTTAGAACCTTGTTCTCACCATGGCCGCACGCCGCCGTGCACTCAAGCCATTATCAACGCAGGCATCACAACCGTTGTTTACGCGGCCAACGACAACAACCCACAAGCTGAAGGTGGCGCATCGCAGTTAAAAGCCGCTGGCATCGAGGTCATTGCTGGCGTCTGTGAGTTACAAGCTAAACAACTCAACCGATTTTTCTTCCATTTTCAACAATTAAAACAACCGTACGTGATAGCCAAGTTTGCCAGCAGTTTGGACGGTCGTATTGCCACGCGAACTGGGCACAGTCAATGGATAACCGGCGAACCAGCGCGTCAAAAAGCGCATGCGTTAAGACAAGCAGTTGATGCCATCGTCGTTGGCGCCAACACGGTAATCACTGATAACCCTGAACTTACCGTTAGATTAACGAACACAGAAAAGGTTATGCACCCGTTGCGCCTTGTGCTCGATAGCCGTGGCACTGCCCCACTAAGCTCAAAGATTTTTCAAGCAAGTTTGCCGGGTTCAACCTTGGTGATTACCACCGATGCGATGTCGGCAGAGCATAAGCAGTTATTAGAACGTCAAGGCGTTGAAGTAGTAAAGCTACCTTCTAGCACAATTGATTTACCCGAAGCTGCACCTAACGCTCGGCCAGACATCAATGCACTAATGGCATTACTTACGCAAAGACAAATTCAAAGCGTTATGGTTGAAGGCGGCAGAACCGTACTTGGCGAGTTTTTTGATCATGGTTTTGTTAACGAGGTTTGGGCCTTTGTTGCACCAATGATTATTGGTGGAGAAAACGCCTTGCCTTCTATCGGCGGTTTAGGCATCGACAAATTAAGCGAAGCCAGCCAGCTTGAAAACATGCAAATTGAAACTGTCGGCAACGATATTCTTTTAACGGGACGCGTGACTAACGCACAGGTAATCCACTAATGTTCACAGGAATCGTAGAAGAACTGGGCACTGTTCTCGATTGTCGTCGTATAGACACAGGTTTCGATTT
>CALDTX010000120.1 GCA_937923565.1 uncultured Granulosicoccaceae bacterium | reverse complement strand
CAACGCTGCTGCCGGGTTCGTTAAACCCTGACTTGATGGCCGCATTGGGTGGCTTGTTAGGTCTGTGTGGTGGGCTATTTGCATGGAACACCCCCAAACAGCGGTTGTATTGCCAGCTTGCGGCCAATGTGAGCCAGCGTCGCGGTGAAATCGTACAAATTGCCAGCGAATAGGCGCACAGGCGCACGCAAACGAGCCATCGAGTGCCGCTTGTATTAATCCAATAACGACAGTCTTAGTTGAACTGGAGAATAGAAATCATGACGTACCTTGTTCGTCTCTTGCTGCTAACCCTTTGCTGCACAGTGCCATCGTTTGCGTTTGCGTTGAGTGGCCTGCCAGATTTCACCTCGCTGGTTAAACAAAATCATGAGGCCGTTGTAAACATTAGTACTCAACAGAAAATTGAGGCTGAAGTCGATATCCCCGGTCTTGGCGACGAAGAAATTGACGAACTCATTCGGGAATTTGAACGTGATCGGGGCGGCCGGGGGCCATCGCCGTTTGAAGGCAACGGCTTGGGTTCGGGTTTTATCATTTCGTCAGATGGTTATGTACTTACCAACAATCATGTTGTTGAAGGTGCCGATACCGTTTTGGTGCGTTTGCATGATCGTCGCGAACTGCAAGCCTCCGTGGTGGGTACCGATGAACGCTCCGACGTTGCGCTGTTAAAAATTGCAGAAACCAACTTACCGTTTGTAAAAATTGGCAATAGTGATGAGCTTGAAGTGGGTGAATGGGTGTTAGCGATCGGCTCACCGTTTGGCTTCGACTTTTCTGTGACAGCAGGCATTGTCAGTGCTACCGGGCGTGCTTTACCTAACGAAAGCTATGTGCCTTTTATACAAACTGATGTTGCCATTAACCCCGGTAACTCCGGTGGTCCTTTGTTTAATTTACGGGGCGAGGTTATCGGTGTTAACAGCCAGATCTTTTCGCGCACGGGCAGCTTTATGGGCTTGTCGTTTGCCATCCCCATTGAAATGGCCATGGATGTTGTTGATCAACTAAAAACCAATGGCCGTGTTTCGCGCGGCTGGTTGGGTGTGCATATTCAAGAAGTCACCATGGTGCTCGCTGAATCTTTTGGAATGAAAATAGCCCACGGCGCGTTAGTGAGTGCCATATTGCCTAATAGCCCGGCGTCCAATTCCGACTTAAAAGTTGGCGATGTCATTACACATTTTGAAGGCAAGCGGGTCGATAAGTCATCGTCGCTGCCCCCACTGGTTGGTCGCGTGCGGGTGAATGCCGATGCCACGCTGGGCGTTATGCGCGATGGCAAGGCGATTGAACTAACCGTCAATATTGGCGAATTGCCAGGGCAGGCCGAGCTTGCTCAGGCCAGAGTGCCGGCTGCAGTGAATCGCGAGAACCCATTAAAAATTAATGTCGATGTTCTCGATAGTGCCACCCGCGAAGCCATGGGCATCGATAAAGGTGGCGTCGTGGTGAGCCGCGTTGTGGCCGAAGGTCCGGGTGATAATGCCGGGATTGTGCCAGGGGATGTGCTGCTAACCGTCGATAATAAACCTGTCGACACACCTGCAGAATTTGCTGATGTGGTTGCTGAACTGTCTGATCACAAGTCGGTTGCCGTGTTGGTGCAGCGCGCTGCAGGCCCCATTTTCCTTGCCCTTCAGCTTGAAAAATAAACCGCCTGGCCCGATGCCCTTGGCGCTGTTTATGCGCCAGGGCTGCCATCTGTGTGAAGACATGGAGCAGTTGCTAACAGAGCTGTTGCCAGCGAACAGTTACGCATTAAAGCGTATCGATATCGATGACGATCCTGAACTAAAAGCGCAATTTAATGAGTGGGTTCCGGTGCTAATGCATGAAGGAGTGGAAATTTGCCACCACTTTCTTGATTTAGAAGCCGTCCAAGGCGCTCTGGCAGGCTACAATACCCCTAATCATCGCGAATAATCGCAATTTATTTTCTCTGGCTCAGTATTATTGTTGAGCTGGCTACAAGCAAGCCATGCAGCAGAACATCCGAAATTTTTCAATAATCGCCCATATCGATCACGGCAAGTCTACGCTGGCCGACCGGTTCATTCAGCACTGCGGTGGCTTGAGTGAACGGGAGATGTCTGAGCAAGTGCTCGACTCCATGGACATAGAGCAGGAGCGTGGTATCACGATCAAGGCTCAAGCCGTCTCGCTCGACTACAAAGCGCTCGATGGTCAGGTTTATCATCTGAACTTTATCGACACGCCCGGGCACGTCGATTTTTCCTATGAAGTTTCCCGATCCTTGTCTGCCTGTGAAGGGGCATTGCTGGTTGTTGATGCATCCCAAGGTGTTGAAGCGCAAAGTGTGGCTAATTGCTACACAGCCATAGAGCAAGACCTCGAAGTGTTGCCAGTGCTCAATAAGATTGATTTGCCCGCGGCCGACCCAGACCGGGTTAAAAAAGAAATTGAAGACGTTATTGGTTTGGATGCCCAAGAGGCCATTGAGGTCAGCGCTAAAACAGGCGTTGGTATTACAGAGGTTTTAGAGCAACTGGTGCACAAGGTGCCAGCGCCTACAGGCGATGCCAGTCTGCCAGCCAAAGCCTTAATTATCGATTCCTGGTTTGATAACTTTGTGGGCGTTATAACGCTTGTACGCGTTATACAAGGTTGTATTCCCAGACGATCCAAAATTCAAATTATGTCTACCGGACGCACCTTTCAGGCAGACAACGTAGGTGTGTTCACGCCAAAAAGAACACCGCTTGAACAACTCAGTGCCGGTGAAGTCGGTTTTATTATTGCCGGTATTAAAGAGATTGAAGCTGCACGTGTTGGCGACACCATTACACTTGCGTCAAAGCCTGCAGATGAACCCTTGCCCGGTTTTAAAGAAGTACAACCGCGTGTTTTTGCCGGTCTTTATCCGATCGATGCCGATGACTACGAAGCGTTTCGCGAAGCACTGCAAAAGCTACGTTTGAACGATGCGGCGTTGCACTTCGAACCCGAAACATCATCAGCACTCGGTTTTGGATTTCGTTGCGGCTTTTTGGGCATGCTGCACATGGAAATTGTACAAGAGCGTTTAGAGCGCGAATACAACCTGGATTTAATTACCACAGCGCCAACGGTGGTTTATGAGATCGAAGGCACCAATGGTGAGATCACCTATATTCATAATCCGTCGCAATTGCCGGTTGTGAATAATATTCAGGAGATCCGAGAGCCTATTATTCGTGCAAACATTCTCACACCACAAGACTATGTTGGCGATGTCATTACCTTGTGTGTTGAAAAGCGTGGCGTGCAAACCAATATGCAGTATTTGGGGCGGCAGGTTTCCATCAGTTATGAATTGCCATTAAGCGAAGTGGTGCTAGACTTTTTTGACCGGCTCAAATCGGTGAGTAAAGGCTATGCCTCTTTCGACTATGAATTTGTTCGCTTTCAAGCGGCCAATTTGGTGCGTGTGGATATTCTTATCAACGGTGAAAAAGTAGATGCGTTAGCGAGCATTGTGCATCGTGATCGCTCGGTCAGTCGCGGTCGCGAATTGGCCGACAAAATGAAAGACATCATTCCCCGACAAATGTTTGATGTGGCGGTTCAGGCAGCCATTGGTTCGCAAATTATTGCGCGCAGTACCATCAAAGCACTGCGTAAGAACGTAACGGCAAAATGTTACGGTGGTGATGTATCGCGAAAACGTAAACTGCTCGATAAGCAGAAAGCGGGTAAGCGTCGCATGAAGCAAGTGGGCCGGGTGGAAATTCCACAAGAAGCTTTTCTTGCCGTGCTTCAAGTAGATCGAAAATAGCGTATTTACTCTTATGGATTCTTTGAACTTTCCACTAATTCTGGTTATTGCAACGTTTGTAACGGGCATCATTTGGCTTATTGACGCCATTTTGTTTGCGCCTAAACGTCAGAAAAGAAGCGCCACCGAAGAGCCTTTACTGGTTGAGTATGCACGCTCGTTTTTTCCTGTGCTGTTTATCGTGCTGGTGCTGCGATCGTTTTTATTCGAACCGTTTCGCATTCCCAGCGGCTCAATGATTCCAACCTTGTTGGTCGGCGACTTTATCCTGGTTAACAAATTTAGCTATGGTGTTCGCTTGCCGGTTATTCACACCAAAATTATCGATACAGGCTCGCCAGAGCGGGGCGATGTGGCCGTATTTCGCTACCCGCAAGACCCAAGCCTCGACTACATCAAGCGAGTCATTGGCATACCGGGCGACGAGATCACGTTGAAACGTGAGCTGTTTCCGTTAAATGGTCAGCAATATATTCAAGAAAAATTCTTCATTAATGGTAAAGAGCTCAAAATTTCGGGCGGTACCGCTTATGAAAACCCCCATACGGGCGATGTAAGTCTAGGTGAGACGCGTCGTCAGGAATTTATAGGCGAAGCGGAGCACGATATTTTGGTGGAAACCCGAAATTCCGCATCGGACATTCCTGAAGAACTGTTGAATGTCGAGCGATCATGGACCGTGCCTGAAGCACATTATTTCATGATCGGTGATAACCGCAATAGAAGCAACGACAGCCGATATTGGGGTTTTGTACCGGAAGAGAACCTGGTGGGTGAAGCCAAATATGTCTGGATGCATTATAACGATGGCATCATTTGGAGCCGACTAGGGGATAAAATTGAATAAATTATCAGTAAGTAGAACAAGGAACGCGGCTCAATTAGCTAAACGCTCTAAGCAAAAAGGTACCTCTTTGCTCGGCGTTTTGTTGCTGATCTCGGTGGCTATATTTTTAGGCATGTTTGCTCTGAAAGTTATTCCGGCTTATTTGGAGTACAAAACCGTTGCGCAAATTGCCGACGACGTTGCCAATAATCCTGATTTGCTGCGCAAGCCTAAAAGTAAAATTAACCAATACCTTGCTCAGGCTTATAGAACCAACAGCCTCTGGGACCTAAGACCTGAAGAGACGATCAAACTGTCAAAGAACTCGAAAAAGGGCTACATGGTTACGGTAGATTACGAAAAGCGATCATTGTTGTTCGCCAATATTTTTATCGTGTCCAAGTTTAATAAAGAAGCAGGTGCTATCTAGTGTGCTTTAGGCGAGCCACTGTTGGTTTACCTTGCTCGCCTTGGCCGACGAATCGGCTACACGTTTATCAATGAGCCTCTAATTCTAGAGGCTCTTTCACATCGATCTGTCAGTAAAACCAACTACGAACGGCTTGAGTACCTTGGCGATAGTTTGCTTAACTTCGTTGTGGCTGAAGCCTTATTTGATGCCTTCCCGGAACTCGATGAAGGCTCATTGAGTC
>CALDTX010000119.1 GCA_937923565.1 uncultured Granulosicoccaceae bacterium | reverse complement strand
GCTATAACCGTATCAAAACCCTCAGACAGATTTTTTTCCAGTTCAAGACCATGCGATGCACGCTTATCTAAATCCCAAATGCGAATGGCGCTATCGTCGATCGACCTTCTACTACGCCGACCTTCATCAAACTGCGTATTCACTTGATTCGTATTAACCAGCTTTGCAACCGAGCGCAGCGTTTCGTCCTGTACATCACTGGTTTCTAGGTATGCGGTAATTGCGGCGGCGATCGTAGCGAGCACCAATACTGCTAACAACGTCAAAAGCAGCGCTTTTTTGAGGCGAATGCTCAGTTGCGGGTTTACATTTTTTCCCTGCTTTGCACCGCCTTTTGGTTTGCCAGTTTTTTTGACTAACAAGGCTAAGGTGCTTAGGTACGATCTTATGGCTGGTGGTATGGAAGACGCCCAACCCTTTAATTTTTCTAAATCGGGTTTCACTTAGGCACCATCCAGCCTAAGCCGCGAACGTTTTTGATCGCTTTTTTATGTGTTTTTTTACGAAGGCTGTGAATCAAGAATTCGATGGCGTTGCTGTTCACTTCTTCATCCCAGCCATACACTTTCTCTTCGAGTTCCTCTCTTGAATAGATCCTTCCCGGGGTGCTTATCAGCGCATGCAGCAGCCGGTATTCCTTGCCTGTTAAGTCAAGAGCCTCTTGTTGGTAATCGGCGGTTTTGTTAGACGGGTTAACGGTAATTTCGCCGTTGCTTAATAAAGGTTGTGCACTGCCGGAGTGCCGCCGAGCCACAGCACGAATGCGCGCCATCAATTCATCGACTTTGAACGGCTTAACTAAATAGTCGTCGGCGCCCAGATCGAGCCCAGCGATACGATCTTCAACAGCGTCTCTGGCGGTAATAATAATGACGGGAACCGCATTCCGGTTTTGACGCAGCTGCTTGAGAACGCTAAACCCATCTTTTTTAGGTAAGCCGATATCGAGTAGTACCAACCCAAACGAGCCTGAGGTAACGCTGGCAATAGCCGCGCTACCGTCTTTTACCCAATCTGCAGCCATTCCCGCATCGTCTAAGGCATTGGAAATGGCTGCACCGATTTGAAGGTCGTCTTCTACAAGCAAAATTCGCATGCCGACAATAATACGCGTTAGCTTGCGCTTTGCCCATCGACGTCGGCCTCAGTAGGCTCAACTTCCTGAGTCGCAACCACCGGATCGGCTGCCGCTAAATCACGCTCCAATTTTGTTTTCATGGCCCATATTGCAACGGCCAACAAAGGTAACAAAGCCAGTGACACAAGCACAAAGAATGCGCGGGCGAATAAGGCGGCTACACCTACCCCAATGGCTGCTAACAAGGCTAAAGGTCGAACCACCCAGCGGCTAAATTTGTCATCGTTTTTGTTAGCAAAAGCACCCAGAAAGTCGCTGTTCTTTAACTCAACACCATCGATCTGAACGGTATTTGTACTGTTAATCATAAGTTTGCTCCATTTTTGTTTATAGGTTCAGTGCTGTTTAGCACTGTTAAATTTATTGATCTGGTTGACTGCTGCCGTTGCAGCTCTTTGCCATTGAGATCAGTATATGGAGCGAAAATTAGCGCAAACTTAGGAGACGGGAATTACTGTCGGAAAAGTGGAAAATTGCGTCAAAAGCCAATGAAACAGCGCGTGCTGGCTGTTTCAAAAGCGTAGATTTGTGAATCATGTCTGGTTTAGAGCACTTTTTGAAGGGCGATATCGAGCTTCGATACCAACTCATCGATGTGTTGCTCTTGCATAATAAACGGCGGGGCCAGTAACACGTGATCACCGTTCTTACCATCGATGGTGCCACCCATCGGGTAGCAAATTAGTCCGGCTTCAAAGCACGCCGCTTTAATCTTTTTATTCACACCAAGTTCGGGTGGGAAACAGGCTTTAGTGTCTCTATTTTGCACCAGCTCTAAGCCACGAAACAAACCCCTGCCCCGGATGTCACCCACATTCGGATGCTGCCCAAATGTGTTGTGTAACGCCGCATCAAGCTGCTCACCCAATACAGCACAACGCCCTACTAAGTCTTGGTCAATGAGCTTTTCCAGTACCACCAACGATGCCGCACTGGCCGTTGCATGCCCCATGTAGGTATGACCATGCTGGAAAAAACCACTGCCGTTTTCAATGGCTGCATAAATTTTTGAAGTACATAACATGGCGCCAATCGGTTGGTAACCCGCACCCAGCCCCTTGGCAATAGCCAGTAAATCCGGTGCTATACCGTCTTGCTCGCAGGCATACAAGGTTCCGGTACGGCCCATGCCACACATGACCTCATCCAGAATTAACAGCACACCATACTGATCGCATATTTCTCTAATGCGTTTGAAGTAACCGGCAACCGGCGGAAGAGCGCCTGCCGTTGCACCCACAACCGGTTCAGCCACGAAGGCCATCACCTTGTCTTCACCTAAGCGCTGAATTTCAGTTTCCAGTTCATTGGCGATACGTAGACCATACTGTTCAGCTGATTCATCACTACGCTTGTCGCGGTATTCGTAGCATGCCGATATATGTGTCGTTTCAGCTAACAAAGGTTTGAATTGCGCCCGACGCCATTCATTGCCACCGGTTGCTAAAGCCCCTAGCGTGTTGCCATGATAACTTTGGCGTCTGGCAATGATGTGTTTGCGTTCAGGTTGGCCTGTTTCAACAAAGTATTGTCTGGCAAGTTTCAATGCCGCTTCCACAGCTTCTGAACCACCGGATACCAGGTAGACGCGATCGATGCCTTCCGGAGCATGCGCAATCAATTTATCAGCCAATTTTTCCGCCGGTTCCGAGGTGAAAAAACCGGTGTGTGCAAACGCCACGTTATCCAATTGCTTTTTAATGGCATTAATAACATCGACGTCGCCGTGGCCTAAGCACGATACAGCAGCACCGCCGGAGCCATCAAAGTAGGCTTTGCCCGCTTGATCATAAAGGTAAACCCCTTGACCACCCGACACGGTAGGCAAAGTTGCCTTGGTGTGTCTTGGGAAAATGTGCGACATAAAAAACTATCCTAAAAATATGACAACAGCTATGACTATTACTGTGATTATGGTTATGGCTATGTCTATGAAAGGCACAGTAATTACTGTGCCGGTTTACCCCAAAATGCGGGCACAGTCTGTCGGCGTCGTTGCAGCAGCACCACTAAACCCAACAACAACAGAGCCGGTAGATAGAATATTTCTTTCGGCCAACGTTCGGCTTTGGTTTGTACAACCAGCACTTCAACCGGGTCATCGCCATAGAAATCGTAATCCGCCAGTTCTCTAAACAATGATGTGCCCATCATAGGTTCATCCAACACCGCTTTGCCGTCACTCATGTTCAGCATGACACCGGCTTTACTGAGCCAATCTGCACCAAACGCACCCGCTTGCTGTTGAACCACCACCGTTTTTTCAACAAACTTATCGGGGTTATCAAAGTCTGGGCCTTTAACCACCATGCGTAGCTGATCTTTCTCGGTGTAGTTCTCTACAATTTGTTCGATCGACGATCCGGGCTCATTAATATAAGGCGCTTGAACGCGGTCTAACCAGAAACCAGGGCGGAATAAGGTGAGTGCAATTAATAAGAGGCAAATAGTTTCATACCATTTGCTGCGAGCTAAAAAGTAACCTTGCGTGGCGGCTGCGAATAACATCATGGCCACAACGGCGACGATAAAAATAAACACAGCCTTAGCCGCACTAACATCGATCAGTAAAAGCTCAGTATTAAAAATAAACATAAACGGTAACAGCGCTGTTCGAATGTCGTAGGTAAAACCCTGAATACCGGTTTTTATGGGGTCTCCACCTGAGATAGCGGCAGCGGCAAAGGCTGCCAAGCCCACCGGCGGTGTGTCGTCCGCGAGGATGCCAAAATAAAACACAAACAAATGCACGGCGATAAGCGGCACAATAAGGCCAGACTGAGCACCCACAGTAACAATAACCGGCGCCATCAGCGAAGACACAACAATATAGTTTGCCGTGGTGGGTAGTCCCATACCCAGTATCAAACTCATGACAGCCACTAACAACAGCATAACAATCAGGCTACCGCCGGATAAGAATTCAACAAACTCACCCACAACCTGATGCGCACCGGTTAACGATACTGTGCCAATAATAATACCGGCAGCACCTGTGGCAACACCAATGCCAATCATGTTTCTGGCACCTGCAATCATGCCTTCAAAGAAATCAGCGACGCCAGCTTTACAAGCTTGTACAAAGCTACCGCTTTGTCTGAACAGAGACTTCAACGGCTTTTGCGTTAACACAATAAAGATCATGGCTACCGTTGCCCAATACGCAGACAGCGTTGGCGACAAGCGTTCAATCAGAATGCACCAAATCAAAATAACGATGGGCAATAAGAAATGAAAACCGGTGATCGCAACATCCCAGGGTCGGGGAAGTTCCAAAGTTTCCGCTTCCGGGTCGTCGACGGGTAAATCGGGGTATTTGGATGCTGCCACTAATAAAAACAAATACAGCGTTAAAAACAACGCCACCGCCACACCAAAAGTAAGATGTGGAAACGCGGTTTTTATCCAGCCAAAACCGTAATACACAACACCTGCCAGAAAGGCCATTGCGATAAAACCAAACAACACACCGGATAGCCGCTGCGCCAACGTGCCCACAGGAGTTGGCCGACGCATACCTTCTAAGCCAAGCTTCAATGACTCCAGATGCACAATGTAAACCAGCGCAATATAGGAAATAACTGCTGGCAACAGCGCATGTTTAATCAGTTCCGGGTACGACACACCGGTAAATTCGGAAATCAAGAATGCAGCTGCACCCATAACCGGCGGTGTGAGTTGTCCGTTAGTGGATGATGCCACCTCAATAGCACCCGCTTTTTCAGCTTTAAAGCCAGTGCGCTTCATCAGCGGAATGGTAAATGTACCTGTGGTAACAACATTCGCAATTGATGAACCCGAGTACAGCCCTGATAACGCAGAAGCCACAACCGCAGCTTTTGCTGGACCGCCACGTAAATGCCCCAGAAGTGCGAACGCAAGTTTAATAAAGTAGTTGCCAGCACCCGCTTTTTCTAACAAAGAACCAAATAAAACAAACAAAAATATCATCGATGCCGACACGCCCAAGGCCACACCGAACACACCTTCTGTTTGTATCCAGTAATGCCACATGGCTTTACCGTAGGATGCCCCCTTCCACTGAATAGCGTCGGGCATTATGGACAGGTGTCCAAAGAAGACGTAAAAAACAAACACACTGGCCACCAGCATCAAAGGCAAACCCAGCGAGCGATAAACGCCAATGGATAAACTCACCATACCAATGGTGGCAAATACTAAATCGGCCGTGGTTGGAAGACCCGCACGGTTAGCAATGGCATCGGCCGACCAAAACAAATACAAACAAGACACAGCCGCTGTTGCGGCGAGGAGCCAGTCGTACCAAGGTACGTAGTTGCGTGGAGACGAGCTGCGTAAAGGGTAAGCCAACATGGCCAGTGCCAGTGCAAACGCCAAATGGATTTGCCGTGTTTCCTGGCTATTAAAAACCGCATTAAACCCAAACTGCTCAGATAATACGTAAGGAATTTTTGATGCCGTGTAAATTTGGAATAACGACCAAATAAACATCAAGGCTAAAATAAACTTTCCGGCTAAGCCTTCAGCGTTACGGGAACCAGTTTCGTTTTGAACCAATTGTTGACTATCGGGGGTGGTAGACGTGGACACAACTACTCCTTAGATACAGGATTGGGTTTCAGGGTATAAGAACAAACTGGCAGGTAAGCAAAGAAAAAAACGTTGCCAGAAAAGCAATGTGGCACCAAACAAGAACTGTTTGATGCCAACATTGCCGAACACTACAACGAGAACTGAATTACATCCAGCCGCGTTCTTTGTAGTACTTCATAGCGCCGTCATGAACAGGAGCAGAAAGACCATCAGAGATCATTTGCTCTTCTTTCAGGTTAGCAAACGCAGGGTGTAACTTTTTGAAGTCGTCAAAGTTATCAAAAACCGCTTTAACCACAACGTAAACAACGTCAGCTGGTACATCAGAAGAGGATACGAAAGTTGCACCTACACCAAACGTGTTGGTTTCGTTATCGGAACCTTTGTACATGCCAGCTGGTATAGAGGCAACACGGTAGTAAGGGTTATCAGCAATCAGCTTATCGATAGGTGCGCCAGCTACAGTAACCAGCTCAACGTCACAAGTAGATGCAGCTTCGTTAACAGCTGCTGCTGGATGGCCAATGGTGTAGATCATGGCATCGATTTTGTCATCGCAAATAGCTTGCGCCATTTCAGAGCCTTTCAGCTCAGATGCCAAAGAGAAGTCATCCATGCTGATACCGAACGCTTCCATAACAACTTCCATTGTGGCGCGTTGGCCAGAGCCCGGGTTACCCACGTTTACACGCTTACCTTTAAGGCCTTCAAAGCTATCAATGCCAGAACCTTTTCTTACAATAAGAGTAAACGGCTCTGGGTGTACAGAGAACACAGCACGAAGTGCTTCGAACTTACCCGCATCAGCAAATTTCGATGTGCCATTGTAGGCATGGAATTGCCAATCTGATTGCGCGACACCAAATTCCAATTCGCCAGCCTTAATGGTGTTGATGTTGTAAACAGAACCACCCGTGGATTCAGCCGAACAACGAATGCCGTGCTCTTTACGGTTCTTATTAACCAAACGACAAATAGCGCCACCTGTTGGGTAGTAGACGCCTGTTACACCGCCGGTACCAATAGAGACGAATTTCTGGTCTTGTGCATTAGCTGCACTTATGGGTAATGCTAAGGCGGCTGCCAACGCAAAACTTACAAATTGAGATTTCATGTTTTCTCCAGTTCTTAAATCAGTTAAGGCAGCACAACGCGCCCTTCCAATCAGGTTAATTAAGACCGAGCACTATTCCAAGCCGTAACGATAACGTACGAACCCTTGCATCGGATCGATCCTGCGCAAATTATGAAATCAATGGCCAACTAATTCCAATGCGTTTTTCACATAATGCGACCGTCTTTTGAACATAATTAGCGAATCATATTTACTTTTATCGACTATATGATGTAAATTTTGCATAACTAGATACAGAATCATCACTCGATCCTGGAATGTTTTATGGACACCCGCTGGCTACAAGATTTTTTAGCCTTGGCCGAATGCGGCAATTTCACACAGGCAGCGCATCGCCGCGCCATATCGCAAGCGGCTTTTAGCCGTCGCATACAATCGTTAGAACGTTGGCTCGGGGTAACACTGGTACATCGTGGCACTGTGCCTATTCACCTAACCCCGGACGGGCTGCGTTTTGAAGGTGAGGCGAAAAGCATACTCGATACCCTATTAAGCACGCGTACTACTTTCTCAGTGAACCAGAAAACACCCAGCTTACCGGTTCAGATTGCGATGTCGCATGTTATTGCCAGCTATCGATTTGCCCCGTGGTGGTCGGAATGGAATAAAGACACGCCACTGATTGCCAGTACGCTGATCGGTAATATCAACGAAGTCGTGTCGGGTTTTATCACTGGCAATAGCGACGTACTAATCTGCCACCGAGCAGAAAGCTTACCGATTATGATCGACTCCCGGCATGTGATATCGCATGTTTTGGGAACGGAAAAGCTTATACCTTGTATTGCAAAAAATGCGGGAATGGTGCCAGGCAACTCTGATAAGGGCAAGCTTGAGTCTATGCCTTTAATTATGTATCGAACCGGTGCATATTTCGGAGGCTTGTTGGAGAATTTGCTAGAACAATCACCAATGCAACTACTCGGCAATCGCGTTATAGAAAGTGAAATGTCCAATGTAGTGGCTGCATTTATTGCTCATGGTTTAGGGCTGGGTTGGGTGCCTGAATGTGTTTTGCATTCGAGCAACGGAAAAAACATAGTGGCTGTTGATGAGCCAGCTCTCTGTATGGATTTAGAGGTGGTGGCTTTTACTAAAAAGAATAAACGCAGTTTTGCCGCTGATATTTTGTGGCGCAGTATCACCGAGTAACGAAGAACCAAAACATAGTCTTGACGACTCCGTTTATTACAAGCTAAATAACAGGTACCCAAACAACCAATGGCTATGGTGAGGCTTCCTACTGCGACGCAACAGCCGGTGCTCGTGGAAGCGTTACAACTCGTTACATGTTGTCACTGCAAGGACATGCAACCACCCCGTCAAAAGCCGACTATACAAGCATACCCAACGAAGATCACGCCCATGAAATCCATTCTAAATTCACCTTATGCATTTTGGCTGCTACTGGCCTTGCCCTCTATCCCGATGAC
>CALDTX010000118.1 GCA_937923565.1 uncultured Granulosicoccaceae bacterium | reverse complement strand
ATAGTAGTCGCGGTACCATTCAACAAAGCGTTTTACACCGTCTTCTACGCTGGTATCGGGTTTGTAGTTAACATCTTTTATAAGGTCTGACACATCAGCATAGGTATCTGGAACATCACCCGCTTGTAAGGGCATAAGGTTTTTCTCGGCCTTTTTGCCCAAACACTCTTCAAGTACATGAATATAGTGTTCCAGATCCACGGGTTCATTGTTGCCGATATTGTAAACGCGAAACGGTGCGGCGCTGGTTGCAGGGTCTGGGTTGTTGCTATCCCAGTTTTCATTGGGTGTTGCCACCTTGTCCAGAGTTCTTACAACGCCTTCTACGATATCTTCAACATACGTGAAGTCGCGCTTGTGCTTTCCGTAGTTAAAAACATTAATCGGTTTGCCAGCCAGAATGTTTTTGGTGAACAAGAACAACGCCATGTCCGGTCGGCCCCATGGGCCATACACAGTAAAGAATCGTAGACCGGTAGTCGGCAAGTTAAACAAATGGCTATAAGTATGTGCCATCAGTTCGTTCGATTTTTTGGTTGCGGCGTACAGGCTCACCGGGTGGTCTACCGACTCATGGATCGAGAATGGCATATTGGTGTGTGAACCGTAGACAGAACTTGTTGAGGCATACACTAAGTGCTCAACGTTATTGTATCTGCAGTTTTCTAAAATATTTAGGTAACCTAGAATGTTGGCTTCAATGTAGGCATACGGATTTTCCAGTGAATATCGAACGCCGGCCTGAGCTGCAAGGTTAACCACTCGGTGTGGCTGATGCTTTTCAAACGTCTCTTTTACTAAATCCTTGTTTTCAAGATCGCCGCGAACTTCTGTAAAACCGTCATAGGCTTTGACGCGTTCGAGGCGTGCAAGTTTAAGGTTAACATCGTAATAGTCGTTGACGTTGTCAATGCCGATTACTTCATCACCCCGCTCCAAAAGCTTTAACGCTAGGGTTGAACCTATAAAACCAGCAGTACCAGTAACCAAAATTTTCATACAGTTTAAGTTCCGTTAGGGGTAAAACAAGCAGCAGTATTTTTACCAGTGTTAGTTTCGACTACAAGCGCGCATCTACTTGGTCAACCGGCAGCACACTCTTGATGTCATAAAGTATGTGGTTGCTGGAACCGAGCTCTCTAATGGCTTTGGCACCCATTTCAACAAATTGTTGATGGCCAACTGCAAGAATTATTGCGTCGTATTTTCCATTTTCCAGCGTTTGCACTGGGTCCAGATTGTACTCATGCTTTGCTTCAGCAGGATCTACCCAAGGATCATAGATGTCGACATTCGCGTGATAGCTTTGTAGCTCATCAACAATATCAACAACGCGGGTATTGCGTAGATCAGGGCAGTTTTCTTTAAAAGCCAAACCCAAAATTAATATATTTGCACCCACCACATGCTTTTTGTTTTTAATCATCATTTTCACAACTTGGCTGGCAATAAAACTGCCCATGCCATCATTGATCTGTCGTCCCGATAAAATAACTTGTGGGTGATAACCAATTTCCTGCGCCTTATGGGTTAGGTAGTAGGGGTCAACACTGATGCAATGACCACCAACCAGGCCCGGACGAAAGGGCAAAAAGTTCCATTTAGTACCAGCGGCTTCGAGCACTTCAAGGGTGTCGATGTTGAGCTTGTCGAAAATAATGGCAAGCTCATTAATAAGAGCGATATTTAAATCGCGCTGTGTGTTCTCAATAACTTTGGCAGCTTCTGCCACTTTAATACTGCTAGCGCTGTGCGTGCCAGCTGTAATAATGCGTTGATACAGCGCATCGACTTCGGCAGCAACTTCAGGTGTTGAGCCAGCAGTCACTTTCATGATGTTACTCACTCGGTGTTCTTTGTCGCCCGGGTTAATGCGTTCTGGACTATAGCCTGCATAGAAATCTTCGTTGAAACGAAGCTTGGAGCACTTTTCCAGAATAGGTACACAGACTTCTTCTGTAGCGCCCGGGTATACGGTGGACTCATAAATAACCACACAACCTGCAGGCATAACCGAGCCAATAGTTTCGCTGGCTTTAATTAGAGGAGTAAGATCAGGTTGTTTGTGTTGATTGATCGGCGTTGGCACTGTCACTATAAACACTTTGCACGAAGACAAATCCTGGGGGTTGCTGGTGAAACTCAGGTTCTTCGCTTCAGCCATTTCGTCTGGCGATACTTCCAATGTTCGATCGTGCTTTTTATTCAGCTCTTCGATACGATCACTGCTGATATCAAATCCGATGGTATTTGTTGCTTTCCCGAACTCCACTGCTAGCGGCAAGCCAACATAGCCGAGGCCAATAACCGCAATTGTATCTTCAGGTAAAATTTTAAACATGGGTAGTCCGTTGGTATTGTTACAGGTTCTACGGCCAGCTGCCGTGGCTCCTATCGGGCTGCAATTATACGGCAAATATAAAGAAGCGCTGAATGCCACTGGAACAATTGACTTATCTTCATAAAGCTTCTAATCATTAACTTAAGAACAATGGGCTTCAAGGTACTAGTAGCGTCGTTTGCGTGACGGACTTGATCTCTTCCGCTGCTTTTAACGTGTCGTTTTGTTTGGATAGCACTTTTTCCATTTCAGCTCGACCCTCATTCTTGGCTTTCAATCGCGAATCTAAAGAGCTCATCAACAGGATTGCGATGATTAATAACCCTGAACCTGCTATAACTGGTTTAAACCACTGCTGTGCCCAAAGTGATTTACCTTGAGCCGGCACAGGTTTCACGCCAAGAAGGTGATCACTAAGATCTACGGTAGTTTGCATTGGCAAAGCACCCGTTTTGCGATAATAGTCACGAATTGTTTTAAAGGCTGTATTGAGTTCGATGAATCTTGTTTGTGCTAATTCCCCGTTCTCGCCTGAATGCCGGTCAGGATGCCACTTTTGCACGAGTAATCGATACTGTGACTGCACGTCCTGCCAGTTTTGGTCGGCAGTTATGCCCAGTAGAGCTAAGCTACTATCCAAGTCTTTTTGTGACACGATTGACATTTTGAATGTTCAGTACTTTTTCTTGCTTTCGTCTCTGTCCGGTATCGGCAGAACCATATTAGTGTTGAATTTTCCTACAGTTTTTTGCAAAGCCTCCGTTATTTCACCTAGTGATAAAGAGATCTAGCATTTCGTGGGCACCTTTAAATTTTTCAAACTGCATTTGCGGGTTCCATTCCTGCTTCTTGCTTTCATCGAATTTTGTATCTGCATGGCAGCCGTTTACGTTTCGGTGTATGTGCGGTTTGACGGGAAAAATTTACATGAAATTGACAGTATAAATTCCCCGGTAGTCACATCAATATTGTTTGGCTTGGTTATGCCCGTCACAATGATGGCGATGGGTTTATATCAAAGTCGTTTTCGTGGCGGAATTCTTGGGGTGTTTTTACGCTCTGTCATCGGATTTGTCTGTGGCGCCATGGTTCTGGCGCTCATGTATTACTTAATACCCAGCCTATATCTAGGTCGTGGTGTGTTTGGCTTGGCCCTGGTTATTGCCTTCTTTATGGTAGGCACTATACGTCCGATGTTTTTCTACTACGTAGACAAAGACATATTAAAAATCCGCGTACTGGTGCTTGGTGCAGGCGATAAAGCATCGTCTATTCAACGTCGTTTACGCCGCCGGGTAGATCGCCGTGGCTTTCGCATCGTTGGCTATTTACCGTTAAAAACTGATAAAACCATCATCGTTGACAGCGCCATGCTGATCGATCTTAAGGATGAATCTTTACTCGACTATTGTATAGAGCATTCAATCGATGAAATTGTGGTTGCAGCCGATGAACGTCGCGAAGGTATGCCGTTGGATGCGTTAATCAACTGCAAATTGTATGGTATCGATGTTATCGATTTACTCGGCTTTTTTGAGCGCGAGCAGGGCAAACTTCCTTTGGATATATTGCGCCCCGACTGGTTAATTTATTCAGAAGGCTTCGAAAACGGTGCCTTACGCGATTTATCAAAGCGGCTGTTTGACTTCGTTGCCAGCCTGCTTATTCTTATGATCACCTGGCCATTTATGTTGCTGGCTATCTTGGCGATCAAATTAGAAGATGGTTTGGATGCGCCTATATTTTATGGACAAACCAGAGTAGGTTTTCTTGGCCGACCGTTTGAAGTACTGAAATTTCGTAGTATGTCAGTGAACGCTGAGAAAGACGGTGTTGCCCAGTGGGCTACCAAGAACGATGCAAGGGTGACCCGTACCGGGCAAATAATTCGTCAAACGAGAATTGATGAATTACCCCAAATCTTGAATGTACTTCGCGGTGATATGAGCTTTGTTGGTCCGCGGCCGGAGCGTCCCCAGTTTGTCGACGAACTGCAAAAAGAAATACCCTATTACCGCGAAAGACACGCCGTTAAACCAGGTATTACCGGTTGGGCTCAGGTGTGTTATCCGTACGGTGCATCATTTCAGGATTCAATTCAGAAGCAGGAATTTGACCTGTACTACATTAAAAATCACACGATTTTTCTGGATATGCTGATACTTTGCCAAACTGCGGAAGTGGTTTTGTTTGGCAAAGGAGCGCGGTAGCGACTTAATTGCTGGATGAGTCTGCTGATGTGATTGATACATCAGCGCCAAGCTGAGTTGTCTGCGCTTGCCGAAGGACTCTTTTCGCCTCTTCAATCGTGTTCAATTTACTGTTTGAATCGATCACGATAAAAACGGCAGTGGCCAGCACAAGCACCAAAGCCACCGGAACTGCCCACAACATGGGTTTTAAATTCGAGTTTTTCCACGTAGTTGATGAGGTTTTACGTTTGTTTAAAATGCTCGAAGCCATCACATCGGCTTCGCTGGGCTGAATTCTTTGATGCTGCTCTGGCACGGCTGCATCGCTCTGGCTATGCAGAATACGTTGATAAGGTAAGCGGTTATTTAGCTTGTAGAATGATCGTAAGCTATTGAAAGATCTATTTAATTCAATAAACTTTTGCTGCGCATGCTCGCGCTCCCGAGGCCGTTGTGTGTAACGATCCGGGTGCCAGTGATTCACTAATTTTCTGTAATGCGCTCGCGCGGTTTCCCAATTGGAATCGAATTCCAATTGTAGTTGTTCGTAATCGCGCTTAAATTCGATTGCCACAGTGTTCTCCAAGCCTCAAACTATAGCTTACCGTCGTTTAACCTTAATTGCATAGATGTTTGGTTAACATAGTCGAGTTTTATTTAATTTGATGTTGCGTAGTGCACAGCCTAGTCAGGCAATTCAGAGCTATCTCAAGGAAACGGACCAGAGAGCCACTTTTCTTCAGAAGCATTAGTTGTTACTTCAATTATGAGTTAATGCGTTGTTATCTTTGTCGAAAACCTGCCGCTATAAATAGTGTTGACAGGTGGTGTTGTGCTGTTTCGAGAGCAGTTTTGTGAAATGAAGCTGGTTTTCGGCCCCATTAACCGTGTTTGCGCGTGGAGCGTGTGATAAATGATGAGTTATTTTCGTAGTTTCTTGGTACTGGTTCTATTTTCGGTGCTTAGTGCGTGTGTATCTAATGGCACTGTAGCCGAAGAGGATCGCCCACCCGAAAAATCGGGCAATGCAGCCCCAGAGTATCGCTTGGGTCCAAGTGATGTCGTTAGCGTGAATGTCTGGAAAAATCCGGATTTATCGGTTCGCGTACCCGTAAGGCCAGACGGATTTATCTCCGTGCCTTTGGTCGGCGATGTGAAGGCTGGTGGTCAAACGCCTAGCGAGATTGCTCGCGACACCGAGAAGAAGTTACTGCAATTTATTCGCACACCGAAAGTGTCAATTATTGTGGAAGAACTCAATAGTGCGGAATTTCAGAACCGGGTGCGTGTCGTAGGTGGTGTCGCCGAACCGAAATCGATTTCTCACAGAGATGGCATGACAGTGCTGGATTTGGTGCTTGAGGCCGGTGGTGTCAACGAATTTGCAGCCCCGGATGCTGCAAAATTGTACCGAACCATTGCGGGTGACACGAAGATTTACCCCGTTTATCTCGAAAGTATCTTAAAAGATGGTGTGTTGGATACTAACTACCCGTTGTATCCGGGAGACGTAATCTCCATACCTGAAAGACGTTTCTAACAATAATAGTAATAGTGAACAACAATGATCTTTTTCTTACATCGTAGAAGCATGTGCTGTTATGAGTAATATCACACTGGATGAAATGCTTCCGCTGGTTACGCGCGAAGCAGCTGCACGCCGCGGAACCTTGCTGACGATTTTTGTCGTCATTAGCATGCTATTTTTAGCAGCAGCGTTTTTGTGGCAGAAGAAATACACGTCGCATGTTCGGCTGTACGCTGACGATTCAAAAACCATAGAACTATCGACGATTATCAAAGGTGCTCTCGATGAAGACCAAGTCAAGGTTGCCAGAGAAGAGTTGCTGAGCGATAACATCTTGGATCAGATCGTTGATCAAGTGGGTTATGGCACGGCTGGTATGTCGGCTATTGCTCGTGAGCGCGTGAAGGAGGAAATTATCAAAGGCACGCAAGTGTCTAACATCGATAATCAGCTTCTGGAAATTGTGTACGAGCACCCCGATCCTTCAATGGCATTTAAAACGGCCTCGTTGTTTGCCGACTTGTTTCTCGAGAGAACCAAAAAAGCATCGTCGTTAGAAGCAGAAGAAACTGTCGACTTCTATAGCGATCAAGTCGAAGCGTATCGAACGAGGTTAGAAGATGCTGAAGCGCGTTTAGAAAGCTTCCGCCAAAAATACCCCGGTGTCAGCGAAACCACAGACGGCAATGTTAATCAACGTATCGTTGAGTTGCGCCGTCAGATGGAAGAAGCGAATCTGTTATATGCTGAGTATGATCAACGCCGACGTTCATTAGAGCGTGAGCTTAGAACTGAGTCGTCTACGATTGCCGTGGAGTATGAAGCGTCACAAACTCGGAATCAAATTAACGCAATCCAGGCCGAAATCGATGTACTTCGGTTGAGTTATACAGACGACTACCCTGATATCGTTAGACTTAAGCAGCAAATGCAGGATGTCATTAGATCCGCAGAACAACAGCGGGTAAGTGCAAACTCTAATGCTGGTGGTACTTCAACATTTAGCATCAACGGCCGGAACTATTCCGGTGCTGCTAATTTAAGTCCGGTTTATCAACAACTGCGAAGCGATTTGGCCAGATCAACGGCTGAAGCCGATCAGCAACGATCGCGAGCCCAGCAGTTAAAAGTAATGTTGGAAAAAGAAATTAATCGCTCTGCAGTTTCCGGTCGTGTTGAGCGCGAACTGGCTGAGTTGAATCGTGATTACACGATTAACAAAGAATATTATGAAAAGTTACTCAGAGAGCAAGAAGGTGCGCGGTTAAACATGAGCTTGCGCCGCGAAAAGCAAGGTTTGCTGTATAGCATTCAACAAGAAGCTAACTTTCCAGTGCTACCAACCGGTTTGCGGTTTGTCCACATTGCGGCGATGGGGTTGGTGCTGAGTATCTTGCTGCCATTTATGTACCTAATTGTATTTTTAAAACTAGACCCACGTATTCGAACTACTTCTGCTATTACAGATGTGCTTGAACTTCCGTTGCTAACTACTGTGCCTCATATGAAGCAGAAGGGTGAAAAACGGAGTTTCTTCAGCCGTCCCAGTGTCGTAGTGGGCATTATTGTCCTGGTGGTTGTGCTCTATATCATTGTTGCACTATTAAAATACGTATTGTCTACAGCGTCTCAGGGAGGCACGGTTGCATGACAGATCGAGCGAAAATAGCGAACGTTAAATCGATCGTTCAGCAACAGCAAGGCAAGAGTTTACGCAGGAACCGTAAACAGCTTGGCCGACAGCTGGTACCCGTTGGTAAACCTGAGCGTTCTGGTAGTCAATTACGCTCGGTAAGCGAGTCGGTCAGTTTGGCAGATAAGGCACGCGCTGATCTGACTAACATGGAAGAGGCCAAGCTGTTTAGTGACAGGCAATTGGAATTACTCGGAATCGTTCATCCGCGTTCCAAAAATCGCGGCTTGGTTGACGCCATGCGTCAGCTGCGCACCAAATTGTATAGCCTGAAAGAGAAGGGCAACTTTTCCGTGTTGGTCAGCTCTGTGGTACCTGAAGGTGGCGGCAGCTTCGTTGCATTGAACTTGGCTTCCACTATCGCATTCGACAAAGCCAAGTCTTCTTTGCTGGTAGATGCTAATTTGCACGATCCGGTTGTGCATAAACTGCTGAAGCTGATTGGTCGTGAAAGAAGCCTTGGCTTGCTGGAATACCTGGAACGCCCGGAATTAGGGGTTGAGCATATTGTTAGCCCAAGCGGTATTCCACGTATGCGCGTTATACCTATTGGTGCCGATGCAGAAATAAGTGCAGAGCATTTTACATCTGCGCGTTATCGACAGCTCATGATCGATATCAAAGAGCGCTACGATAACCGTTATGTTGTTGTTGATGGGCCTGCCATGACAACCTCTGCCGATGCCAGAATTTTATCTGACATCTGTGACTATACCGTGCTTGTTGTGCCCTATGGCATGGTAACTCCAGGACAGCTTGACGGCATCGTTGATGAAATTGACGAACGTAAATTGGCCGGCATTGTTATAAACGATCAGCCTTCTTAGGCTGCCGCTAAGCGATCAAGAGTTTAACGAATTGTGCTGCATTTAAAACGCTACTGCGGGTTAGTCTTGTGTGTGTTGCCGGGTTTGGCCTATTCTTTAGAAATTGGCTTTGAAAGTAGCGTTCGCTACAGAGCATCAGACAACGTCGAAAGCGCTAACAGCGGTGAAGAACAGGAAGGTCAGCTTGGGCAGATACAATTTGGTGTGTTTGCAGAGCAACGCGGCCGAATTTTACAAGGTGGCTTTACCGGCGAATTGTTTTCACAGCGACGCATGGACGACCCAGACGATAATTTTGATGCAGTGTCAGAATTTATCGGTGCGGCGAACGTGCAAATTACCCCACGCGCTTTTTCCTGGTATTTTGGCGATATTTTAGGGGGCGTTCGGGCCCAAGAAGACAACGAAACCATCGACGATACTCAGCAAGACAGACGCAACGTTTTTGTTACCGGGCCTAGTTTCGAATACGAGATAGATTCCTTCAGTCGCGTAAAATCGCGTTTGCTCTATGTTAATCAAACACAAAACGATATCGAGCTGGAGTCCTTGTATAACGCTTCTGCCAGTTGGGAAATAGATACCGACACAGGAAGTACCTGGGGCTTGCAGTTCGCCGATATCTACACTGATACTCCAGAATCACCCAATGCAGACGACGAAGGTGACTTCAACCGTTTATCTTTATCGGGCTACTGGCGACGAACTCGTGGCCTTATGTCGTATGACGCCTCACTAGGCGGTACGCAATACACCACCGATGAAGAAACCATTGATGGTGTCAATGCAAGGTTAGCTGCATCACGTCGATTAAGTCCCGAGTCAACGTTAACCTTTGCATTCACTAAAGACCTTCGCGACCAATCACTAACCACCGTGGAATCACTAATAGACACAGGGTCCGGTGTGCAACGCGATGGTGATGGTTTCTATGATGAAACCCGACTGGATTTATCTTTTGATAAAAGCTCTGGCGGATCAACTATTGGTTTAGGTGTAAGTGCGTCCCAAAACGATTACCAGCTATTGTCGGATAGCTCTGGTGTTAACATTGACAGTGACCTTGAAGATCACATGCAGTATTCTGCTTACGGTTCTTATGCCCGCCGTATTAGTACGCGCTGGCGCACACAAACCAACGCATCGTTCAACCAACAAATCTATGACAACCAGAACGAAGACATTCAAAGTGTGCAGGGTAGTGCCGAACTTTTTTATAGAATAAGCCGAAGTTTTGAAATTGAGTTAGGCTATCGCGTGGCCATTGCTACCGGCGTAAGAACCCGCACTACCGTGACAGAAACCGGTGTTAATTTAACGCCTGAAGATGTTGACACTACGGAAAATCAAGCAACAATCGGCATTCGTTGGGCACCACCCACTCGTGCAACCAAAGAATTGACTGTTGAACTGAAGTCCTTGCTGCAATGAGCATAGTAGTTACATCAGATGGTGAGGTTGACACACACCTTAGAAGTTCGAATTTGAAAAAATTTCGAAAACCATTACGCGTATTGTTCATCATAGATAGTCGATTTCCTGGGCTAGGCGGTGCTGAGAATCAGGCCATCAAACTTGCTAAAGGATTACGCGCCGAAGGTGTGCATGTTGAATTTTTAGCACCACAAGTAATGCAAGAGCATGGCGCTCACGATGAAGTCGATGGGTTTAAAATTACTCGCATTATGTACCCCCACATAAAAAAAGTGGGCGCGATAATAATGTTGTTTCGATTTGCGCTGTATTTAATCAAAAGCCGCAACGATTTCGATTGTCACCATATTCATATAACTCGAACATTAACGGCGGTAGCGGGTGTAATAAGACCTATCACTGGTGTGCCCATTATTACCAAAATATCCGGATTTTTTGAATTTGAGGGTGGTGTCCTAGATCCTAAAAAAACATTTAATCCAGTTAATGCATTAATGCGTATAGCTATGAGGAACGTTGACTATGTGCAAACGATCAGTGCTGAAACGAAATCAAAGTTGCTAGCAGCCGGTTTCAGACAAGAGCAGCTTTTACTTATTCCCAATGGAATCGATACTTCGAATCTGGTTATGCCTCGTAAGAAGAACGATACGTTTACTATTGGCTATTGTGGACGGTTGCGTGAGGTAAAAGGTGTGCATGTACTACTGGATGCTTATTCGACATTTCGTCAAAAGAATAAACATCTAAACACTGAGCTGGTACTTGCTGGAAGTGGTAGTGCCGAAGACGATTTGCGCGAGCAGTGCAATCAATTGGGCATTGCTGATGAAGTGCGGTTTTTGGGCACAATTGAAGATACCAGTGCGTTTTACGAAACCTTAGATGTTTACGTTCAGCCGTCGTTTGCGGAAGGTTTACCTAATTCCGTTATGGAAGCTATGTTAGCCGCGCTACCGGTTCTAGCCAGCGATATTGGCGGGAACCAGGATTTGGTTAGTGAGGCTGTTTCAGGTTACTTATTCGATGCAGGAGACAGCGATAAGTTGGCGCAACTGCTAGAGGATTGCTCCCAAAATAGTGAAATGTGTCAAAAGCTTGGTTTGAACGGGCAAGGCTACATTGCAGAGAACTATGGCATGGGCAGTGTTGTAAAAGGGTTTATCGAAAAATATCATGAAAAACAATATAGAGGAAATCTCCCTAACCGTGTCGATTGACACTGAGTGTGATCACGATCCAAATTGGATCAGATCAAACCCTTTAACCTTTAATTCCATAGTAGATGGCTTACCGAACAGGCTACAACCAGCTTTTGATTCGGTTGGTGCTGTACCAACCTACTTGCTAACAGTTGAAGTTTTGGAAGATGACGCTTGTGTTGAAAGCCTGAAAAACATGCCAGGTAATTATGAATATGGCACTCATTTGCATGCTGCGTTTATTGAACCGCAAAAAAAGTTTCACAAATATGATGGTGTGGATAGCCCGGACTTTCAGTGTAGTTATGAGCCCGATGTCGAATATCAAAAACTCAGTAACTTAACAAACTTATTTGAAGAAAAGCTAGGCTACCGGCCAACCAGTTTTAGGGCTGGTCGTTATGGGGCAAGCATTAACTCAATTAATAGCTTGGAAAAACTAGGATATAAAGTGGACACCAGCGTAACACCGTATATCAAGTGGAAAGAGCCCAACGCCACGGTGGACTTCAGGAAAGCGCCTGAACAACCGTATTTCCCAAGCAGAAACAAGCTAATCGAACCGGCGAGTGAGTCCGGTGGTCGTATATTGGAGGTGCCTGTAACGGTCAAACCCCGCTTACTAAAGCGTACACCTATCTGGTTTCGACCCTGGTTTGCATCTGTGCCCCAAATGCAAGATATTTTCCGCTATCAAATGAGAAAACATGCGGATAAAATCAAGGTTAATATCAACATGATGTTTCATTCAATGGAAGTGATTGAAAAAGCATCGCCTTATCCACAAAGTCGCGCTGATGTGGACCGCTATATCGATGATATGCACCGTACACTTGAGTGGTGTGCAGGCGAAGGCGTTAAATTTTGTGGGCTTTCAGATGTGCGCGATATGTACTCCACATCGAAACGATCAAACTAACTCGCGTCCGTCCAAAAAATGATCTCGCTTTTTATAGGGTCCGCTTTCTTTTGCATATATACCTATGCAATTTTTCCGTTGTTGCTGCATTGGCGGGCGAATAGTAAGCAATCCGAGTCAGTGCCTGCTAATGGCACCATGCTGACTCAAGAGGCGAGCGCGTGGCCCAGTGTGAGTGTCGTTATCGCCATTCACAACGAAGCGTCTCGATTGGATACCAAAATAAACTCTCTTTTGGCTTTGGATTATCCTCAAGAACTACTGCAAATCGTCTTTGTATCTGACGGCTCTACCGATAACTCAGTGGCACTTATCCAAGCGCGGGCGCAAGAAACACCCGTGGCTATCGATGTACATCACTATGAAAATGCCAGTGGTAAACCCACAGCGCTGAATGCAGGTGTAGAGATTGCCAGCGGCGACGTCATTGTGTTTATGGATGCGCGCCAAACGGTTTCTTCGAACGCGGTTAAAGCGTTGGTGATGCAATTGCACAATGAGTCTGTTGGTGCAGTGAGTGGTGAGCTAGTGCTCAGCGATGGCAAAGGTACCGACTCGAAAAATGTGGGCCTGTATTGGAAATACGAGAAATGGATCCGTCAGAACGAAAGCGCGCTGTACTCCACTACAGGTGCAACCGGCGCTTTGTATGCCATACGAAAGCAACACTACTTACCGCATCGTGCCGATGTTTTGCTGGATGACTTCGATACGCCCGTTAGTTTACTAAAGCAGGGCTTGCGAACTGTCTTTGAGCCAGAAGCTCAAGTGTTCGATCAAGCTGAAGCCAATGCCAGCGGTGAATTCAAACGTAAAGCGCGTACCTTGGCGGGCAACTTTCAGTCTTTTAGCCGTAACAAATGGCTGTTCAATCCCAGTAAGAACCCGATTTTTTGGCAGTTTATTTCGCATAAAGTGTGTCGATTGTTGGTGCCGTATGCGATGTTATTAGCTTTACTGGCGTCGTTGTTCGGCAATGGTGCATTTTTAAATGCAATGCTAGTGGTTCAATGTGTGTTTTACGGGCTTGGCTTGTATGGTTTTCTCCGTGAATCCAGCAGCCGCAATAAAGTGGTCAATTTTATAAAAGTGTTCTTGCAATTGAATGCAGCGGCTGTTGTCGGTGCTG
>CALDTX010000117.1 GCA_937923565.1 uncultured Granulosicoccaceae bacterium | reverse complement strand
CATTGGTTTCAAGTTCAATCGACAATGAAGTAGATGCTCACCGCCTGGCCGCATCGTTAAAGCGCGTTTACCCCGGTGTAGTCACCCGCGTTAGCTTGGTTGATAGCGAAACCGCCGACTGGAGACTGGTACTGGGGGCAAGCAATGAACAACAAACTCTTGAAGATGCTTTGGCACAACTGGATACTCAAATCCAACAGCAGTTTTCGATAACCTCAGTTGAACAATTGCGTGCAGGCAGCACAGAACTGGAATTTATACCCAACGACTGGCAACGCTACGCCATAGCCAGCTGCTACGCCAGAGGAAAAACCACAACCACAGAACTAGCACATTGTTCGCGATTTCTGGTTGATGCCGACATGTTTATTGCCTGCCTTGGTGGCGCAACGTGCTCACCTAACCTTTTCGACGGATCCATCAGGCCTGAACACGTTGACCTGCTGGCAATAATTGGTTCCAACGACCCAGCAGCTGAAGCCAGAACACGATTGATCCAACGCGTAGCTGGGTGTGAACACCTTAACGATGTCAGCGAAACCGAGTTCGCCACTTGTGCAGCGCGATCACTACTTAATGAAGACCAGCAAATCGCTCTCGATTGCTATCAACGAGACAGCTCAGCTATTGGATTATTAAAGTGTGCAGGTAGCGATGAAATTTCAGACTACGCTTTGATGTACGAACGCTGTACTGCCGACGAGTACTTCGCAGCAGAATGTCTAATGGACTCTTTCAATAATGAGTACATCTCTAACGCAGCTCGTTGTGTGCACTTCGAAGAACCCCAGGAAGTTTTAAACTGTGCTGTCGCGGCCAATTTGGATGTTGAACACGAGCGCACGTTGAACTGTCTGCAAGACACCAGCAACTCAATTGCGAAAGCCGAATGTGTTGCCAGAAATTATTTATCGGATGAGCAAACCGATGTACTCAACTGCTCCATAACGGCATCCAAAATTTCTGACTTCGGATTATGTGCAGCGGAATCAACGGGCGCTATTAGCCGTGAAGAATATGTTACTGCCGAATGCCTCCTCAATGGCAATGGTACCAGCGAACAATTACTCTCTTGTGCTGGCGGGCGGTTTGTATCCAATGAAATTCAGTCTTGCCTACAAAATGGCATTACCGATACATCCTGTTTTGATGCTGAAACCGAGCTCAATAAACTGGTGAACAACGAGCTGGACCAGCTCATTGATGTTGGGCACTTGGAAAATCCGGTTGCTTTGTTCCGCAACGACAAATACATACTCGAAGGTGGCGATTTACCTTACGTACTGTCGAGCTCGCTAGCCCGACAGTTATTTTCAAGCTTTGTAGAGCTAGGGCGTCAAATAAAGAAGGAAACCAAGAGCATATTTAGCCGATTCAAAAAGAAAAATTAATCGCTAATTTTCCAATACTCTAATTTCAATGCGCTGATTACGTTTTTTGTCAGCGTTCGTTAGCTCCTGCACCAATGGTAGTTCGCTACCATAGCCTTCAGACATCAAACGTTCTGGCGCAATGCCTAACGATACTAAATAAGCGACAACAGCCCGAGCCCGTTGCGCACTGTCTAATAGGTTTTGATCATCATCACCGCGATCATCAACATGCCCCATCACCGAAATCCGTACTTCCGGGAATTTCTGCAACTGTTCCAAAACGGATAGCAGTTCGCTTTTTGCAGAATCGGTTAACGTTGCGCTTTGCTGAACAAAGTCGACACCTTTTAGCGGGCCTGCTAAATGAAAACCAAAGACTTCACCCGGTGCTGGAAGAGGTTGAATTTTCACCGCACTGATCGGTGGTAAATTCGCTCTGCCGGCCAACGCACTTTGCGCTGATGCATTTTCTGCTGACCCACTTTGCGAAGCTTCCACAACTTCACTTAAAGCTTTTTGGGACTGATCATTCGATGCAGCAAGCGAAGCAGACGCGGCGCTAGTACCTTTTTGTTTGTCAAATTCAACTATCTCAAACTGCGCAACTTTCTGGTTAAGTACGCGCATTTTTTCCGGTGTTACTGTTCTCTTTTTACTATCGTCAACTTCAGCAATTAAGTTTTTACTCGCAATTTCTTCTGCACTAATATTAGGCAGAGTCGTCAATTCAATACGTCTGTTTTTTCTACGACCTTCTTCAGTGGCGTTATCGGCAACAGGAAACTCATCACCAAATCCAACCGGCACAAGCTGCATTTGACTTACTTGTTTGGTTTGTAAGTAGCTGGCTACCGACTGAGCCCGCCGTTTCGATAATTCCAGATTTAAAGCTGCATCTCCCAGACTATCGCTGTGAGCTCCTATCTCAATACGCGCTTCAGGAAAAGCCAAAAGTGATTGGGCTATAACATCCAGTTGGCCTCGAGCTTTAGGCGAAAGCCAAAAAGAACCCGATTTAAATTGCACGTCGGACAATACGGCGTCAAACAGGCCACAACCCCGATTGTTTACGGTTGTGTCGGGCATGGTGTTGCTACACACATCAAATTTATTTGAGACGCCGTCACCATCAGCATCCTTAGCGCTAGGCGAATAGTTTTGTACCCGCATTGCCAAGCCATCGGCTTGCATAGGTTGTGCTTTTTTCGTAGGCCTTGCAGCGCTCGCTGCTATTCGTACCGCGTTGGTTCTAGATGCACCAAGGCGGATTATGCCACCGAGACTTATCTGATTCGCATCCGAACTGGTGCGTGTGGCTTCAGCCCTTATCGCAAAACCGTTTCTAAAGCCATACTCTGCCCCAGCACCTATCACGAAACTTTGATCGCTATGATCCAGCGCATCGACATCTGATGTGCGTTGCAATACGGCATAGCCTAGCCGTCCGTAAGCATTAAACCCTTCGCGGAAATAACGATTCTGGCGACCGCCCAATCCATAAAACACCGTGCTTAAAGTCGCTGATGTATAGCTGACGTCCTGATCTGAATAACGCAAAGAAGCAGAGCCGAGCAATTGCGTATCTAATTCAACGGAAAAGGCAGGATGCACATCAATTCCGATACGCATTTGAGATGAAGAACTTTTGTTACTGTCGACCTCATAAGACGTCGATTCGGTATTCGGGCTAAGTGTGGTTGAGCCTAAGCCTCCACCCAGATAAACACGCTTTGGCATAGCATCCACTTTCGCACGTTCTTGAATCCAGGCCTGCTGAGTTTTTTCCTGTAGTTCGCCAACGCTAGCGCAACCGGACACGATGGATGCGCTTAAAAGCAACACAGGAAGAATATGCCGGCGAATTGCCGGGGTAGAACTAAAACAATCGTTTGCGTACATCACCGGTCCTAAGTGTATTAATGCAAATGCTGCCGATAAAATCAGCAATTACTACACCTTTTGATATAACCGGGTTATTTCCTTGTGCGTTTTTGTGTCGAGTCGCGCAAACTTTGTTTCTACAAAACTTAACGAATCTGTTTTATTTCAATTCTATTATTCAAACGACGCCCTGCTACCGTTTGATCACTGGCTATGGGTTGTGCATTTCCGAATGCTCTGGCACTTAGTCGCTTTACCGATATCCCATTCTGCGCCAGATATTTTGCAACAACAAAGGCACGTTTGGATGCAACTGATTTGGCAGTGCGTGCATTACTGAAGCTTTCAGTGTGGGCTGCGATTTCAATTCGCACATTGGGATAGCGTTGTAAATTCGACACCAGTTTGTCGAGTACTTGACGCGAGCTTGCTTGTAAGTTTGCAGTTCCCGATGCGAAATCAACACCAACCAATGGGCCACGGAACAAAGCACAACCGTTATTGTCGCTAAGCTCATTAGCGACCGCAGCCATACAGGAGTCACCGATAATTCTGGGTTGTTGAGGCATATTCGTTTTCGGAACAGAAACAATCTCAGGCATTTTCATTTCCTCGCGATTCACGCTTGGCCGCTGAACCGTAGCCGGTTCTGGCGCTTGCGTGGCAGCAGGTTGAGAAGCAGCTGTTGGCATACGATTAGTCGCACGCTGCGCTTGATCATTTCTGGGTCGGTAAACCAACGCAAGCGAAAATGCTTGAGCATCACCGTCAAAAGTGGCAATTTCACCTCTAGCGCTTATATTTCTGGTAAACGGCCATTCAACCCCTGCACCAGCCCAAATCGCAACATTGTCTTCTTTTTCCAATGGTATGTTGGTGGTATTCTGCATCGCGTTCAAACCTAGACGCACATAACCTGCAAACCCATCACGACGTTCAATGTCTCTTGAATCGCCATATACATACATCATTGCACCGGCAGAAATAGCGCTATAGGCCAGATCATTTTCACCGACCTGATTCGCCAAAACCGCATTACCCAGATAGTTGTAGCCAAACTCAACATTGAACAGTCGGGTAACATCAAAACCAATAAATGCACCGCCACCGAACGAAGTATCTTCTTCCAGACGAAAAGCTGAGTTTTCGGTATTGGGAGATAATTTCGTGACGCTACCGCTAACCCCAACGTACCAAGGCGGCAATGCGGCAACAGATTGGGCCCAAAACAGACTGACGATCACAACAGCCAGTTTTTGACTGATGGTTTTTAATTTGGCCATAAAACCTTCAAATGCTGAAAAATCGCATTTCATGAGTTGAAATGTTAGAACACGCGCACGTTTTATGCCGATTCCGCGTTCTTATTGCTGCGCCGTTGTAATTTTCCATGCTTAGTCATCGAACGCCAGTTCTAACGTTAGCGGTTTACCCATATGATCCATCAACACAAGCTCAACGCGACGGTTGCTCGCCATGCCGGCAGCGTTATCTAATCCCAGATATCTCGGGATTTCACCTGCCGGTAGAGGGATCAAACGAATAGACAGCATGCCATTAGCTTTTAAATAATTCGAAACTGCCTCTACCCGTCGATTCGCTAATCGGCGGTTGTAACGGCTGTTGCCTTGAGAATCGGTAAAGCCATGCAAGCCAACCGTAAAACTCGGATAACGTTTTAACACTCCAATTGATGTGTCCAGCAAACGCATTTGGTCTGTGTGTAGCTCAGCGCTGTCGAAGTCGAAATACACAGCAGGCTCCCATCGCATATGTGTGTCTGTGTCGGTCTGAGTAACCTGGACAGCACCGTCATCGGTTAGCTCAACGATACAATTGGCGGCATCGTACTCTGCGTATAACTCATCGGTTGTGGCACACGAGCTTAATGCCAGAAGAGCGCATAGCATCAATAGCGCTTTAGCAACTAAGCTTCGTTGGTGCGTTGTTTTTGACGGTTGCAAGCATGCTCTCTTGACACCGTGACACTCAACTATTCGAGCCATTTAAACCAGTCCTCATCGAATTTCACTTGCAGACCTATATTCAAACCTTGAGCGTTGTACCCTTGCTCATCTAAATCTTCTTCTTTAAAGCCAACAACGTTGTAATGCAAAGCCAGTCTGGTATTGCGATTAGCTATCCATGAAACACCAGCACCCCAGGAATAACGTGCATCGTCAAAATCTTTGCCGCTAAGCCAACCAGCGCGAAAATCAACTTCCCAGCGGCGATGTAAATCGAAGGTGCTTCTAAAGTCACCCAACATGAACGACGCTTTTGCATTGTGGTCTTCAAATCGGGTCCGTTGCCATTTCCCACCTAAGCGACCACTAACAACCCAGCTTCGGTTTATTTGAAAATTTTGATGGGTTGAAAGTAAGTAAGTTCGTTTATCCATACCATCTTCAGGGCCATAATTCTCCTTCCAGTTAGCAAGATATAAACTATGGTGACGATTATCTTCTTTGGGCCTACGCGCCAAACCTACCGTAAAACGATGAGATGAGCTTAACTGTCCAACATCGGGTGACTTTCGGGTGAATTCTTCGCGTAGAAGACCTGTCCAGTTAAGGCCGAGCTGTTGCACAACGCTGCCTCTAAATCCAAAATAGCGACTTTGCTCGGTATGGCGCAGTTCTGCCTGTAACGAGATTTTTCTGGATTCAACGCGTGTGTCTTTTATACCAAAAGATACGGCGATTGAATCTTCATTGGTTTCGCCCTCAAGCACATCAATATATTCAAAAGCGGGAGAAATACTCAAACCCGGCTCTATTTCATAGTGGCCTCGAACACCACTGGCAGTTTCCAGATTGTGTACCCCACTGGCTCGCCGGAATCGGTATTCGCTGTAGAGCTTGGTATTACTGGTAAGCGGCGATTCTAAACCCGCCGTGAATAGTCGTGATGCCTGCTGGCCTAACAGGAAAGACTGAGAAGAAAATCCATTCACCAATTCATAGTTGGCGTAAACGTTAAGCTTATCGTGAAGGCTCAACTCAGATCGAACGCCAAACCTAAACCGTTTACGAACTTTAATATCCCGTTCATACTCAACGCCAATACTGCCGCGTCGTTCAAAAGGCAGTACAAAACGTTTTGTTACACCAACAAGAGCGGTGTTAAAACGATACGACTGCGTTGGAACTCGGTTCTGCACATGGCGCAATCCCGACTTCAATGACCAGTTTTTGTATGTTTTTTCAACAGTAACACCAGCACTGGCCAGTCGGTCATCACCATCGACAGACTCATCATAATTAGCGTCAATTTCACCTCTCAACGCACCAGGCAAAATCTGCCGGTGTACGAATTGCCATGCTTCTCTCCCAGTAGTAACGCCAGCACTAGGGTTATCAAAATTTGCATTTGCCTTCGACCAAGTTATCGAGGTATCTGCTCTTGCAGCGCCTTGCCATTGATGTTCTAACTGTATCCGCTGCGCGACGCCATCACCTCTAGACGCAACCGTATGACTTTGATGCGCGGCAGACAAAGAGTAGCGCGTGCCAAAACCTAATTGCCCATGGAGCTGCACACCGGACAGCCGGCTACCCGACAACGGATTTTGATCGTCACTTAAGCTTAAGTTTACTTGAGCAAACTCATTTATTTTATGCTGCAACCTTAAGCCAGCAACAGCGTGTTCATCGATGTTTGAAGATTTATCGTAGATAAAGCGGACAGACACCGGGTTAAGGTCTTGATCGAATGATGGGACAACATCATTAAAATAGACAACACCCGTTGCATACTCGATAGTGTAATCGCTGTAGCGATAAAGGCGTTCAATGGATAATATGACAGAGGTATTGTTTCTATCACGAACAATTTTCTCAACGACGTCGCTATTCCGCGCAATCGGCGCACCATCCAGCTTGTAAAGCAGCGCAGTACCATTTCCAGCAATTTCTTCTGTACTGCGTTGCGACTCCTGCATAGCCGCATACAATTGTACTTTTGTATGACCTTTAGCATAGATAGCGTTAATCCCTGTCAGACTGCGTTGCTGCCTTGCTAAATCATTCTTATCGGATGCGTTGTCGGTGAGGTAGTCTCCCCACATAATACTGTTACGATCCTTCTCCAGCTTAAGGTAAAGTTTACTGGTACTTTGAGCTTCAAATCCGCGGGTTGAACCATCGCCATAAGTAGCATAGTGTTCGTTAGGGTTAAGATCATTGAATACATCGTAACTACGTCGTTTGTCGCTATCATAAGAAAGCGTCATATTGATATCGTTTTTGATGCGCCCTTTCATAAATAGGGCAACGCGTTTTTTGGTTTTATACCCAGTCAGCGCACTGTCTAATACCTGCTCTTGCTCAGCCGCACCGCTTACCTTATTCCACTGACCACCAACATCTATCAGTCCGACACCAAACAGTTCACGCGCGTAAGCCACTTGGATTAGCTCAAGTGAATCATGCATTGGGCCAACGGTTGCACTGAACAAGACGCTGCCCGGCAGTTCGGAGCTACGCAAGTGCACAACAGCAATACCGTTATCGATACGAACTTGCACACCGGGTTCAAGCTTTTGGAGATCCGACTCGATTATCGAGCCACCAGTTGAATTTATCGAAACAAAATACACACCATTAGCATGGTTACCGTATTTATCGAAAATTTCGATCTTAATGGGCATGACACTTTTACCCGCATCGGCCGGCAACGTGTTTTGATCGGCTGAGAGTTTCAGCCGTACCCCGGCAGCGGGCCTCTGTACCTTTTTAGTGGCCAATACTCTATTGTTACCAAACGCATCAACAGCGCGTACTTCTATCTGGTTTAAGCCCGGCCTTAACTTAACGCCATACCACGCAAGCAGCTGAGCTTGCGCTGATCGATTAACGATTTGCTCACCAAGCTGTGTTTGGGCTACAGCCTCATCATTGACAAACAAAACGGGGTCTACACCCGCCGGCACCACAACCATAAAACGACCGTCACGACTGATGGATGTTGTCGGCCAAAGCCAATCACCCTGCTTTGCCTGATTGCCGGTAATGGTTTGAGCTAACACTTTTGGGTCGCCCATAACCTCGAGACTGGTCGCAGTACTTAGCTGCGCCTTACTAGCATCGCTTAATCCATCAGAAAGCCCCTGATTGGACTCAGTTAATAATGGAGCGCCTTGTACTACCGACCCGTCAGCATTTAACTGATCATCATTTTCAGGCTTATCAAGCCAACCTGTAGAGAGATCACCATCGGTATCTGCTCGCTGGCGGGCATCTGAAGCACGCGCAGTCGAGTCAGGGTTGTATTTTTGCGCTTTTAACAGCAGGCTCTGGTTTCGGTAGCGCTCACTGCGCGCCTGAATTTCATCAAACACCTGCTGAGCGTTATTTTTTGGACAACTGGCGGCAAAATCTGCACGATGGAAATCACCGTTTGATAAGTCTAGGAAACGACTGCGTGGGTCTGCCGCGTTAGCGACCGACAACGGCTTAAGTTCCAAGCCATCGGGCAGCGTGGATTCATCAAGACGAATAACGTGCAAACCAGGCTCCAGATCGTACACGCTAAAAAGACCGTCAGCATCGGTAGTAACGAAACTGCCGTCTTGTAAATATAATCGAACACCTGCAATTGGCCATTCAGCTTTGTTCTGAATGAAATCGCAACTGCTATCCACAAAAACCTTCCCAAAAACAGACGCGGCATCCGAAAGAACGCCACTGCGTTTAATTTCAACACTGGCCCGACTTTGTTCGGTTGCTAAAACCAACCCACTGGCAGTAGTTGCGTTTGCCGCAGCCACATTAATACCCGTGCCATCTTCAGCAACCGCACTGACTCTCATTTTGTACTTTAATAATTTTGATTCGCCTGCCGGTAAACTTTGCAATGAAAAGTACAAGCCGGATTCTGGTTTTTCAGCAATAAGGTTTTGGCTAAACTCGAGTGAGCTCTCGTTTACTGACGTATGTTCTTTAGTCAAGTTTACCGGATCTGGAATCGCATCATCACCAAAGGTGGCTGAACCCTCTACATAACGTAATCCAAATGCAGGTGTGTCTATAACCGATAAATTATCGAGTTCGCCATTACCGTTGTTACTCAGTTCAATCGAATAAACGGCAGTATCACCCGGCTCAACGGATCCGGTATTCACTGATTTTTCCAGTACTAATAAAGCATTTCGGTTAACTGGATCAAGCGGCACATTAATAACGGGCGTTGGTTCGTTTTCGTGTATCGAAAATCGACCACTGATTTGTTGGTTAAATCCGGCCTCGCCATAGGATGCGTCAACGACACTCAATTGACTGAATTTCTCTTTACCAACTGTAGATGGAAAGATAAAATTTTCAGGTGGAACTACTGCAATGGAATAATTAGAGCCCAACTCTAATTGCGGTAAAGAAAACCGGCCATCTTGATCGCTGACAACTGATATTGCTTTACCGTTTATCGGGTGCTTAACAACTATATTCTCTTGCATGAGAGTCACTGTTGCGCCAGGGACAGGCAACAAAGTGGTGGAATCAAAAACCCGACTTACAGGCTGAACACGCGCTCTATCTTCAATGACATCGCCGGTTTCGGCATTCTCGAAACTAACCAGTAATCGGTCATCGATATCACTCAGTAATGCACAAACATCGTCATCGGAATCAAAGTTGGGTATTGATGTAACCACGCCATTGCCACCAGGACAATTAGCACCATCTGCAGATAACTCATTACTTAACAAGATGGGACGAACACTTCTATAAACGCTGGCACCCGGAGTAACTTCGCGTAGCAACACACTCGAGTAATCTGATGTGAGCTCCGAGCTAAGATTAACAAACACATGCCTCACAGAATTACTATCGAGTATAATTTGCTCCGAAGGTACAGAGGTTTGTAACTCGAGATAAATACCGTTTAACGCCAGTGAATAGCTTTCACCTACTTTAAAAACTGAAGCGTTAGCTGCATCTTCAAATGAAGATGCGTCATGCAATTTTTCATGAGAATACAAATTATAAATGAACGCATCATCAAAATGCGAATCACTTGAAAATACAGGTGTGATGCCACTTCTTTGTAATTGTTTAGTAGGTTCTATAAAACGAATAACTTGTTCAAACGCAGCTGCAGGTAAACCGATGTTAACGCAAACAGCATCAGACACTTGTTCACCGATGCCATCAGCATTGATATCCAGCAATGCGTTTACTTCAATTAATGAGTCGTAGTTTTTCTCAACAACCATTAATGGAAACTCAACACCAAGCCTTTCATCAAGTGTGAAATTTTCAGCAGGAATGAGCAAACCAATTCGATCGATATGTGAGCTGCCATTCCAGTGTTCTATACGCATCCACTCATCGTTGAATAAACCACTTTGAATAATAGGAATAGCCTGGTAGGCAAATACCTGAGGTATGGCGTTAGGTGTAAGCGATAGTTGATCTGGCAGCTCCAGGTGCAATAACACACCTTCTTTCAATGCCCCATCTACATAGATTGAACCACTTTCGGGTAAAACATTGCTTTGATTAGATGAACTCATCGTGACAGAAAACTCAGAACCCACAAGTTGTTCCTGCTCGCACGATAAACTACTGGCTAAGTTGATATTAAGTTTCGGTGTATCTAGCACCTGTATACGATTTGAATTGCTTTTTTCAGGTAACTCACTATCAAGTAATTTCGCATGCAACAGTAGTTCAAACTCGCTATTGTCAGGAGCATGAACAGGCACAATAGCCGTTGCAATGAGCTGTACAGCTTCATCGGCTAGCAAGGAAATTGTATTGTCAATAATAGAGTCAGTTGGGTCTATTAGGCCGTTTTTGTTGAGGTCTCTATACAGAATAAGATCAATAAGTTCATCAGCACTTTCATTGGTGTTGATACTTTCCACCAACACGTCAAATTGTGCTTCATCATTACCGGTATTGTGCAACAAATGAACAAAAGATACGCGTTCACCTGCAGTTGTTTGCAGCTCATGATCAGCGTCTAACGTAAACTGATAAACAGTAGCTACTGATACAGAGGACAGGTTGGATTGTATTTCGACCGGACGGCCATCAACGTCATCAAAAAATGTAGACGCCTGATTGACTATTTTGGTGCCTGCAGGTGTGGCAGCATGGGCAGAAGTGCTGCTCAAGCACACTGCGCAGACTATTGCAGACAGGATACGCCAGAAAGGCATGAGATAAGCTATTTTGGTCTATTGGCTAATGTTGACGTATTGTGTTGGGGTGGCAAATACCACCCCAACTTACCAATCTAATCAACTAAAGCAATGTCAGCGCACGATTACTCTACTCGCACACTGAACTGTGCTGTAGCTTGTTCACCAGCAACCAGCACACCACCTAAACCATCGGCAGGGCTTGCGCCATCGCCAACATAGAAAGTGATGGTGCCAGCAACGAAGCTACCTGCATCTGCGTTGCTTGGATCATCATCTACCGGCTCTGGAAGACAGCTCGTACTTTTACAGTACGTTAAACTCTCAGGCTCGTAGGTACTAAACGCTGGAACGGTATCTGAAATAATAACGTTACTGGCGTCAACAGAACCTTGATTCTGAGCAACCACTCGCCATATTGCACATTGACCCGGCGCAACACCTAGCGCTTGAATCTCATCGAAACCCGTTTCCGCTATACCATTACAATCCGCATCGACCGCAACTGTTTTTACAAGCCGTACTTGGCCGATAATAACAGTGCTTAAGTTATTCAAACTGGCACTTGGCGCTCCAGCTGAAACGTCTATATTGGCCGCTGATAGTGTAAATACATCGGTTTGACCAGCTGGTGCTGTGGACGGTGCAAATACTGAAACAGTCAATGGCAAACTGAAACCGGGACTTACCAGCAGTTCCATTTTTCCATCGTTGTCAACGTCAGTAACTTCTACAGTAACATCAGTACCATCAGCTTGTTGTACAGTGATTGTTCCAACAGTTAAGTTACCTAAGACAGTATCGGGGTCTCCATCACCATTAGTATCAATGGATATTGTGCTTGTCCAATCCGCTTGACTATTCGTGCTGGTCAGCTCTACAACTTCGCCAACATTACCTGCATTACTTAATGTATGCGAATAGGTCACAGTACCACCTGGCTCAATTTGATTCGCACCTGGGGTCACTAAAGACAGGCTTCGACTTGCACTTACATCAACCGCATTTAATACGATATCTGTCGCACCTGTGCTTTGCGACGTTATTTGAAAGAACAACGGATAATCGCCATCACTATCGTTTGAACTCAATACATCCGATATACCGTCGCCATTATTGTCGAAGATAAAGTTATCAACCGCTTGATTGACATTCGAAGGAACACTAACAACAGCAACGTAATCGATATTCAGCGAATTAGCCGGTATCACCGCTGTTGACGTTATTGGAGCACCGGTAGCCGCACCTGAAGCATCTGCTTCAAAAAACTGAACCGTCCAACCAGCAGGCAATGCCGATAGCGCTGTGCCATTCCACTGAGAACCCACGCTAAACACGTAGGAATCCGGACTACCACTTTCATTATCAATATATAAAGGAATAGTCACCGTGCCGCCAGCATCCGCTTCAAAAGTTGCAGCAGCAGCGTAAGGAGCAACTCCGAGTGGGTCTTCGTCGTTAGTCAGCGTTCCGTTTGCGTCAGTGTGTAAATCAACACTGGCAACCGTAATCGTACCAAGGCTTAATTTAGATGAAGCACTGACTGGCGAGGTGGCCACATCATTCGCAGATACGGCCGTTATAGTGGCTTCATACTCAGTAGCTGTGCCAGGTGCATCACCAGAGGCATCTGCTGGCAAAATCGCTTTGATTAAAATCGTTTTAGAAGCGCCAGCCGCAATAACCCCGGTATCGACTCCTGAACCGTTAGTATCCGCTAGCTGTACAGCACCGGTGGCGTCGAAGAAGGTAAAGACCGTACCCAACGGAAAGTTACCGGGTGCAACAGACAATTCGAAAATATCGACCGCGTTGCCATCATTAGTAACGATGGTTGGAAACAGCACTGTGCCGCCAGCGGAAATTTCATCAACAAACTGATCGAAATTGGCGCTTTCATCATCATCCGCACCGTCATTGACTAACGGGCTACCCGTGCCTCCAAGGTCGCTGACAGTGACTCCGAAAGTTGGTTCTATAATGGTTTGACTGGTGTTAGATGACATCAACGTATCAGCTATGCCGTCTTCATTGACATCACCAGAAACGTGCGCAATGTTTTCTACAATGTAGCCACCGCCCAGTAGTGCAGGATCATAAGTAACGGTGAAAGTCATCGAAACCGTAGACTGAGGCGGCAAGCTTGCGTCTACCGCATAAACACCGTTTACGGCAGTATCGTTGGTATCACCGTCGGTATTTAGATCTATCCCTAATGTGGCTTCGTCGTTGTCAGTTGTATCGCCATCGGCGTTCAAATCTTTTAGTACAACCGTTTCATCAAGCACTGCAACAGTGTCTAGAAGATCTCCGTTGGTTGTCAGTAAACCGGAAACATCAGAGCTAAACAACGTTGTTCCGGCAGGCAAACCATCATAAATAATAACGTTCCTAGCTGCTCTACTACCATTGTTCTTCACCGTCACTGTATAGGTAATTTTCTTACCTGCTGGATCGTGTACTGCACTTTTCGTTGTAACCAGTACAGCATCTCCAGTGACGGTGATTAACGCTTCATTAGTGCCAGCTTTTTTATCGCGTCCGCCATCAGCACTAAGGTCAGTAACGCTATCAACTTTCGCAGCCCCGCTGCCTTCATGTGCTTCGGCTTTCAAAGTGACGCCTAAGGTCTGCGACTCTGTAGCTGTGGCAGGCACTTCAACCGCCACCACCAAATTGGCAATAGCGTTGGCAGCCAACGTTACACTGCTGACGGATTGTTCACCTGCATCCGGCTCACCATTACCGTTTGAGTCTTGATAAATAGTGATATTAGGGGAATCCAGAATATCGGCGATCGATATATTATTGCTTGCGGTCAGATCAAAAACATCTTCACCATTACCGGTGTTCGTTAGAACAAACGGTAGGTAGACGGTCTGGCCTGATGCCGCTGTGGTATCAATATCAACCCCTAAAGAGGCTGAATAGACTTGCGCAACCGTGACAATAGCTTCGTTCGATTGCGCTGTATAGGTGTTCCCGGCAGCATCTTGGTAGCTGACAGTTGCCAGGTTTTTAATTTGAGTTCCCGCCGCAGTCGCTGCAAAAATGGAAGGAGTGTACAACCCTGCTGTTCCCGCCACACACGCAAAAGCAATGGCTTTCGCTATGTGTGATCGAGCTTGTTTTCTGTTTTTCATTATGGGGTTCCTATCGATGTACTTTTTTTCGCTAACGCGTACTCCATGCACGAAAGAGAATGCAATACACCATTAATGGGTAGTTACTTAACTTCTACTCGGTAGCTGTAGCGATGTTGTCCGCCCTGAGGTTGCAATTCTTCTTCTGCAACCCAACGAACATGCGTGTACTGCTCTGGCGGTATAACCACCTCTTCCACTGAACCATCAGCTAGGGTTTTTGTGCGTACAACTGGCTCTAATTCGAAAGTGCCACCGCCGTCAATGCTGACTTCAAAGTCCGCACTAACATCCGCTGTGTTGGAATTGCCAATGAACAATGTGTTGGCTGGTATTGGGTCAACGACTTTGATACCTCGGACATTACTGTCGCCACTGTTAGTAAAGACAATCTGAAATTCCATAATCTGACCCGGGGCGGTTTCAGAAGAAAGAATTTTCTTCTCTTTGCCCTCTTCCATCGTGACGATAAAAGCTTGAATTTGGCCCGATACCGGGCCCTGAGCGAATGCCAACCCGGCAAAGCTGAGTAAAATTGAAAAAACGATATAAAGCGAACGAACTCGCATGGAGGTCTCCTAATTTGATCTCACGTAACATGGTTAGATGTCGTGAGCCTCAATGCAGAGAGCGAGCCTACGTGTAACCTGCTGTAATGACTTTCGTGAACCGGTCGACTTTTAACCGAAAAGTTTGAATCACGTTTGTGAACTGGAGCACAGCCAAGATTTATCCAACATCGATGATCTGTTTAGCAAACCAGGACTTCTACGGTATCGCGTTAATGGACACTGTGAGCAATTTGAAACTATAAATGGCGGGTTTTGGAAGTAACCGTTACGTGAAGATTGAGAATGGGTTATGAACTATAAGTATTAAAGTCAAAATGCAGCATAGGCAGGCCGATAAGACTCAGTAATTGTTTTTAACCGTCACCGTCAAAAAATCAACAGTCACTATCCTTCTCTATTTCTAGGTAATCCACGAGTGCGGCCTAGCCATTGCGGCCAGGCTGCTTTTTCCCTGCAGCAAGCAAGTAACGTTATTGGTCAGCTAAGCTGACTGCGAATCTTTATCGATTCCTGTAATGTCATTAGCCGCTTTATTTTTACCTGCAACAACTTCTTCTCGAAGTATAGATACTTCCTTAGGTGCGTCGAGACCGAGTTTGACACGGTTATTCTCAATACCTAAAACAGCAACAACAATATTGTCACCTATAAATATCTTTTCGTTCATTCTTCTTGTCAATATAAGCACATCACTCTCCAATAGTAGTGTGGCGAGGTATCTTGCAAGTATTGCGACGATTCCTTGTTAGCGTAACCTGTTACTTATAAAAATAATTCATCGCGGCAGTTACTCGTAGTGAACAACGCTAATGAGTTCAAATAATCATATAACCTAATAAATCTTGCGAATGTTTATCGGAAATCTAAATCATTATTGACATCATTCTTCTAAAAAATAATTTGAACGGCTACCAAAATATTCACCCAAATAGATGATTGTCAAAAATGAAAACCAAGCGCTTTATTTATTGATACAGCCATTGCATCGCCACCACACATAAGCACATCAGTAAAAAACCAAACAATGAAACACAATAAATAAATCCTAACGGCTGCGTTTTACGTACAACAACGCTGCGCAAAAGCAAATCGGCATTACCAATACGGGCTAAAACCCACATATTATTTCCATAATAAGCTTTATATAGTGTATAAAAACATGATACTGGTTAACTCAAATAATCACTTTTATGGTTATTAGCGAAGCAACACAATATATGAAAAACGATGATACCTGCCGATACTGTTTAACATAGGAGGTTAACCACTAAAGGAATGTTGTAAGAGAAATTTCTATCGAATCGATCTTAAAGTCAGTAGAGAAACTGATAGAAAATATTTCTTAAAAATGAAACCTGCCTGTTATTTTTTTGAACACGGAGAAAGAGACAAAATATTCAAAAATTAATTCGTTAACTTGCAATGAATATTCTTTTAAAAACGTTTGCGGTGCTTTAACAAGTAACCGTTATATAAATCAAAAGTTATTGAAAGAGAACTATTCTTGCATCAGACATCTGACGAAATCAAAAACAATTTTTGATATCAATTCACGATGCGTTCAGATGTAGAAGCGCAAAAAAGCAGAGGCTAGATACAATGGAAAATTGGAACAGAGAACAAATAGAACAAGCTTTAGAAAAAGTTTTATCCGATGACAAATTCGCAGCAGCTCCGCAAATGTCGGCATTTTTGCGTTGCGTTGTTACGCAAACTTTAGACGGCAACGCCGATCGAATAAAGGCTTACACTGTTGCAGTAGATGCACTGGGCAAGCCTCCAACATTCGATCCACAGAACGACCCTTCCGTTCGCGTTTTAGCAAAAAGACTTCGCGACACTCTTACCCATTACTATGAAAGAACCAGCGGTCATGAACTGATCATTCAGATCAAATGCGGCTCTTATGTACCCAAGTTCGCCAAGCCCAGCGAGATCGAACAAGAGCTGCGTGCCAACGATGTCGTCACTGCATTGACGCAGAAAATGGACACTTCTATCGAAGAAATCGAGATTGATGAGGTACGCCCATCGCTTGAGCCTCAGACAGAGGCTGAAATATACGACATCAACGAAGAATTACAGAAAAAAGCAGCTGTCAGCTGATTGGTCTGGACCGTTGATTTGTCGCAAGCAAGATCCACACGGTCAGATACTGGCCGAAGAAAGGGTTGTTGAGCTCCAATGGCAACCGCATAAGCCCAGCACGCTAGCTGATTCATTATAAAAGCCGCAATCGGCTTAATCGAGTGAATCAGTTAGCTTGTGACGCTTATACAGTATCCAAGCAATCACCAATGACACCACGAACAGCAATAGGCTAATGTATAGCTGGAAAGTAGACCCTACCCGTATGCCAGAACCCACCAGCGCAAACACCAACAATTGAGGCAGGTAGCCCAGCCACGATGCTTTCAGGAAAACAGGCATTTTGATGCTGGTAACACCGGCACACAGATTGGTTAAAAAGTTAGTACCCAAGGGCTGAAAGCGTAATACCAAAATTTTCAGAAAGGCGTCTTTATCCAGCAGCTTATTGAGCCACGCTACATGATCCGGCCATTTTATCGTGACACGTTGCTTGAACCAACGTCGCGACAAACTAAATGTAATCGCGCAGCCGGCAATCGCGCCCACACTGGATAACAATACGCCAGCCAGTACGCCGTATGAAAACCCTGCGACAAACGCAAAGAACTGCCGCGGCAAACCCATTGCTGTGCTCAGTGCATTGATAAGAATGAACAGTAGAACGCCTGCAGCGCCAAATGCCTCCAGCTGCTGCGCGAGTTGTGTGGCATAAACACCAAACTCAGGCCCATCGCTAAACAGGGCTGCAATAATCAACGCCAGAACAATCAAGGCTAACAACCAGCCAATGATTTTGCTGCGGTTCATAATGGAATAGTGGGGAAAATGGTGGGCCGTGCAGGATTCGAACCTGCGACCACCTGATTAAAAGTCAGATGCTCTACCAACTGAGCTAACGGCCCTAATTGACTAACAATGGTTTGCAACTGTGAAACCAAGGATGCGAATGATACAACACCTTTACCCTTAATGGGTACAAAAGTAGACGCTTATCTGCCTTCTCTTTCCATTTGTTGAAGCCGTTTGCGTGCAAGCACCGCTGCGGAGCGTCCTGGGTAGTCGTTTGTGACGCCATCGAGCACTTGTCGGGCTTCACCGAAGCGCTGCTGCTCGTACAAAGCGAAGCCTATTTTCAGACGCGCATCTGGGACTTTAGGGCTGCTGGGGAACGATTCCACCACCACACCAAAATTGTGCAGTGCCTCATCGAACCTTCTTTGTGCATACTTGGCCTCACCCTGCCAATACCAGGCATTGTCTGAGTAAGGGCCGTCCGGGTAGGTGCGCAGAAAGGTATCAAAACCTGCCACGGCTTCATCGTTCTGGCCACGGGCCAACAAATCGTAAGCCTTGGTATAGCTGGTTTTTTCAGCCGCTGTTGCTGCTCGCGTGTTCGACCCGGTTACCGGCACAGCTGGCGCCGCTGGCGCGCTGCTACTTGAGGTACGGGGCTGAGGCAAGGCATTGCTATTGGCTACAAATACGGCAGCCTCCTGCACGCTGGGCTCCACCGGAGACTCTGAGAGTTCATCGGACAACGCTGGCATAACACTACTGGAACCGATATTTTCCAGATCGGTGATGCGTTGGTCTGTGTCGCGGTAGAGGTCCCGGCTGCGCTTTTTTAGCGCTTCGTTTTCGTAGTTAAGGCTTTCAATTTCACCGCGTAATCCCCTGACTTCCGCTTGCAGTGATTCTATGCGTTGCAAAAGGTCGAGCAAGGATTGATCAAGTACCCGTTCAACGCGTTGCAAACGAGCATCCACGTCGGTCAGTTTAGGCCGGCTTTGCGCATGGACCTGGCTAACACTGACCGCAACAAACAGAAGCAAGAACAGGGTTGCCGTGTTTTTTGTGATTAGAGTACGCATAATTTAGTTTGGAATTTCTACTTCATAAATAACGTTTACGCGTCTGTTTTTAGCCCACGCTGCTTCTGAATGGTTTTCATCGACTGGTAATTCTTCACCATAGCTGACGGTTCTCAGTTGCGCAGAACTCACACCTTGTAGTTGCAGCATACGAGCGATTGTTTTAGCGCGCGCTTCACCTAAGGCAATATTGTACTCGCGCGTACCACGTTCGTCGGTGTGGCCTTCCAGGCGTACTCTACCGGCCGGATTTTGCGCGAGGTAACGTCCGTGCTGTGTGATGATATCCAAATACTGAGGACGAATTTCAGCGCTGTTAAAGTCAAAAAAGATAACGCGATCTTTAGGGGCTTTACCGGCAATGGAATTTGGATCGATCTGGCTGCCATCGTCGATGCCATCAATAGTCACCGGGTTAACCGTTGCGTCGCCAACTGAGCCGCCATCGGGTAAGCCAGTTGTATTTTTGTTTGCTGTTCCGCAAGCACTGATGGATAAAACGATCAATGCGAACGCTACTACCATTCTTATATTCATGTTGAATTCCTCACGTTGAACCAGATCGTTTGTGTTGATTAAGTGAATAACTGAAACCTAACTCGTAGTATAGGCCGTCGGTTTACTTCGTGTACGGCGACCACGCAGGTTCCCGAACCGAGCCTGAGTCTAGCGATAAGCTTTGCACAACACTGCCATCAATCGCAACAGCACCTAAAGTACCGCGACCGCCTTTCTCTGCTGCAAATAAAATCATTTGACCATTAGGCGCAAAGCTTGGCGACTCATCCAGACTGCCTTCCGTTAGCGTTTGGAAAAGTCCAGAGTTGAGATCGAGTGTGGCAATTTGATAACCGCCATCATTACCATGCACAAAGGCAATGGTGCGACCATCGGTGGACACATCAGCACTGGCGTTATAGCGGCCTTCAAAGGTTATACGCTCTGCCCGGCCACCACGCGTGGACACTTTATAAAGCTGCGGTCCACCGCTGCGATCCGATGTAAAGATTAAAGTTTCGTTATCCAACCAAACAGCTTCTGTATCGATAGCGCTGTTTTGCGTGATACGCTGCGACTGGCCACTGGCAATATTTAAAATATAAATATCCGGGTTGCCCTCATAAGAGAGAGACACAGCCAAACGATTGCCATCGGGTGACCAACTCGGCGCACCATTAATGCCTTCTTTCGAAATCACTTTAACACGACTGCCCTTTTGACGATCCTGAATGTAAATAGCTGAGCGGTTGCGATTCTCGAAAGAGACATACGCGATACGAATACCATCGGGTGCCCAGGCAGGTGACAAAATGGGCCGAGGCGAAGTCAACATCGCTTGCGGGTTTTCGCCGTCGGCATCTGCTAATTGCAATTTATAATTACGCTTACCTTGCGTACCTTCAACTGATACAAACGCAATTTGCGTATTAAACGCACCACGAATACCCAAAATTTCTTCGTACACTTCATCGGCAATTTGATGCGCTGCATTGCGTAAGGTTTGATTGGTGACCTTAAAACTTAAACCAGACAACAAGGTTTGCTGACCAATGTCGAACAATTGAAACTCTACGTTATACGTATCGGCGGTGGGCAGAACAGAACCAATGAGTAAAAACTCGGCACCAGAAATTTGCCAGTTGCCATAGCGAGGGATGTCGCCACTGATGGGGCTGGCGATAAGATCGTTTCGGTTTAACGGTGAGAAATTGCCACTGCGTTGTAAGTCGGACGATATTATGGCGGCTATGTCTTCAGGTGCTTCGCCTGCACCGCTCCAGCCGAATGGCACGATGGCAATGGGTATCGCACTTTCACCACCTTGCGTAATTTCGATTTCGATAACCGCTTGCGCATTGCCCGCCAAACCTAACAACACAAGCAAAACACTTAACAGTTTTACAGACTTAGTGATGGCCAATTTTTCGACACAATGGTGAATCATGCTTTGCCTTTAACCATTTTGAATAAACGTAAAATTTACGCGTCGATCAAATACGGTGGGTATTGGAGCTGGTGGCAGCGGCGATGCAGCCCAAACTGCATTCTCAACTGACTTGCGTAGCTCTGCAATATTTGGCGAACAGGATTGCACCTCAACGTCCACCACTTCGCCACCTTCTATTTGAATGACGTTTACCTTACAGGTAACTTTACCCTTTAAGCCCTTCGGACGCCGCCATTTACGCTCTACATCGCCGCGTATGGCTGCGTGGTAACGTTTTCGGAACTGTGATTCCTCAAAAGCACGCTGTTTTGCTAAACGCGAATTCTCCTGCTGTTGCTGGGCAAGCTTCGCCTGGCGTTCTTGTTCGGCTTTGGCTTTAGCGATGCGTTGCTGCTCCGCTTTTTTCTTAGCAGCGGCGGCGGCTTGTCGTTGCTTTTCTTCGTCTGCAAGACGTTGTTGCTCGGCAACACGTTTTTCTTCGGCGATTCGCCGCTCTTCAGCAGCACGTTTTTCTTCGGCAAGACGCTTCTCTTCTGCGATGCGTTCTTCCTCTGCAATACGTTGTTCTTCAGCGATGCGTTTTTCTTCGGCTACTCGCTGCTCTTCAGCAATACGTTGCTCTTCTGCTAAACGCTCAGCTTCTTCGATACGTTTTTTCTCTTCAGCTAATTGCCTTTCTTGTTCAAGCTTGGCTTGCTGACGTAAATTTTCCGCTTCGAGTTCAGCCGCTTTTGCACGTTCTTTGGCAGCCAGTGCTGCCGCTTCCTGCAGTTCGCGTTCTTTTTCTAACTCGGCCGCTTTAAGCTCGGCGTCGAGTCGTTGTTGTTCCTGAATAGCTGCTTGCTCAAGTGCAACCGCTTCAAGTCTTTTTTTTTCTGCCTCGGCTTCGGCAAGCTCTGTGGCTAAACGGGCTTTTTCGATTTCAGCTAAACGCCGCTGTTCTATGGCTTCTTTTTCAAGCCGGGCTTCTTCGGCTTTACGTTTTTCTTCTAAGGCTTTTTGTTTTGCCTCTTCAGCTTTACGTTTTTCATCGAGTGCATTTTGCCGATCTATTTCAGCCTGACGTTTTTCGGCCAGAATTTTTTGCCGCTCTTCTTCGGCCAGACGGTTTTCTTCAAGAATGCGTTCGCGCTCTCGCACTGCTGCTTTATTCTGTTCTTCTAAACGGGCTTTTTCTTCGGCTATACGCGCTTTCTCTTCGGCTGCCAAACGCGCTTCTTCCTGCAATGCGCGATTACGCTCTTCAGCTTCAATTTGTAATTTAAGTTGACGCTCACGTTCTGCATCAGCGCGTATTCGATCTTGCTCTATGCGTTCTGTTTGCTCTTGCACGCGAAGTTGTGCTGCTTGAATGCGTTCTTCTTCGATTAAGCGCTGTTGTTTTAATTGATTAAGCGCAGCCTCACGTTCAGCGAGCTGTTGCGCACTTAAGCTATCACGCTCTTTTTTTAGGGCTTCAAACTCCGCTTGTTCGGCGGATGCTTTGGCTTGTTGTGCAATGCGTTGCTGTTCAAGTGCCAACGCTTCGTTTTGCAGTTGTTCTATGCGTTGTTTTTCAGCTTCTGAGGCCTGGCGTTGCTGTTCGGTTAGCGCTTGTGCTTCTTCTAAACGCGCTTCGGCGGCTGCACGAGCTTGCTCGAGTGCATTTAAAGTGTCTTCACGTTGTTGTTGCTCGGCGGCTTCTTGTTCTGTTTTTCGCTTTTCGGTGTCGAGCAGCTTGGCAATTTCTTCTTGTATTTCGCGTTCAGAAACAGCAACGGCTTTTATCGGTGCAGGTTCCTGAACATTACCGGCACTGGGTAATTCCTGATCGGCAAACTTGGTCACGAGCACACCCACCAAAACAACGTGCAAACCGAGTGACAGGAAGATGGCTAATGGGTGTTTTTTTAGTAACGCAAACATAATAGTGCTAACGCGGCGGCTCAGACATCAAGCCGATTTCGGGAGCACCTGCTTGCTGCAGTGCAACCATGGCTTGCATGATATCGCCATAGGCCACTGCGGTATCACCGGCAACCAATACGCGTTTGTTTGGGTTCAGGCGCAACACAGCACTGGCCAAACGTTGGACTTCTGCTTGTGCCAACGGTGTTTCGGGTGTATCGCCCACGTTTAAGTACCATTGGCCCTTGTTATCGACGGTAAGAATTAGCGGCTCCTGTGCTGGCCCAGTGTCAACAATCGGCGTGGCGGCAGCATCGGGTAGGTCTATTTCGACACCCGTTCGCAGTAAAGGTGCCGTAATCATGAAGATAACGAGCAGCACCAACATGACATCAATGTAGGGAACCACATTGATTTCGGCAACTTGTCGTCTCTTGCGTCGAACCGGACGCGTGACTCGCATCATTATTCAGCCTGGTTCTTACGCAGCGCTTGACGCTGCAGAACAGTTGAAAACTCTTCTGAAAAATTCTCATACCGATTCAGCAGTCGATCGATATCAGTGGCGAAACGGTTATAGAAAATTACGGCTGGAATGGCCGCAAACAAACCAATAGCGGTAGCGATCAGTGCTTCTGCAATACCGGGCGCTACCATGGCGAGCGTTGCTTGCTGCACATTGCCCAATGCTGTAAACGAATTCATGATGCCCCATACGGTACCAAATAATCCAATATACGGACTAATTGAGCCAACCGTTGCTAAAAACGGCAGGTGCTGCTCAACGATATCAGCTTCACGCGACACAGCGATACGCATGGCTCTTCCGGAACCATCCATAATGATTTCATCGTTGTCGGTTTTACGCCGCAGACGTCCGAATTCGGAAAAACCGGCTTCAAAAATGCGCTCTAGCCCATCTAAGGTGCCGCGACGCATCGTTAGCTGCGAATAAGTGCCTGATATATCGGAGGAGCCCCAGAAATCCTGTTCGAAATCTTCAGCTGAGTTACGTGCTTTTCTGAGTTGCCGGGATTTACCAATAATGAGTGCCCAGGATAAAACAGATGCAAACATTAAGATCAGCATCACAGCTTGCACAACCGGACTGGCGTTTAACACCAAACTCAGAATGGACATATCAGTGTTCACGGATTAAAGCCTCTCTGACAGATGAAGGTATAGCAACCGGGTTAAGCGTTTCGGCATCGATGCAAGCAAGGCGTGTGGTCGCTGTAACCAAACACGCGTCGCCTCGATAAATTGGCTGTTCACACAACAAACTAGCTCGCTTAACTGTCACAATATTGGCACACACGGTTAATTGATCGTTGAACTGAGCAGGGCTTAAGTAATCCACTGTAATTGAGCGCACCACAAATAGGCGTTTTTGCTCGTTTTGCAGTTGATCCAATTCAACACCTACACTGCGCAAACTCTCTGTTCGTGCTCGCTCCATATACTTAAGGTAATTGGCGTAATACACAATACCGCCAGCATCGGTATCTTCAATATACACACGAACCGCTAGCGAGAAATTCAACATGCGCAAGTATTACAGACAAACCCTAGAAAATACAGTGACTAACACCTTTACTATAACGAATTTTCTCACTTTTTAACTTGCCAGCCTCTAACTGGGAATAGGCCGTACATTACTTGTACTATTTACTGCTGCATTATAAAGAGTTTGAAAAACGCTGGTTTACGGCGATTGCAGCAGACTTTCAGGCACTTCCAACCCGAAAAGCCGGTAGGCGTTACCGGTTGCCACGCGTCCACGTGGCGTTCGCATAACTAACCCTTGCTGAATAAGATAAGGCTCAATAACCTCTTCTATGGTGCCGGACTCTTCACTCAGTGCTGCGCCAAGGTTGTCCACCCCTACCGGGCCACCTTCAAACTTATGAATGATCGCGTGCAGTAGTCGTCGGTCCATGCTGTCTAAACCCAAACTATCAACCTTGAGTAAATTCAATGCATCATCTGCCACTGAACCAGTAATGACACCATCG
>CALDTX010000116.1 GCA_937923565.1 uncultured Granulosicoccaceae bacterium | reverse complement strand
TACTAAGTGAACTAAGGTACTAAGCGAACTAAGGTACTAAGCGAACTAAGGTACTAAGCGAACTAAGGTACTAAGCGAACTAAGGTACTAAGCGAACTAAGGTACTAAGCGAACTAAGGTACTAAGCGAACTAGGCAAGTTAAAACATGAAGCTAGCTAAGACACTACGCTAGCTTATAGCGCTATGGGGTCTTAAAGTGTATTGCCTTCCACCAATTGCGTTTGCACAGCGGTGACAGGGTTTGTTGCTTCCTGATTTAGTTTTCGAGCAAGCAATTCGGCAGAGAGTTGCCCAATTTTGCGCATCGGCACCGCTGTGGTGGTTAATCTTTCTGTAAGAATGGATGCCGCTTCATGATTACCCCAGCCTGCGATACCAATATCTGCAGGTACCTTTATTCCTTTTCGGTGACACCAGGATAAGCCACCGAGTGCCATAGTATCGTCTTGATAGTAGATCATATCGATATTCTGACCGCTGTTTAAGATGTTTTCAGTGCCATAGAACCCCGGATAAAAACCCGGTGTATCGTTAAGTTTTTCTTCGTGCACAATTTCACCACCGCCACCAACAAAGCCTTCTGTAAATCCTTTAAACCGATCCAATCTATTGCTATCCCAATCTAATGCCACACCAAGAATTGCAGCGCGTTGATAGCCCTTCATGATGGCGTAGCGAGCCATCTCCGAACCCGAATCGAATTCATTAAAGCCAACGGACATATCCAGCGGGCTAGTATTAAGGTTCCAAAACTCAACAACAGGTATGCCTGAATCTTTGAGTAACTTTAGTGTGCGCTTGTTGTGATGCTTGCTCGACAGCAAAACCCCGGCAGGGCGCCAAGCCAGAATATTTTTAAGCCAAAGTTCTTCATCTTCCACTTGCTGGTTATGACTTCCAATAATGGTTTGATATCCCAAGCGTTGTAAGGTTTGATCAATGCTCTCTAGTGCAAGTCCAAAAAAATGGCTGGATACACGAGGCACACAAACACCAACCAACGTGGATGTTCCCGCCGTGCCAAACGCTGCAGCAATCCGGTTAGGCAGGTAGCCATAACGCTCAACTTCACGCATCACTTTTTCACGTGTTGCTTCTGAAAAACCGTCGACATCACGAAGTACGCGCGATACGGTCATTTTGGATACACCAGCGGCCTCAGCGATATGACTTAAGCTAGCCGCTTGTTTTTTATCGGATTTTTCTTTCATTGAATCTATAAAATAGAAGCAAATTTGGCTTCGGTAACAGCTTACTTTAACCGATCATACCGTTAAACTTGAATCTTTTAGTTAAGTGCGCTAGTTTACGTTATCGGTAACGTAAATTAATTGGAGCGCAGTTTGTCTCAGGTCGAAGGTTTATTTTTTGATCGTGTATCGAAGAATTTCGGCGGTACACAAGCATTAAGAAATGTGTCGCTTCATGTTGAACGTGGTGAAATTGTCGCTTTGCTTGGCGAGAATGGCGCCGGTAAATCCACGCTGATCAAAACCTTAAGCGGGCTTCATAGCGCCGATAGTGGCCATGTCGCTATTGACGGCATCGAATACAAACATAAAAGCGGAGATACGCAATCAAGCCCGCAAGTGGCCTTCATTCATCAGGATCTCGGCCTTATCGAATGGATGAGCATTGCTGAAAATATCGCGCTAGCAGTTGGATACCCCAAAACCAAAGGGTTTATTTCTTGGAAAACATCAGATGACGTTGCACGCAAAGCACTTAGTTTAGTCGACTGCGATTTTGATCCATCCACGCGGGTGTCTTCTTTAACACGAACCGAAAAATCTCTGGTAGCTATTGCCAGAGCATTGGTTGTGGATTGCGACTTTCTGGTTTTGGATGAGCCTACTGCAAGCTTGCCTGCCGATGAAGTTGAGCGATTATTTGAGGCTCTTAGGCCGTTGAAAGAAAAAGGTGTTGGGATGATTTACGTCTCCCATCGGTTGGATGAAATATTTCGTATTGCGGATCGAGTGGCAGTGTTAAGAGACGGCGCAATGGCCGGTGTTCGTGAAGTTGAACATACCAGCCCGGATGAGCTAGTTACGCTGATTGTTGGCAAAAAAACCAGAATGATCAGTAAGCCGGAACTGTTAAGCAGTATGCCGGCATTGCAGGTTCAGAAACTAAAAACTAGACACGTACAGTTGGATAGCTTGCTGCTAAAAAAAGGTGAAATGTTGGGGCTGGTTGGTTTACGGGGTGCAGGGCATGAGGATATCGGGCGTGCTTTGTATGGCATCATGCCTTGCACGGGCGAAATCATGATCGACAATGAAGTCGTGCAAATAACTTCACCCAGCAAGGCCATGGCGCTTGGTATCGGATTTGTAGCCGGTGATCGAGTTGTTGAGTCGGTAGCACCTGCGTTGTCGATATGCGAAAACACATTTTTAAATCCCTTAGTACGTGGCAGAAGTTTATTCCAACCAATTAGCGCCAAACAGGAACGTAAAAACGCTACGATTATTGGCGACATGGTTGGCTTAAGCCCCAACAACCCATCGCTGGCCATAGAGGCCTTGTCAGGTGGTAACCAACAAAAAGTAGTGGTTGGGCGTTGGCTTGATACGGGCCGAAAAATTCTTATTGCTGAAGACCCAACAGCCGGCGTCGACGTTGGTGCGAAAGCCGAAATCTACCAATTGCTCTTTGATGCAACCACCTCTGGCTTAGGTGTAATTGTGGTATCCACAGACTTTGAAGAGATAGCACACATTTGCCACAGAACATTGGTGTTTAGCCGTGGAAAGTGTGTGGCAGAGCTGGAAGGTGTTGGCCTGTCAACAGAAAACCTCATTCAACAAGCCTCCGCCGGCGAGGCTCAAGACCAAGAAGCGAATACCCATGCAATCCATTGAATCAGATGCTCTAGAACCCTCTCGAGCAGAAATGAAAGAGCTTAATTTCTTTCAGAAGGTGGGGCGCTTGATACCCGTTTATGGTTTGGTGCTGCTGACCATTTTCTTATTGGTGTTGTTTTCGGTGCTGCTGCCCGACACGTTTCCCACCATGCTTAACCTACGCGCCATTCTTTCGGATAAATCGATTATCGCTGTGTTAAGCCTTGCAGCAATGGTTCCTATGGCTGCAGGTCGTATAGATCTTACTGTTGGCTACGGTATTGTTTTATGGCACATCCTTGCGATATCGTTGCAAACCCTTTACGGCGTACCGTGGCCGGTAGCCGTTGTTATCGTCATTGTTCTGGGTGCGTTTGTTGGTTTTCTCAATGGCCTGTTGGTGGAGGTGGCAAAGATTGACAGCTTTATCGCCACCTTGGGTACGGGCACTATTTTATATGCATTAGCGCTATGGCATACCGGTGGTCGACAAATGGTGGGCCAGTTGCCCGATGGTTTTTATGCAATCAACGGTACGTTTGTTTTTGGGCTTCCGATAACCGCTTACTACATCTTAGTGATCACCATCATGATGTGGCTGGTCCTCGAATACACGCCAGTTGGACGTTATCTCTACGCCATCGGTGCTAACCCACGAGCTGCAGAACTCAACGGCATTCCAGCCAGAAAATTTGTAGTGGGTGCGTTTGTAACTTCAGGTTTGATGACAGCACTTGCAGGTGTTTTGTTGGCATCGAAATTACGCATTGGGCAGGCCAGTGTTGGTCTTGAATTTTTATTGCCTGCGTTGGTCGGTGCGTTTCTTGGCTCAACAACCATTAAGCCTGGTCGTGTCAATGTATGGGGAACGATAGTGGGTGTTGCCATCTTGGCAGTCGGTATTTCAGGTATTCAACAATTTGGTGGCTCGTTCTGGGTGGAGCCTTTGTTTAATGGTGTCACGTTGCTTGTGGCCATTGGTATTGCAGGTTACGCGCAGCGCCGTAAGAGTGCTGCAAAATTATCTTAACTATAAAACTGTTCGGAGGATAAAGTTTCATGATGACAAAAAAAGTGCTTAAAACCATAACTGCCGGAATTGCCACGTTTGCTATTGGCGGAGCTGTGCATGCTGTGGAATTCGACGGACCAAGCAGTGGTCCGGTTGCAGCTTCGGATAAAACGATCGTGGTGTTGGCAGCAGACCTGAAAAACGGCGGCATTCTGGGTGTTACCAACGGTGTGGAAGAAGCGGCGAAGGTGATCGGTTGGAATGTAAGAGTATTGGACGGTGCAGGTTCTGTTCAAGGCCGAACCGCCGCCTTTGGGCAGGCAATGGCGCTTCAACCTGATGGCATCATCATTAACGGTTTTGATGCTGTGGAACAGCAAGCCGCGCTTGATCAGGTATCGGCTGCAAAAATTCCATTGGTATCGTGGCACTCCGGCCCTAAAATTGGCTGCGACGCACCTGGTGGTATTTTCGCAAACGTGTCAACCGATGCCATGACGGTGTCGGAGGAAGCTGCTAAGTGGGCTATCGATGACGCCGGTGGCGCACCGGGTGTGGTTATTTTTACTGATTCAACGTATCAAATAGCGATTGATAAAGCCGATCGTATAAAAGAGACGATAGAAAAAATGGGCGGCACCGTGCTCGAATATGTGGACACACCTATTGCTGATACCTCTACGCGCATGGGGCCACTAACCACCAGTTTGTTGCAAAAGTACGGTGCGAAGTGGACACACGCTTTAGCGATCAATGATATCTACTTTGACTTCATGGGGCCGGCGCTGGCAGCGGCGGGAATTAAGGGCGATGGTTCTCCTAAGGCGGTAGCTGCAGGTGATGGATCGGAGTCTGCATTTCAACGCATTAAAACGGCTCAGTATCAGTCGATCACCGTTGCAGAACCATTGAACCTACAGGGTTGGCAGCTTGTGGACGAACTTAATCGTGCTATAACGGGTGAAGCTTGTTCTGGTTATATCACTGCTCCAGCGGTTGTCACTATGGAAGGGGCAAAGGCGATGGACGGTAGTCCAATTTTTGATCCTGATAATGGTTATCGCGACGCTTACTCTGCAATCTGGGGTAAGTAGTTTTTAAAAAATATTAAACAAGCATGGCCGTATACAGTTAAGTTTATGTTTTTATACACTTAAGTATGCGGCCTTTGTTTATTCCTTCTTAGTTTTAACCTGATAACATTAAGCCTACGCGCACGTTACTGTGCACATGTGCAAACAGTCGAGGTCGTCAGCAACGTGTCTAAACCCCTTATCTTAAGCTTTGAAACCTACGATTCTTGGGACATTGCTCCTATGCAGGAGTTGTTCGAGGTTCATCAAATGCCAGCTAACGGCGATGTGCGCGAACTGCCAGAAGCAGTTAAAACGCATATCAAAGCGTTTGCGTTCAAAGGCCATTCAACCTTAGACCACAACATCATGGATGCTTTTCCAAACCTGGGCTTAGTGGCGAACTATGGGGTAGGTTACGACACCATTGATGTTACGCACGCCAAATCAAAAGGTATACAGGTAACCAATACGCCAGACGTACTCACGAACGATGTCGCTGATTTAGCGGTGGGTATGTTGTTGGCTGTTACTCGCGATATCGTGGGGGCTTCAAACTGGGTACGCTCAGGAAAATGGGCAAGCTCGGGTGCGTATCCATTGCAAAGAACCATCTGCGGTGCATCCATCGGTATAGCAGGGTTAGGCAGAATAGGCGAGGCGGTTGCTAATCGCTTGCAAGCTTTTGAAACGGATATTCATTATTACGCTCGGTCTGATAAAAATAAACCCCACTGGACCTATCACAACAGTCTTGTTTCGTTAGCTGAAAACGTGAGTATATTGATGGTATGCGTGTCAGGCGGGCCCGAAACAAAGCAATTGATATCAGCTGATGTGCTAGCAGCGCTTGGACCCGATGGCGTGTTGGTTAACAGTGCTCGCGGCTCTACGATCGATGAGGAAGCCTTGATTACTGCGTTAGAAACAAAGCAGTTGCGTGCAGCAGCGCTCGATGTTTATAACAACGAGCCAAATATAGACCCTCGATGGCTAACAATGAACAACGTGTTATTACAACCGCATCAGTCTTCTGGCACGGTTGAAACAAGGCAACGCATGGGTGCACTACAACGTGAAAATTTGCTTGCGTTCTTTGCAGGGAAGCCGCTGATAACGCCTGTTTATTAGTTTTTAGAAGTGCCGTAGCTACAGTCACGAGCTGTTATTGCGTATTAGTGCTTTATTCGTCATGGTGTACTTTTTAGCTACCACCGAGCTCTGAATGTGTCTGTTTTGCTTTGTGTATGAACCGGCGAACAAATTTAGTGTATCGACTGTTGCAGTTATTTAAAAATACAAAAGCCAATTCCGTAGCACGAATAGTTCTGCCAGAAACAAAATCACAAAGCCGACCTTGAACGCATAATGGTATTGTGCGGTGATTAGAAACCAGGTTGCAACAGCCGTTAACAGCCCTTCGATGGGTGCTACCCATTTCGCATGATGGTTGCTGTCCCAGTAACTTAATGGGCTGGCAAAGCGCCAGTCTGATAATGGCCAGAAGTGAAGTCTTGCATCGTCGTTGTGCAGTGCAAAATCTGATACCAAATGCAGTAACGCCGAGCAAGTTAGGGCGATAAAGAATGGGCTTTTGTATTTAAAGGCAATGGCCAATGCAATGCCCCAAACAATAAAAGAGTTATCGACACTGAACACCAGTTGCCAGCTGTCTGAAAAGTATAAGTCGTTGAATACGGTCTGAGGCGGGATGTTTAAAGCGACCATCGCAACACCTGCCATCAGGTACAAGGATAGATCGGGTAGTAGTCCGCCCAGCAGTGCGCCGGTTAGTACCTTGTTATTGTCGCGTTTGGCAAATAGCGCAGCTCCTATGAGTAGGTGTGCTGGGGTATTCATGTACTAGTTGCCTACCTTGTAGAGACTACGATGCCTTGGTATTAGTTCAGAGTACATGATTTTGTCAGACATTAAATGATAACTGTCGTAACACAGCAATGCGGAGATGCTGGAGCAAGACGCACTGAAGATGGTTGGGCGTTTTGGTTAGAGAGAATTTTACAACTCCGTCGGCAAAGGCCAAACACTCCCTGTATCAATAGCTAACCGGCGCCCATCAAAGCCTTCGCCTTTGCAGAACCCATTGCCCGAACTAACATAGTAAAAAACTGGCTGAGCAGGAAAACCCAATGAAGCCACTTGCGCAGCAGCATGCGCTGAATAATCGTGCGACCACATATCAAAATAATCGCTGTAGTCAAAACCTGTAGCTACCGATACGGCGATGAGTAACCAGTCGTTTTGATTCAACAATTTGGCATCGGCAGCCGAGTACTGGCTAAAGCCCAAGCTTTCACGTTTCGCCAACCAAAGATCGTTGTCGTTAGTGGCGCGATTAAATTCACGCTCCAGAATATGTAATCTGGATAGCAAGTGCCAACCGTTAAGCAAAGCACCACTGTCTTGTGCTGACATCAACATCTGCACAAACATCGTTGCTCCGTTCTTCCAGCTATTTTGATCCCAGATAGTCGCTTTAACGTAAGCGGCTGGATCAGCTTGAGTGAGACTGGTTTGTAGGTGATCATAAAGTGCTTCAAACGATAAGCTCTGACAAACCGGATCGTTGCCGGTTTCATTGTAAAAGCGCGACTTTGAATAGTAGGAATACATGTTGGTGCTGGCGTGCGTTGGCCAATCGTTGAATCGAAAACGCCAGCGTTCCAAACCATGACCCAACTCGTGAAGATCGCCATGGCCGAGTGGGTTGAACGACCAGTAAGCATCGTAAGGATTACCAGAGCATCCATAACCGCACGTGGCCTGATCTGCATTCATGTGCTTGACCAGATCAATGTTATCAATGCTGAAGCCCTTATCGGTAGCGAACTGATGTATCTCATCGATAGCATCAATGCCGGGCCCTGTGTAGCCAGCCAACGCATGTGGGTAATTGTGCATGTAGCGTGATGAAGCGGCAGCCAAATCGGCGGCGACGCCATTAGCCACGACTTCATCATTCATAGACTCACGCATTTTCACAAGCGTGGAATGCACCTGGAAGCCTGGCGTAATGAGTTCTGCCCAATCGAATTCATTAGAGGCCAGCTTTTCTGTAAAACTATTGTCGTATTCAGTACCGTTCCAGTAGGCATGTTCGCCTACATCACTAAACAGCAGCTCTACTGCTAAGTCATTTTCGCTGAATTCCACCTGCAATGGTCCGCCATAAGGTGATGTAAAGTGAATGGTTTCTCCGGGTGCGATTGCGATACTCGCAGACTTTAAAAACTTGGGTCTGGTATAACCGTGATCGGCCCACTCATGGGTTGAGCCGGAACGTTGTGTGTTCACGCGGATCTTCACAGTCAGATCACTGGTGTCGTTGCGAGTCACTGACACTGTTTGTCCCGGCAGAGCATAAACGCCGGCAGCACGGAAGTATTTTTTGCTCGTCATCGATACAGACTTTTGTACAGGCGTGATGTGGGTGAAATCGCTCCGACTAAAATTGCCCATATCGGGCTGTAAGGGGTTAACTGCGCGGTAGTTGTACACAGCATGGTCTGCAAAATACGCACTTAAAAAGGCATGCTGTGCGGTATCGAATTTATCCATGGGGAAAACAGTACGTTGGCGATAGAAGTCGCCAAGTAATGCCAAGAGTTTCTGAACTCGGTAGCCGCCTTGAGCGAACAAGTTGATACGTGATTCATCCAGACTTGTAAACAGTGTTCTAACCGCAGTAGCACCTGCCTGAAACTCGTTTTGGAAACCGGTGACATCGCTGCAGTTTTCATCGTCGCATTCATTCCAATCAAATCCGTAGTCTTGAGCTTGTAGATGTTGTAGCAATGTTTTTATGGCTGCAAAGTTCTCTGGCAGAACGTCAGCGTCTGGATTTTTATCAAAATCTGCGACACTAAGTTTTGGCCAGTAATTGTCTTTTAAGTAGTTAACGTCAAACAGGTGCAAAAGAGCAGATCCAAGGTCGGTGAGATTGCCATCGTGATGTAGATACAACACGGGTAACCCGTGTGTATAAGCTTCGGTTACTGTTGCAATCGTGTTTGCCGGATCAACGTCCGTTGTGTGCAGTTGAGAAATAATCAACAGGTCGGTGTTGTCAGTGATACAGCCTGCTAAGTTTGCGTCGTCACAAATATCTTTAACGTTATAGCTCACCTGCTGGTTGAATCGCTCATCTAGCCATTCCCGTACAGCGCTGTCGTCTGGAAAATAATAGCCATCGTCCATATGCGCGATGACCACATTCAATGGCGTTTCAGAAAAATTATCTCGTTGTACTAACCACTTGACGCTGTTCACCAGAAACTCATGCATTGGTTCGTTAAGTAGGGTGGGATCCCTGCGATAATTACGCATAGGGTTTCCACCCATCACCATGTATCTGGCGGTACCTTCGCCAATGACAGCTAAGTCTTGACTATAAACTGAATTACCTTCTTTAAAGGTTGCATTGGTGTTCAGGATAGATCGGTTCAAACCGAAGGTTGCACTTAACAAGGCGGCATCGTGCGTGGGTTGCCAGTTTAGTCCGGTCAGCGGTGCATGAATTCCCGTATCAGAACCCGTCGGTGCAGCATTATAGATTTCATACACCGCGTCATCCAGCACGGCTTGCGCTTCATCGATGCTGATCAGCGCTGCTGAAACTAGTGCCGCTTCATCGACAACCGGGCGCACATCGCCTGTCGACAAGGCCAGCTCAATGGGATTTGGGGTCGAGCCTGCACTGACTTCTGGCAATGCGGCAGCAGCATCGCCAGTCTCTGTAACAGACGGGCTGTTGATATTCGCGACGTCGATTACATCGGTATCAGTAGAACCGGAATTTGCATTATTAGTAGAGGTGTCGCCGGGCATTGCTGCTGCCGGTGTCTGGTCGAGTGGTTCGTTGTTGGTTGGTGAGTGCGTTTCGGAATTTGTTTCGTTTTCCAGGCTAGTCGACACAGGTTCGACAGCTCCTTCGCCACAAGCGATGAGCGCTGTGCACAAAGATAATGCGAATAGCGTTCTGGTTGTTGCCAAAATATTTTTACAAAAAGACCGTGCCATGCTTTAGATAACCGGATTGAACGCCAAAACGTGTTATCGGCTTTTATTGTGATCGGCTTAACTCTTGGCAGCGATAAACGAATTGCTCTGTGAAACAGCCTGCAAACTGAGTGTCTGTTCCGATGATTCATCGCTTGCACGGAGGAATTTTCAAGCCGGGGTATCTTTTAGGGAGAGTGCATACCTTTGGTTGAGCTGTTAAGGTGAGCGTATAAGAGCTTTAGCGAACTGAAGCTACACACACCGATCCTTAATGGATATTGACAACCGCCAAGATGGATAATAGATACGCATGAAAAGTACCGAACTAAAAGTAGGCATGAAAGCCTCTACGGAAATTGTAGTGGGTACCCGCGACACAGCCCACCATATTGGCAGTGGTCGGATCAAAGTTTTAGCGACGCCAGTTATGGTCATGCTGCTTGAAGAAGCGGCGTTGATGGCCGTAGAAGACGACCTACCGTCCGGCTACCAAACGGTTGGCACAAAACTAAACGTGAGTCACATAGCCGCAAC
>CALDTX010000115.1 GCA_937923565.1 uncultured Granulosicoccaceae bacterium | reverse complement strand
AAAGGCAATGTGCTCGATCCCATCGACATAATCGATGGAATCGCACTCGACGACTTGCTCGAGAAGCGCACCTCGAACCTGATGCAAGAGCACCTAGGCCCAAAGATAGCAGAACAAACTAAAAAGGAATTTCCGGAAGGCATTGCCGCCTATGGCACCGATGCGTTGCGCTTTACCTTTGCATCGCTAGCATCAAACGGACGAGACATCCGTTTCGATATGAAGCGCGTTGAAGGTTATCGCAACTTCTGTAACAAACTCTATAACGCCACCCGCTATGTGTTGATGAACACCGAGCAACTCGATATCAGCACGGCCTCTACTGAATTAAATACGATTGACCGTTGGATCATCAGCCAGCTTCAACAAACCGAGGCACAAGTTGCCGAGCACGTTACCGCCTACCGTTTCGATTTGGCTGCAACTGCTATCTACGAATTTGTGTGGAACGAATACTGCGATTGGTATCTGGAGCTAGCCAAACCCATTTTAACTGGCGACGCCACCGAATCGCAAAAGTCGGCAACGCGGGCCACACTACTAAGAGTGCTCGAGGCCACATTACGACTAGCGCATCCGATCATTCCGTTTATAACCGAAGAGCTATGGCAGCAGGTTGGACCACTGGCAGGCAAAAGCGGGCCAAGCATTTCGCTACAACCCTACCCTGAATCCGAAGCGAATAAAATTGATAGCGACGCCGTCGATGCTATCGAATGGGTAAAAAAATCAGTGATGGGTGTACGAAAAATTCGTGCAGAAATGAATATTAACCCGGGTAAAAAATTGCCACTGCTTGTTGCTGAAGCAAACGCAACGGATAAATCCCGGCTTGAAGAACATGGCCCACTGCTAACATTCGTTGCTCGATTGTCTGATATCACCGTACTCGATGCTAGCGACGAAAAACCCGATGCAGCGGTTGCTCTCGTGGAGCAAATGCAACTGCTTATTCCAATGGCCGGATTGATCGACAAAGATGCTGAGCTCAAACGATTGGCAAAAGAAATGGACCGGCTCGACAAAGAAGTGAAAAAACTCTCTGCCAAGCTGGACAACCCCGGGTTCACTGCCAAAGCACCTGCTGCTGTTATTGCATCAGAAACACAAAAATTAACCGACGCCAAAAGCGCGCTGGAAAAACTCGAAGCACAGCGTCAAAGAATAGAATCGCTGTAATCTAATTGAGATTGCACCACCAATTTGTTATGTAGCGTTCGGTGCACGGGGCACCGATCTGCTATTTCCAACAAACGATTTTGTTCGCTGGCGCTAAGTTGGCCGGTCACGCTAATGGTACGGTCGATAAGGTCAATTTGCGCATGATCATCATCGCAATGAACACAATCACTGCCATGGTCGCGAGAGTGGCTCAACGATACTGAAATTTTGCCAACGGCCCATTTTTTTCGGTTTGCGTATAAACGCAATGTCATCACGGTACAGGTGCCCAAGGCAGCCAATAAATGCTCATACGGATCTGGCCCCGCATTACCTCCTCCCACAGCCAACGGTTCGTCAGCCAGCCAATGATGATGATCGGTGAATACATCTTGCGTGAAGATGCCGTCTTTCTCTTCGATCACCACATGCCCGGCTGCCACTGTTGGCCGAGACTCTTCAACAGCTTTCACATCGGCATCGTTGATAAACCGGCTTGCCCATGCCGCAATGGTTAAAGCCACATATTGCGCATCAGCTGTTTTGGTCAGTAGGTGATCGGCGTTATCGAGGCTAACAAAGCTCTTTGGATGTTTAGCCGATTGAAAAATACTGGCTGCCTCGTTAATTGATACAACAGCATCGATAGGCGAATGCATAACCAGCAAAGATTTTTTCAGCGAGGCAATATTGAGTTCTGCAGCTTTTAAATCATCGATAAACTGCTTTTTAATGGTAAATTCTCTGCCCGCCAAACTCACCGTTGCTTCACCTTTCGCTTCTATTTCAGCGATATCACAGGAAAACTGCTTGGCTACATGTTCGGCACTGGAAGGAGAACCCACGCTAACCACCGCTTTGCATTCGGGCACCTCGTGCGCCGCTAACAAAACGGCCGTGCCGCCCAAACTATGGCCCACCATTAGCCGAGGTGCGGCATAGTTGTCGCGCAGGAAATTTGCGGCGGCAACTAAATCGGCCACGTTCGATGAAAAATTACTGTTGGAGAACTCGCCTTCACTATTACCCAAGCCAGTGAAGTCGAAACGCAGCACCCCATAGCCCTGCTGCGCCAGTCCTTGGGCAATGCGTGATGCGGCGGCGATATTCTTACTACAGGTAAAACAGTGAGCAAATAACGCATAAGCGTGGGGTCTGTGCTCCGGCAGCTCCATTAAACCGGCAAGCTTCAAACCCTCATTAGTTAGTATCTCAACTCTACTTCTTTTCACTGCAAGATCCTGCAAAAGCGGATAAACGATTCAGTTCAGAGTGAAAAGACAGTATTTCGTTCCGTTGGAACGCTAAAAACGAATCCCAACCTTCGCGCTGTAGCTGGTATTTTCGCCTGTTTTGTCGGCTTCGAGCGTGATGTTTAAACCCAGATTAATGTTCACTCCGGCAAACAACTTTTCCTGATCAATGGTTTCTTCCATTAAGTCGTTACTATCGTTCGGCGTAGCAATGGTGCGAACAAAACCAATACCCGCATAAGGTGTGAACATAACCAAGCCTTTTGAAATAGCGATATCGGTAGAAATGTTTTTAACATCCATTTCATCAACACCGCTAATGGCACTGTAACTAACTCGCCAACCAATAGCCGGTGTGGCCACGCCACCATCCATGAGGGCATAACGAATTTCACCGCCAACAATGGCGATGTCGGTATCAGGAATAGCACTGGCGGACACACCTAAATCAATGCCGAAAGGCAAGCCTTTGTGTACCGTGACCCGTGGAATGATAAACCCCGCGGCATCCACTTCGCCGTTACTGGCCTTCTCGAATAACGCCGTGTCTATTTCTGTATACGAAAGGCTGACGCCAACATCAAAGCCAATGGTTCCCAGGGGTTCAGAAGATGTAACGCCTTTGTAGTGTGTCGCTGCTCCAACAATCTCTGTTAACTGCGCAAATTCACTCTGGCTCAGTAAGTCTAAAGAATTAAATGATGATGCTTGCACCACTGGCGCACAAACCAATATTCCAATACCTAAAATAGGCTTCATGAGTGTCCCTCTTTGCAATGGCTTTACCGCTTCAAAACTCATTAGCTTCTCAAAAAAGTTGCTGCTTAACCCGCCATATTGACGGCTTTATGGCTGGTCAGCTTGTGCCAATTCCAACTCGTGCATGCTATCCAACAAATTTTCCTCAATAAGCTCTATCTGTTGTTTTAACGTGCTTTCTTCGGCAAGCAATTGAGCTAATATCGTTTTATTCTCAGCATTGTATAGCTCATTAGAAGCCAGACTGTGACGGATTTTTTCTAATTCAAGCGTTGCTTTATCCAGCGCTTTTTCGTGCTTTTCAACGGTTCGCTTTAGCGGGCGAAGCTTCTCGCGGGCGGCGGCTTGTTCGCGCTTAAGCTGCTTTTTATCCACGGAGGCCAGTACACTTGCCGCTTGCGAAGCAGCGCCGTGCTCACTGTCATCCTCAGACGTTCGTCTGTTTTGCGCGTGAGTTGCATTCTGTTTTGCGCGGTATTCATTGAGCCAACGAGCGTACCCGTCTAGATCGTCATCAAAATCTTGTACTGAACCATCAGCAACCAACATCAATCCATCAACCACTGAGCGCAGTAATGTTCGATCATGCGACACCACTAACAACGCGCCTTTGAAGCTCTGTAAGGCTTCGGCCAACGCATCACGCATTTGAATGTCCAAATGGTTAGTTGGCTCATCAAGCAATAGCAGGTTGGGTCGTTCATAGACAATCAGAGACAAGGCAAGACGCGCTCGCTCACCACCAGACATCGTGGCAGCCATTTGTAAGGCCTGATCTCCGGTAAAGCCAAAACCACCCAAGTATTGTCGTGCTTGCGAGTCGCTAAGCTGCGGATCCAGTGCCATCAATGCTTGCATAGCCGACATTTCATCGCGTAGTTGATCTACCTGATGCTGCGCAAAATAACCAATTTTCAATTTTTGAGCAGGAATTCGCTCTCCTTGCAGCGGTTCTAAATCGCCAACAATGGCTTTAATGAGTGTCGATTTTCCAGCGCCATTAGCGCCTAACAAACCGATTCGATCACCACTTTGCAGGCTCAATTTAACTTGCTTGAGCACCGGCTCTTCTGAGTAGCCAATATCGGCACCTGACAACATCACCAACGGGCTAGGTTGAGCCTCCGGGTCTTTGAACGCAAACTTGAACGGCGAATCAATATGCGCTGGTGCCAGTTTTGTCATGCGTTCCAACATTTTCAAGCGGCTTTGCGCCTGTCGAGCCTTGGTCGCTTTCGCTCTGAAGCGGTCAACGAATGATTGCATGGCAGCTATGCTCTGCTGCTGCTTCTCAAACATTGACTGTTGATTAGCTAAACGACCTGCGCGTAAGCTTTCAAAAGCTGAGTAATTGCCGCTGTAAAGCGTCATTGTTTTTTGCTCGATATGCAGCGTGTGCGATGTAATGCGATCCAAGAACTCGCGATCGTGCGAAATGATCAGCAGCGTGCTATCCAACTGGCGCAACCAATTTTCCAACCAAAGCACGGCATCAAGATCTAAATGGTTTGTTGGCTCGTCGAGCAGCAATAATTCACTGGGGCTCATTAGCGCTTGCGCCAGATTCAAGCGCATTCGCCAACCGCCGGAAAACGCGGATACCGGCATGGTGTGTTGGTCGGATGAGAATCCCAAACCGTTGAGCAAAGCACCGGCACGCGACTTTATCTGATAGCCACCGGCGAGTTCATAGTCTGCCAATAAGGAGGCGTGACGCTCACCTTCCTCCTCACTGACAGAATTTAGCGCTTGCTCCAGCGCTCGGATGTGTCGATCGCCATCAATGACAAATTCGATAGCGGGTGCTTCGCTGACGTGCGTCTCTTGAGCAACGTGCGTGATGTCAACTTTTTGCTGCAGCGCAAAACCGCCGTCATCTGGCTCAATTTCACCAAGAATGATGGCAAAAAGGCTGGATTTTCCCGTGCCGTTTGCACCGGTAAGACCCACTTTCTGACCACGTTGGATCACCAGATTCACATCGCTGAATATCAATTCACGATCGCGTCGACAAGCAAGATTGTTAAAACTAAGCATGCGGGGTATTGTTACACGCCTGAGACACTCTTACTCACTCTATGCAGCGCTTCTGCGCTATTATTCCAACTAACATAAGAAGAGAATGTGACCATGACTACCTTAATGACTTCTTTATGGGGCAAAACGACTGCCCTGTTAACCATGTTGGTTCTGCTCAGCGGTTGCGGCATAAACAATATCCCAACCTTCGATGAAGCAGTAAACGGTACCTGGAGCGAAGTTCAGAACCAATACAAAAGACGTGCAGACCTTGTGCCCAATTTGGTGGAAACTGTCAAAGGGTTTGCAGCCCAGGAAAAAGATGTATTCATTGAAGTTACTGAGGCGCGCGCCAAAGTTTCACAAATGAATGTATCGCCAGAGCTTCTAAACGACCCAGCGGCGTTTCAACAATTTCAGCAAAATCAGGCTGGCCTAACCGGTGCCTTATCGAAACTTATGTTGGTTGTTGAGCGGTATCCCGACCTTAAGTCGAACGAGAACTTTCTGGCATTACAAACGCAATTGGAAGGCACCGAGAACCGCATAGCGGTTGCACGACGCGACTACATACAAGCGGTACAGCGTTACAACACCGAATTGCGAACCATTCCAGGGCGCTGGTGGAAAAAGTTCATGTATCCGGAATCTACTAAGAAAGAAACTTTCTCCATTGACGAAGCAGATACACAGAACCCATCAGTTAACTTCAATACCAACTAATTGCTTTACAGCGTGGGCTTTTCGAAAAAAAGCCCACGCAATTAAATATCATGTCATTTGTAGCGTTTCAGTCTGGTTCCACACGAGTCGATGTTCAATTTGAACTGGCGACTGTCATTGTGCGCTGCGCAAAATTCCTTTTACTTTGCTTTGTTTTACTGGCCAACCTGCCGGCTCATGCAGTACCGGACTTCCCTGCACTGTCGGGCCGGGTTGTCGACGAAGCACAGTTACTTAGCGCCGAAAACGAAAAAGCCTTGAGTGAAAAGCTCGAAGCGCACGAAACCACCACCAGTAATCAAATTGTCGTGGCCACCGTCAGTAGTTTGGAAGGTTATGATATCAGCGACTACGCTATTCAACTTGCCCGGCACTGGCAAATCGGCACCGAGGAAAAAAATAACGGCATCGTTATTCTGGTTGCGCCTAACGAACGCAAGGTGCGCATAGAAGTTGGCTACGGTTTGGAAGGCATTTTGCCCGACGTACTGGCAGGCCAGATAATCAGAAAAGAAATTTTGCCCGCCTTTAAAGAAAACGAATACCCCAAAGGCATTAACCAAGGTACAGAAGCTGTATTGCAAGCTATCGCTGGTGAGTATCAGGCCGAACCTGTTTCAAGCAATCCGAAAGGCAGCATTAAAGGTATTCCCGAAAAAATCATTCCGTTTTTATTCCTGCTTGTGTTTGGCATTCCAGAGTTACTTCGACGCAAAGGGAACGCGCGTGCAGCCAATGGGGCTATTCCTGCCGGTTTCGTCGGACTCGCTGCTGCGCTGATGTCCGGCAACATTTTTATCGGTATTGTGCTCGCCGTGCTGATTTTCGCTATTGTATTTTTAATATCCAATAGCGGGGGTGGCGGCGGCAACGGACACAGCGGTGGTAGTAGCGGAGATGGCAGCGGTGGCTTTGGCGGTGGAGGCTTCAGTGGTGGTGGTTTTAGTGGCGGTGGCGGCAGCTTCGGCGGCGGCGGCGCATCCGGGAGTTGGTAAACATGGCCTTTCTGAGTAAACAAGAAAAACAAACACTGGTCGATCAAATTAATCAGGCCGAAGCAAAAACCTCCGCAGAAATTGTTACGGTTATCGCCAAACAAAGTGATGGCTACCGCTATATACCGCTCATGTGGGCAGCCATTGCGGCACTTAGCGTCCCCGGCTGGGTTTTTCTGTATCAAACCATCTTTCACAATGGCTGGGCTGTAGGGAATGAGTTATTTTTCTCTTCTGCGCGAATTTATCAGCTGCAAATTTTGTTGTTTTTTGGGCTTTGTATGCTGTTTCAGATACCGTCATTGCGTTTAATGCTAATCCCAAAATCCGTAAAGAACCATCGTGCAAGACGCCATGCGCACGAACAGTTTTTTGTACAGAACCTACACCTCACCAAGAACGCTAACGGTGTGCTTATTTTTGTATCTCAAGCTGAACACTACGTGGAAATTATTGTAGATAAAGGCATTGCCGACGTTATCAACAACGAAGAATGGCAACTGGCTGTCAACGAATTTGTGGCGCTGATTAAACAGGGGGAAATTGCCAAAGGTTTCGGCAACACCGTTGAGCATTGTCGCGAAATTCTCTGGCAACACTTCCCCGCTGAAAACGGCCGTCCAGATGAACTGCCGAATCATTTAATCGAAATTTGAACTGCTTGTTCAGGCACTATTACCTGAACAAATAATGCCTGAACAAATAATGCCTGAACAATTAATGCCTGAACAAATATTGTTTCAGCTTTTCCGCCTACCGTCTGAACAACATGCGTAAAACACCGGTTCGGTGTAAGTAGTAAAGCAACGTCATAATGGATGCAATCGCTGCTGCAAGGTAGGTTAAAAAGGCGGCATTTAACACCGATGATGCGCCACCCGCTTCCTGTTGATTCACGATTCCCGCATTAAGCATTGCAGACTTTGCACGCGCGCTGGCATCCCACTCAACCGGTAACGTCACCACAGAAAAAACCACTGCGGCTGCGAACAAAGCACAACCCAATAATAATACCGGCATGCCGAACACAGGTGCCAATGACATCAATAAACCACCCACCATAATAACGGGCATCGACATTTTGCTGGAAATGTTGGTTATGGGTACGAGCGTTGAACGCATCGTTAACCATCGGTAACCTTGCGCATGCTGCAGCGCATGGCCCGCTTCGTGGCAGGCAACGCCAATGGCAGAAATAGAGCGCGCATTAAAAACAGGCTCAGATAAGCGCAGTGTTTTTGATCGAGGATCGTAATGATCGCTTAAACGCCCTGAAACCGCTTCTATAGTGCAGTCGGTAACACCTTCGCGCTCAAGCATTAATTTGGCTGCCTGTGCACCTGTCATGTTGCTCTGCGTACCCACCTGCTCGTACTTTGCAAATGTCCGCTTTACCATCATGGAAGCCAGACCAGACAAAGCCATGCCCGGCAGCATAACCATCAGCAGGTAATTCATATCAAAACCCATCATAGGGTCACCTCGAAAAATTTAGACTTAGAGCCATAATATGGCATGATTTGGCTAATTTTGTAACGGCAATGTAAACTCTTTCAACCACACGCTTGCACCATTGCCACCAACTGCAATGCTGCCCTTAGATTTAGCGGGTAAGCGCAGCCAGCTATGGGTTTTCAAATCCAATGGCTCGCGGTTTTCGCCTGCGTATTGAGCGCTACCTTCCAATACAAATAGTTCTACATACCTTGCATAATCAATTGTAAATTCAGCGCTTGCGTCCCATCGCTCCAATTGCACATTCTCTCGCTGGTCTTGAAAAAGCGGTGTTACATGAACCGAAGGTTTTTGGGCATTTTGCACAGCACCAACTTTATTCAAATTAATATGCACAAAGGTGCGATCTGCCGGGTCAAACTGTTGCAGTTTTACAAAAATAATACAGCCAGAATCTGAACCTGGCGTGTGCCGAGAGCCGGGCGGATTTCGCACATACGAACCTGCAGGCCAGTCACCATACTCATCTTGAAAGGTGCCTTCCAACACAATGAATTCTTCCCCACCGCCATGTGAATGTGCCGAAAAATGACTGTTGGGTGCATAGCGAACTATTGTGGTTACTCTGTCGATATCATTGCTTAGTACGCGATCCAAACGACGACGCTCTACACCTTGCATTGGTGATGGCTCCCAATTAAGTTCGTCGCCATGCATTAGTACCGGTATGGAAAAATCATCATTGACATTCATGATTGCGGTTTAACCTGTGCTGCTAATAGAAAAGTTGTAAACGCGATCGGCATTAACGCAAGCAAAGCCCAACGCAAACCAAACGCTTCAGAGGCAAAACCAATTAAAGGTGGAGCCAGTAAAAACGCAGAAAAAGACACCATCGTTAATGCAGCAACATTCTCCGCAGCGGTACCACTGCTGCGTCTGGCTGCAGCCGTAACTGCTAAAGGATAAACAATAGCTACCCCCATACCAGATAACGCTGCACCTAAAAAGGCAACTGTTACATTAGGGGCCATGGCGAACAAAGCAATGCCTGCGCTGGCTGCTAATCCTGAAATTCTCATCACATTGAAGTCACCAAAGCGCTCGGCAATTGAATCACCAGATAACCGAACAATGGCCATGACAACGGCAAAGAAAGAATAAGCCACGCTTATCGTTAACGGTGAGGCTTGCAATTCGGACCGCATAAACACAGCAGACCAATCTATAAACGCACCTTCGATAACCATCGCGCCCATAGGCATGATGCACAATAATAAAATTGCTGAAGACGGCAAACTTAAAAAAGGTTCTGACTTTTCATCGGTATGGCTATCGTTAGGAGCGGCATAGTTGACAGTGAGTTCCTCACTTTCAGTATCTTCGGGTAACGCAGATGCTGCATACCAACCCAACAATGCCAGCAATGGCAACACAATAATAAAATGGCCAATAACCGATACACCAAAATGAGCAAACGTTCCACCAAGCAATGCGCCTGCCATAGACCCTAAACTCCAAAATCCATGACAACGCGACATAATTCGCTTCGACAAACTGGTTTCCATCTGATCGGCCTTCGTGTTCATAGCCACCTCGATTAAACCAACAGAGAGGCCGCAGATCAGTAAAAAACCGGCCAGTTCATACGCATTCGTGGCGAACGCAACTAACATGAATAACCCAGCCCACAAAGGTAGAAACACCTGACAACCTTTTCTCAAACCAAAGCGACCCAAAAAACGCCCGGCAACCATGAGCCCAAATAACGTACCCAACGGCATGCTTAACAAGCAAAGGCCAAGATCGAAGTCGCTGAGTTGAAGCTGCGCTTTGATGTCAGGAATTCTTGGAATCCAACTACCCAGAACAGCCGATTCCACAAAAAAAACGGTGAATATTGCAGCTGTACTTTGAAACCATTTTTGCATGTTTAATTTTTCCGGATTTTATAGCCGCAACGGTGAAATATGTCGTGCACAAGTAAACAATAAACGTCAAAAATTTCCCTAATTTTATTCGCTTATTGCACAATGTTTCTGTCTTAATCTTACTGGGTGTTGTTTAAATGAGCGATGCAAAAGTTCTTATCATCGGTGGTGGTGTAGCTGGCTGTAGTGCACTATATCATCTGGCACTAAGAGGCTGTACCGATACATTGCTTCTGGAAATGGACGAGCTAACCTCCGGGTCTACCTGGCATGCTGCCGGCAACATCCCAACGTTTTCAGGCAGTCGCAATATCATTAAACTGCAACACTACTCTACCCAGCTTTATACCGAGTTGGCAAAAGATCCGGCTTACCCAATTAACTATCATCAAACCGGCTCTATTCGGCTGGCGCAGCATGAATCGCGCTGGCAAGAATTTCAGCACGTGGCCGACATGGCTAATGCCATGGGACTTGGCTACGAATTACTAACACCAGATCAAATGCAAGAACGAAATCCGTTTCTTGAAACACATGGTTTAATCGGTGGCTTATGGGACCCACACGATGGCGACATTGATCCTAGCCAGCTCACGCAAGCAATGGCATCCGCAGCACGTACTATGGGCGCCACGATTAAACGGTTCTCTCAAGTCACCCAAATTGAGCGAGAAGGCAATCTATGGCGCGTTACAACTCCCGAGCAAACCTATACCTGCGAAACTATTGTCAATGCAGGCGGTTATCGCGCAGGTGAAGTCAATGCTTTGGTGGGCGAGTACTTGCCGATCGTTACCATGCAACATCAATACTTACTCACCGAGTCTATTCCAGAGCTGGAACAACACAAAGGCATTATTCCGTTGGTTAGAGACCCCGACGACTCTTACTACTTACGTCAGGAAAAATCCGGTTTAATACTTGGCCCTTACGAGAAAGATGCCAGACCTCATTGGGCCGATGGCAAGCTACCTGAAAAGTTCGCTTACGAATTATTCAATGATGATCTAGAACGGCTTGAGTGGTATATCGAACAAGCTTGTGAACGTATGCCTATATTGGGCAGCGTTGGTGTGCAACGTGTTATCAATGGCCCGATCCCCTACTCACCCGATGGGATACCCTTTGTTGGCCCAGCTAAAAAACTGAAAAACTTTTATCACTGTAATACGTTTAGTTTTGGTATTTGCCAAGGTGGTGGTGCCGGTAAAAACATCGCAGAATGGATTTTAGACGGCCGACCAGAATGGGATATGTGGTCAATGGAACCACGACGTTATGGTCACTACGCCACGCAGCAATACGTTGTCGATAAAGCCACCGAACTGTATGCAAACGAATATGCAATTGGCTTCCCGCACGATGAATGGCCAGCTGGCCGCCCTGCTTTGATGAGCCCGTTGTACGAACGGCTCAAACAACAAGGTGCTCAGTTTGGCGCACGCGGTGGTTATGAACGCCCGGTTTGGTTTGCCGAAGAAACAGATGCTACTGAGTACGAAGCCAGTTATGGCAAAGGCCCTTGGTTCGCAGCTGCCAAACGCGAAAGCCAACACGTAACAGAACACGTCGGTGTTATGGATCTGTGCGGCTTTGCAAAGTTTGCGCTAACCGGTTCTGGTGCAAGTGCCTGGTTAGATGCGCAAATCGCTGGTCGTGTTCCAGCACCCGGCAGAATGTCACTCAGCTACTTCTGTTACCCCAGCGGTGGCATTGCAAGTGAAATGACTATCACTTGCATTGGTGACAACCACTACATGTTGGTGGGTGGTGCTCCTTCTCGCGTACACGATTTAGACTGGTTAGAAAAAGCTGCCGAAGGTCATGCAAACATCAATTTGGAAGACATCACCGACAGCCAAACAACCTTGGTACTAGCCGGACCACAAGCTCGGCAAGTATTACAACCTATTTGCGATAAAAGCTTAGAGAATGCTGATTTTCGTTGGCTGACTTCTCAGCAGGTTAACGTTGCCGGTAAACCGGTTTTAGCACTACGGGTTAATTTTATTGGCGAACTTGGCTGGGAATTGCATGTTGACAACTCGGTTGCCGAAGCCGTTTACGATGCGTTGTTTGCAAGCGCCAAAGACAACAACATCAATTTGAAAAACTTCGGCCAGTATGCAGTCGATGGTATGCGATTAGAAAAAGGCTACCGCGCCATGCAAGCGGAACTTGATCATGAAACATCACCACTCATGGCCGCATTAAACCGATTTGTTCAGCTGGACAAGTCGATTGATTTTCCGGGTAAGCAAGCATTGCAAATACAGCAGCAATCTGGCACCGAGCTACTGTTTGTACAACTACTGCTCGACGATACCGACTTTGACGCCCTGTATGGCTGCACGATTTTCAGCGAAGGCCAGGCAGTTGGCTACACCACCAGCGGTGGTTACGGCTACAGAATGGATCGCAGTATTGCGCTGGGCTATATCAACACCGCATTGGCTGAGCCAGGCAAAGAACTGATTGTTCGCGTACTGGGTAAGGATGTTAAAGCGACAGTGGTAGCCGAACCAGCGTTTGATCCGGACAACGCTAAGTTGCGGGCATAAAAAAGTAAAAAAGGGGACGCAAGAAAAAGGGGACGCAGCCCTTTAATTTCGCCAGCTACGCTGGTCAAATTAAAGGGC
>CALDTX010000114.1 GCA_937923565.1 uncultured Granulosicoccaceae bacterium | reverse complement strand
TACGCCAATTAATCAGTATGGATATGATCAAATCGCAGAAGTCGCCAGATGATGCCAGGAGCAAGCAGTTGAAATTAACCGCTCAAGGCAAACGCTTAGAACAAAGTTTGTCGAAATTTCAAGTTGAGTTACTGAGCGATGTGTTCGCCAGCGTAGGCCCGGAGGCACACAGCGGTTGGCGGCGGGTTATGAAAGAGCTTGCACAGCATTAAAAGCTTTACCCACGTATTTTAGCTTTGTTGTTTTGCAACCCACTGACAGTGTTTCTGAATGGCTGGCTGCGCTTTTAATTTTTCAATTGAATTGAGTTCTTTGCCAAGTTTCATTTCATCGAATAGTTTATGGATGCCTCGATGGCATTTTCGGCACACAGTTATGCCCACGTTGAGTTCTGTTTTGCTGTAATTCTTTTGGAAAAATTTACGTCGATGACATTTTTTTGGAATTAAGTGGTGAAAAGTCAATGCCGTTGTGCGCTTACACAATTGGCATTGTCCAAACTTAACGTGTCTGTTTGTATTGGAAGTCAATGCAGATTATCGCCGGTATTGGTTTGTACGCAGATAATTTTCGAGCACGAATGCCTTAGTTTATGTAGTCTAACGTGGTGAGCGAACAACTTCCAACAACGGCTATACAATCAACCAATTGGTTGGCGGTTTGGGCTATCTATTTGTCGAGCTGTACCTTGGCCCTGCATGTGGGCAAGGTGCCCGGCGCGCTACCGCTGATTGTTCAAGATTTCAACTTGAGTATCGCTCAGAGTGGTAACTTCGTGAGTATTTACGGCTTGTTAATCGCAATTTTTGGCCTGCTTGTAGGAGCAACCGTGCTCAGGTTTGGCTACGTTGCATTCGCTGTCTGTGGCGTTACGTTAGCAGCATTTGGCAGTACTGTTGGCTATGTTGCAAACTCTGTGAACCTACTGATGCTGGGAAGGGCGTTGGAAGGTCTGGGCTGGATATTAGGTGCTGTTGCAATACCAGCCTTGCTTGGCTGCATTAGTCACGGTAAAGATAAACCTATTGTTATGGGTCTTTGGGGCTCTTTTATGTCGGTAGGCAGCGGCACTATGCTCTTGCTTGCTCCTTATCTGAATTCGCTTGGCGGTTGGCGCGTGTCTTGGGCGTTCTCCAGCGTGCTGTCGTTAATTGCCGTTGTAACCATCGTTTCTGTTACGCAAGTTAATAAGCACTCGTTTGCATCATTGGCGCGGCAAAGGGACAAACTGAAGTTTTCCAAGGCAATTAACATGAGTGCTATTGCAGTGATGCTGTGTTTTCTTTTTTATTCAGCAATTTTTGTGGCAGTTACTGCTTTTCTGCCCAGCCTATTGGAGTCACATTCGGGTCTGTCTCTTGGTGTTGCGACCTTTTTCGGCAGTGTTGTGATGTTTGCAAACGGAATTGGCAATCTTGCTTCTGGTTGGCTCATAAACCGCGGCCATAAACATCAACAGATCATTGCCGGTACTTTTATTTGTACGGGGGTGTTGGCGGTCATTTTGTTTTGGATTGATTTATCCGTTATCAGAATAACGGCGGCTGTTTTGCTAACCGGTGTTGCTGGACTTATACCTGGCACGTTGTTTACAACAGTGCAAAGAAATGCGGCGAGCGCCGGTGTGTTAGGCGTGATGCTTGGTCTGATGCTACAAGGTGCGGGAATGGGGCAGTTGTCTGGCCCATTGATGGTAACGCGTATTGTGGAGTGGACTAATTCATGGTTTTATGCGGGAGTGGCTTTATGTGTCGTTAGTGTGGTGGGTATTTTATGTTCATTCGGTATTGTCGTGGGCAATGCCAAAGAGCATGACATTGCAGCGTTGCAACGCTGAATCAATGACACAGCAGCGTGGTTGATCTTTGCTTCCTAAGCCTTAAAGAGCTAATACCAGATCCAAGTGCGCGCTAAATTTCTTAGCGGGTAAAAAGCCAACAACTCGAGCGTCGGTTTGTTCATTGCTTTGCTTGTCGAAAAACAAAATAGCCGGTGGACCAAAGATGCCGAAACGTTTTAACAGAGCCTTGTCTTGGTCATCGTTTAATGTGACATCGGCTTTCAGTAGCAGTGTGTTCTCTAGTTGCGCAATTACCGTTTTGTCGGTAAACGTGAATGCCTCCATTTCCTTACAACTCACGCACCAGTCGGCGTAGAAGTCCAGCATCACATTCTGGTTGTTATTTTTTGCTTGTTGCAAGGCAGTTTCTAAACCGTTGACGCCCTTTATTTTTTGAAAAATCAGTTCGGTTTGTTGTCCAGAGTTTTGCGAAACGCTTTGGCTTGCGAGCCCTTTCAAGGGTGTTATGTAACTGTTGTTGCCCGATAAAGCGCCGACGATTAATGCGCCTGAGTAAAGTGCGGCAATTAATACAAGGGTTTTTAATAGTCGCTGACCAACTGGGGCGGCATCGTCAAGTTTGTTGACCAAACCAAACAACACCGCGCCAAATAATATAACCGTACTACTGAGCAACATAGTGGCTTGTGCTGGTAAGAATCGCGCTAGCATTGAAACTGCGACACCGAGTAGAACAACGCCGAAAAAACGTTGAATGGATGTCATCCAACCACCGGCCTTAGGCATGAGCTTTCCGGCAGAGGTGCCTATAAGCAGTAAAGGCGTGCCCATACCCATACCGATACTGAACAGGGCGACGCCACCAATAAGTGCGTCGCCTGTTTTTGCAATAAACGCTAAAGCCGCCACCAACGGTGCAGTAACGCATGGCCCAACTATAAGTGCCGACAGCATGCCCATGGTTGAAACCCCGAGCCATTTCCCGCCGGACTGTTTATTGGATGCGCTTACTAACCTCTCTTGGATAGCGCTGGGCATTTTTAGCTCGAAAACACCAAACATGGATATTGCAAGAATCACGAATAACAGGGCAAATGCTGATAGCACCCAAGGGTTTTGAAACAAGGGTTGTATATTAAAACCAGACAAGCCAACCAACACGCCAACAACTGCATACACTGATGCCATGGAGAGGACATACACCAGCGATAAGTTAAATGCTTTAAAGGTTGATAGCGATTCTCCCTGACCTACGATAATGCTGGATAGGATCGGAATCATTGGGTACACACAGGCCGTAAAAGCCAACAGTAATCCGGCTGCATAGAAGCTTAATATGATCAGCCAGTAGTTTTTACCGGATAGCAAAGTGGAGAGTTTGGCTTGTTCGGTAATAATTCGGCCGCGAGTTTCGCTGTTCGTATCGCTGCTATTACTAATTGTGTTTGTATTTGTATTTGTATTTGCGTTTGCGTTGGTATCGTCATTAGTGCTCGCTATTAAGTTAGTCGTTTGCACAGTGGCCGTTTCGCTAACCGCAGCGGTAGATAGAGTGGCTACTTTAGCCATTATCGAAACGGGGACATTAATTTCCTCGGGTGGAAAGCAGACACCGATATCGGCACAACCTTGATAGTAAATTTTCAAATCGGCATTTGGGTAAGCTTGCTCGCTGTTAATTGCAAGTTTCGCGTTAGCGGTATGTCGATAAACATGGACATCCCCAAAAAACGCATCGTTCTGGATAGTGCCTTCGTCTTTTTCAATGTTCTCTATATTGGCCTTTGCTGCATTGACCAATTCAAATTTCAATTTGTCTCTGTACAGGTAGTAACCGGGTTCAATTAGCCAGTTAACGTCAAATTGGTTGTTGCTACCAATAGTGATATTTGGGATAAAAGCCTGCTGCGGTGTTAGCAGTTCGTCACCGCTACCGGATTCACTGCCCAGAAATGTGCTGTTTAAAAGCTCTGATAATTTGCTTGGCTTGTTCTTGAACGAGGGAATAGCCTCGTTTGCCTGAGCAATATCAGAGACTGCCGTCGACGGTGCTACGGGCAACGTCAACTTGAAATCTGCGGTGCTCGGTGGGTAGCAAATGCCCATGTCGGCGCAGCCTTGATAATGAACAGTCAGGGTGAGCTCGTTTGCTGAGCCCTTGCGTTGTACAGGCAATTCAATAGTGGCATCATCGCGATAAACCAGCGACGTGCCAAAAAATTCGTCTTCGTGGGTGGTGGCTTTGCTAAACGTCGGCGAGCCTATAGAAATGTCGTCGTTGTCGCTGCTAAAGCTCAGTTTTTTCTTGTAAAGGTAATATTCGGGCTCAATATCAAATTGCACACGGAGCGAGTTATCGCCTACCACCTCGGCGCTGCTTACGAAGGCCTCGTCTACCGGTAACGGGCTCGGGCCCTCCCCAAATAGGCTGGTTAGCGCTTGTGCGACCATTGGGGTGGATAATCCCAGCAACAGTGTGACCGCCAAAATAGCAAGTTGTGGCTTACGGATTAGATTCATGCGCTGGCTGGACAATGAAAGAGGCTCATTTAAAGTATTGAAATCAAAGGAGAAAAATAGTTATATCGCTTGTTCATGTTCCGTACCAAATCTTCTTGTTTGCACTGACCGGTTGCCTTGGCATTCACTATTTGTTTGCTCTAAAGAAAATTTATCATCTAAATAGATGCGGTTAGTACGAAGATAGCCCAAACTCATTGAAATTATTCTGAGTTGTTTCAGCTTCAGAGTTGCAATCAGACACAAGGTTCCTTATGTTGGTCACAAGTGTGCCTTTTTTATGTTGAGCCTCAATGCCCATTCTTTTCGTCTTATTTATTGTTGTGCCAATTCTGGAAATCGCGCTGTTGATTCAGGTTGGCAATATCATTGGCGGCTGGACTACCATCGCTATTGTCGTGATAACGGCCATATTGGGCACATATATGTTACGTCAACAAGGCTTGGCCACGCTGGTTAAGGCTCAGCAGAGAATGGGGCAGGGCGAAATGCCTGCTCAGCAAATCCTAGAAGGCATCTTTCTGTTAATTGGTGGTGTATTGCTGCTAACCCCGGGTTTTATGACCGATGCGGTTGGTTTCACCTGCTTAATCCCTGTTTCTCGCGCTTTTTTGGCGAAAAAACTCTCGAAAAGCGCACTGGGAGGCGGTTGGGTCATGTCAGGTAACGGTGGAAGTTGGTCTACCGGGGCTGGCGTTGGAACCCCTCCACCAAATGCTGCGAGCCCTAAGTCTGGCAAGCCTGTGGAAGGAAAGGTGATCGACGGCGATTACGAACGGCTGGATTAGGCCTTTAAGTAGCACCGGTTTTGTTTGCAGCCCAGAGTTTTAGCCGAAAAAAAGGATAAGTGCCCGCGCAACCTAAACTATTTTCCTCTACCCCCTTGAATTAGTTTTCATCATCATTAAAATTAGCACTCGCTGGCGGTGAGTGCTAACAAGCCCGCCCAAATTAATCTACAACCGTTCTTGGAGTTTGAACATATGAATATTCGTCCTTTGCATGACCGCGTGGTCATCAAGCGTATGGAAGAAGAGCGCACTAGCGCTGGTGGCATCGTAATCCCTGATTCCGCCACTGAAAAGCCTGCCCGTGGCTCAGTAGTTTCTGTAGGCAAAGGCAAAGTTGCTGAAAACGGCGACGTACGCCCATTGGATGTAAAAGCCGGTGATCAGGTGCTATTCGGTAAATATTCCGGAACCGAAATCAAAATTGACGGTGAAGAGCTGTTGGTGATGCGTGAAGACGACATCATGGGTGTTTTCGAAGGCTAAACAGCGTTAAAGCTGTTGGCCCCGTCCTCACCCAGGCGTGAGGTTTAATTTTCTGCGCCGCTTGCCCTAATCGCGAGCCCGCCAATGAATCACAGGATCAAGAAACAATGAGTGCTAAAGAAGTTCGTTTTTCAGATGCCGCACGTGCACGTATGCTCGTCGGTGTTGATACCCTAGCCAATGCCGTTAAAGTAACCTTGGGACCAAAAGGTCGTAACGTTGTTTTAGACAAAGCATTTGGTGCTCCAACCGTCACTAAAGACGGTGTATCTGTTGCCAAAGAAATCGAATTAGAAGACAAATTCGAAAACATGGGTGCTCAGATGGTTAAAGAAGTTGCTTCGCAAACTTCTGATATCGCTGGTGACGGAACTACCACTGCAACTGTATTAGCTCAAAGCATCGTTCGCGAAGGTTTGAAATCTGTTGCTGCTGGCATGAACCCAATGGATCTGAAGCGCGGAATCGACAAAGCCGTTGCTGCAGCCACCGCCGAGTTGGCTAGCATGTCTCAGCCATGTAACGACACTAAATCAGTGGCTCAAGTTGGTAGTATTTCAGCAAACAGCGACGAATCAATCGGCCAAATCATTGCCGATGCAATGGAAAAGGTTGGTAAAGAAGGTGTTATCACTGTAGAAGAAGGCAAATCCTTAGACAACGAACTTGAGGTTGTTGAAGGTATGCAGTTCGACCGTGGTTACTTGTCTCCATACTTCATCACCAACCAAGATGCGATGAGCGCTGAGTTGGAAGATCCGTATGTCTTGTTGTTCGACAAGAAAATCTCAAACATTCGCGATTTGCTTCCTGCGTTAGAAGCGGTTGCTAAATCGTCTAAGCCATTATTGATTATCGCTGAAGACATCGAAGGCGAAGCGTTAGCCACTTTGGTTGTTAACAGCATGCGCGGTATTATCAAAACTTGTGCGGTTAAAGCACCTGGTTTTGGTGATCGTCGTAAAGCAATGCTGCAAGACATCGCTATCTTGACTGGCGGTCAGGTTATTTCTGAAGAAGTTGGTTTGTCTCTCGACAAAGTAACACTAGACGATCTTGGTACTGCTAAGCGCGTAACTGTAGACAAAGACAACACAACGGTTGTTGATGGTGCTGGTTCTTCTGACGAAATCAATGCACGAGTTGAGCAGATCCGTACTCAAATCGATCAAGCAACTTCAGACTACGATAAAGAAAAATTGCAGGAACGCGTAGCTAAGCTGGCTGGTGGTGTTGCAGTTATCAAAATCGGTGCAGCGACTGAAGTAGAAATGAAAGAAAAGAAAGACCGCGTAGACGATGCACTGCACGCAACTCGCGCAGCGGTTGAAGAAGGTATCGTTGCTGGTGGTGGTGTAGCTCTGGTTCGAGCGATCAGCGCCGTTGATAAAGTGACTGGCGACAACCACGAGCAAGACGTTGGTATTTCAATTGCCAAGCGTGCAATGGAAGAGCCACTGCGTCAAATCGTTTCAAATGCTGGCGATGAGCCTTCAGTTGTTGTTGCTAAGGTTCGTGAAGGCAGCGGTAACTACGGCTACAACGCAGCTTCTGCTGAATATGGCGATATGGTTGAAATGGGTATCCTTGACCCAACTAAAGTGACTCGTTACGCATTGCAAAATGCAGCGTCTGTTGCTGGTCTGATGATCACCACTGAAGCCATGATTGCTGATAAGCCATCTGAAAATGGTGCAGGCGGCGGTGGCGCTCCAGATATGGGCGGCATGGGCGGCATGGGTGGAATGGGTGGCATGGGCGGCATGATGTGATCCAGCGCCCACACTGGTAGTAAAAAAACCTCGCCTTGTGCGAGGTTTTTTTTGGCCAAAAAATAAAGCGCAAAGTGCAGTTAAAAATCAGATTTGCTGATTATTGTGCGCTAGTTCAAATAAAACTGCGCGTCTCCTCATTTTTAACAGTTAGCTGGTGGTAATTTGTCGGCTTTGAACCCTTTTTGTGGCCATCTTGTAGGCTTTTCCTGCGCCTGTCTGTCACTTCAGACCTACTTGCCCTAGCCGATATCAACTTTATTAAATGGCGGCTGTTTGTTGAAGCTGATGCAAGGATAAGCTCAAGATTATTAAATGAATCTTCACTCTTTAAAACAGAAATTTTCTCAATCCAGTGCGGCCAGGCGTTTGTCTGCGTTCGTATTGTGTATGCTATTCGCTGCTCAGCTTGCGATCATAGCCCCTCTACTGTGGCTGCAATATCAAGGCGATCTATCCGCGCTGGTGACTTCCGAGAAAAGTCACCTTAATCGTTTGCTCGATGCTGACCAGCAGGCCATCTTAGCCAACCCTCAATTACTGCTTTCTAAACGTGTGCTTGGTGTGATGCTTACTGATACCGCTGGCAATGTCGTAGTAACAGAGGGTGAGGTACCAAAATCGGATGTCAGTTTTGACAGCCACTTGCTTGCTACCGAACGAACCGGTTCAGGTTCTTACGATACGCTTTGGGTGCTAGAGACATCTAAGGGTCGAGTGCTGGCAACTGTAAGGCTCAACACACAACCCATGCGCAACCTCTTAGTAAAGAGTTTGGTTCTATGTGTATTGGCTGCATTTCTGGTGAGCTTGCTAATTGCAGGTCTAACCTTAATGCTGACTAATCGGGCTTACATCAGGCCGCTGAGCAAATTCTCTGAGAAATTGCACGCAAGCCGAATGGAGAGTGACGGCGGTATTCCCAAGAATATCGAATTTAATGAAACCGAAGATCTAAACCCGCTTGCGGAAGAATTTAATAGCTTGATTGATGCGCAACGTAAGGCTGCTCGTCAGATAAAAGTTAAACAGCAATATTTAGAATATGCGGCGCACCACGATCCGCTAACGCATCTTCCTAACCGGCTTATGTTTGAAGATGCGTTACAAAAAACGGTGAAGGAAGCCGTCAAAACTTCCTCTCAGTTCGTTATTTTCTTAATCGATTTAGATAATTTTAAGTTCTTTAACGACCAATACGGCCATTTGGTTGGTGACAAAATGGTGGCTGAAATTGGCAACCGGCTGAATACGATGATCCGCGACATTGATCTGGCTGCGCGACTGGATGGCGATGAGTTTGTTGTTCTGCATAAAGAGCTGGCCGATCAAGAGGCTGTTGAGGAAACCGCGCGCAGAATAATGCAAATTGCAACCTCGCCTTATGAGTACAGAGGCTTTACCTTGAAGGCGGCCGTCTCTGTTGGGATATCGCGCTTCCCGTTGGATGTGCATAGCGGTCAAGACGAAGAGATGATGGGCGAGGAAATCGTCAACAATGCCTCAGTTGCATTGCAAGAAGCAAAAAGTAACGGCAAGAATCAATACAAATTATTTAATGAAACCATGCGCAGCCGTTTAACCGCTCGCATTCGGCTTGAGCAAGACTTAAAACTTGCCTTGGTGGAAGGTCAGTTCGAGGTCTACTACCAGCCTAAAGTGAATATTCATACGCGTCAGATTACTGGAGCTGAGGCTTTGGTTCGGTGGCGTCATCCGGAAAACGGCTTTATTTCGCCCGAGGTCTTTGTACCAGTGGCTGAAGAGGCCGGCATGATTATCGAGCTGGGTGAATGGATTTTACGTACAGCGTGCAAAGAAACACGAAAAATTCATAAGCTTGGTTACGATACGCTGAACATAGCGGTAAATATTTCCGCGGTACAATTTACCGATGGCAATCTGCTGCCTATGGTTAGCAAAGCGCTAAACGATACCAAGCTGGCACCTGGTAGTTTGGAATTAGAAATTACCGAAAGTGCGGTTATGCACGATCCTGAAGAAGTTATCAATTCGCTTCACGAACTTAGCAGGTTCGGTATGCGTTTAGCCATCGACGACTTTGGTACCGGTTATTCTTCCTTGGCCTATCTGAAGCGTTTCCCGGTTGATACGCTAAAAATTGACAGAGCCTTTATTACCGATATCTCCAGTGACAATGATGATGTCGCAATTGTTGAAGCGGTGCTCGGGCTAGGAAAACACTTCAACATGAAAGTAGTGGCAGAAGGTGTGGAAGATGAAGAACAACTTAAGTTCCTGCAGTCGCAAGGGTGCGACATTGCGCAAGGTTACTACATCAGTAAGCCGATGCCGTTAGATCAATACCTTAGCTGGATAAAAGCCTGGGCACCCGGTGTGCAGGGCATAGACGACAGCGAGAACGTTATCGATATCACCGAGCCGAAACGGTTTGGCACGTAGTTTACGACGTCTGTAAACCCCCTGGATTTGTTTCTTATTCTGGTGTCCTGCCAGATGGTCAACTTTCTTTGTTAAGTCCAATCTGTCGGCGGAATTTTTTCAATACCGCGCCGGTTTAGGGCACAATATGCCTATGGACAAATTAACTGATAAACGTTGCAGCTGGTGCCAAAGTACCGAGCTCTATCGTGAATACCACGATAATGAATGGGGTATGCCCTGTTATGACATGCGTTCCTTATTCGAAAACCTGTGTCTTGAAGGCGCGATGGCTGGGCTCAGCTGGATAACTATTCTGAATAAGCGGGACAACTACAGAAAACTGTTTGCCAATTTTGACCACCTTAAAGTCGCTAGATTCACACAAGCAAAGCAAGAAAAACTGGTACTCAACGCTGGCATTGTACGACACAAGCAGAAAATAGCCGCTTTCGTTATTAATGCTCAATTGGTCAGAGATATGGAAAAAAACGGCGAATCATTCGCTCAGTTTTTATGGTCGTTTACCAATTTCAAAGTTGTTCAGAATAACTTTAAAGCGTTATCCGATGTGCCTTCGAAAACTGATGCGTCAGAGGCGATGAGCAAAGCGCTTAAAAAGCGCGGGTTTAAATTCGTGGGCAGCACAACGTGTTATGCGTTCATGCAGGCCAGTGGCATGGTTAACGATCATGTAACCAGTTGCCCGTCTCATGCGAAAGTGAAAAAACTGGCGAAAGCTAATCCTGTGCCTTCCGATTGGGGCTAAGGGTTCTGGCATAGTTCGATTCCTCAACTTTTCCTGGCAGCATGCTAATTACTAACACCGTTTTGGATACCTTGCCTATCTGGCAGTTAGGCCTGCTTGCGCTGTGTTTTGTATGGAGCGGTGTTGTGCGCTCAGGTCTTGGTTTTGGTGGAGCCGCCTTGTCGCTTCCGCTAATGCTGCTTATTGTCGATGACTTACTCCTATTCTTACCTGCGATTGGTTTTCATCTTTTGTTCTTTTCGGTGCTAACCATTGCTACGCGCCGTGAAAATATCAATTGGCAATTTTTGTCGAAGCTGTGCGCTGTCATGGCCATTCCGTTTTGTGCAGGCTTGATCGGTTTACTCAATATATCGGGTACTGTGTTGTCGCTTTTTGTTTATGCGATTACGCTGATTTATGCGGCAAGTTATATTGTTAACAAAACATTTGTTAGTCATAACCGCTTCACAGATTTTGCGTTCTTAGTGTTTGGGGGCTATGTTAGTGGTGTGTCGCTAATAGGTGCGCCATTGATCGTAGCCTTGGGTATTCGTCGTTTGCCTGCACATCAATTGAGGGAAACTTTTTTTACTGTTTGGATTGTTATGGTGCTGTTCAAGCTGGGCACCTTTGCAGTGGCAGACGTTGATCTGCAAATAGAGTTAACGCTGCTAACTTTTCCAGCGGTTGCCGTAGGGCACTTCATTGGACTTCGCGTGCACGCTAAAATTATTCGTGGAGATCAAACACAGTTTCAACGTTTTATCGGGTTTGGGCTCGCTACCGTTTCGATTATCGGCCTGGTTACCATTATTAATAAGTTAATGTAATGGTTGTCACTGATAAAGATAACTTGGCTGCGAGTATATCTGTCGATAACGTCAACTATAGTATCGACGGTAAATCTATACTCAAAGATATCAATCTGAGTTGTGCCGTCAAACGTGTTGGTGTAGTGGGTAGAAACGGCTCTGGTAAGTCTACATTTGCCCGCTTACTCAGTGGCTTGATTAAACCCGATAACGGCAAGGTAGTTGTGTCGGGCATTGATGTATTCGCGGACAGAGCAAATGCAATTAAAACTGTTGGCATCCTATTCCAGAATCCAGATCATCAAATACTTTTTCCTACGGTTATTGAAGAAATCAGTTTTGGTCTGAAGCAGCTTGGCTTAACCCAAACAGCGGCAGAAGAAAAATCAATGGATGTGCTGAATCATTTCAATAAAGCACATTGGGCAGAAGCTGCGGTACATCAGTTATCTCAAGGTCAAAAGCAGCTGGTGTGTTTAATGTCTGTTTTATCGATGCAGCCCAAGCTTATAATTCTGGACGAACCATTGTCGGGGTTGGATATTCCAACAACAATGCAAATTACTCGGTACTTGGATGCCTGCGATTCCAGTTTGCTTCATATTAGCCATCGTGCTGATGTGCTGGAAAACTATGACATTGTGTACTGGTTCGATGAAGGACGACTCGTTGAAAGTGGCAAACCTAATACCGTTCTAACTAATTATATGCAACGTATGTATCAGCTAGGAGAGAGTGATGATATCTCTGAGCTCTCCCCATAAAACGCCTTATCATAGTTACTCGGCAGCATTGAAACTTGTATTGCTCTGTACAGTCACAGTTGTTTTGTTTTCCATTGAAAGCATTGCCATACTGTTGCTAGTACTTTTTGTCAGCGCCTCTTTGTATGCATTGTGCGGGCGCCTATTTTTCATTGCCGGATTCAAACAGCTTTTTATTTTATGGCCGTTTGTGGTTATTGTTTTACTGTGGCATGTGCTAACCAATACCCCAGCACAAGGCGCAACTATCATTCTCAGACTGTTGTGTGCGTTTACATTTGCCAATCTTGTTACGATGACCACCCGACTCACCGATATGATCCAGGTTATAAATACGGTTTTGTCTCCGTTGCGACGATATGGCTTTAACCCGGTATGGGTTGGGATTGCCATTGGGTTAGTTATAAGGTTTACCCCTGTATTCAGAGTAAAAGGCGCTGGTCTTTATCAAGCGTGGCGTGCAAGATCACCCTCCAGACCACAGTTGAAAATCGTACAGCCTTTTGCCGGTTTAGTGATTGACGATGCCGAGCAAGTGGCGCAAGCCCTTCGTGCAAGAGGTGCAGGCGTTTCTGTGTCTGAGCTTTTGCAAAGTAGTTCTAACTAAAAGCAATAGATATTAAGGTTTAACGCGTAATGTCAGAAAGAAATATCGTTTTTATCGCTTTGTTTGCAGCTCTGATCGCTGCACTGGGTTTAATCCCTGCTTTAAAGCTTCCATTCGGTGTGCCTGTTACTGCACAAAGCCTGGGTGTCATGCTCTGTGGCACTATCTTAGGTGGCAAACGAGGTGCATTGGCTGCGTTGTTGTTTGTGCTGCTGGTAGCTGTTGGTTTGCCATTGCTATCGGGTGGTCGCGGTGGTTTAGTTGTTTTTGTTTCTCCCTCAGTGGGTTTCTTAGTGGGCTTCCCGGTTGCCGCTTGGGTTACAGGCACTGTAGTAGAACGTTGGCGTACCATGCACATTGGTATCGCCGCTTTGCTGGGTTCGTTGTTGGGCTCCATTGTACTGCTGTATATTATGGGTATAACCGGTATGTCAATTGTGCTCGATAAGTCTTTTTACGAGTCGCTTCTGTTGATGGGCTGGTTTATACCCGGTGATATCGTTAAGGCCGTTGTTGCTTCGGCTATTACGGTTGGTCTTTGGAACACGCGTCCAAACAGTGTGTTGTCGCGATCAACTATGAGTTAACCGCGTTAACTTTTAATGTGAATTTACATGATGCAACTTCCTGAGTCACTTGAAGATTTCAGTCGCTTTCTCGAAAGCCGTTTTTCAGTCAGGGCATTCACCCGTGAACGGCTTCCGTTAGGCCTTGTTGAGGAAGTTGTGCGTTGCGCGCGGTTTGCACCCAGTGGTGCTAACTTGCAACCTGGCCAATTTCATGTGCTTGCTGGAGAGCCACTACAAGGGCTATCGAAAGTCCTATTGGATGCGGCTGCCAACAATGCCCCGATAGTAGAAGAGTATTCATATTTTCCGAAGCCGATGTCGGCAACGTTGAAAAGTAAACAACGTGAGGCTGGGTTTGCTTTGTATGATGCTTGTGGCATTAAGAAAAGAGACACCCAGGCGCGTAGAGATCAATTTAATCAAAACTATCGATTTTTTGATGCACCCGTGGGTATAGTCGTGTCAATTGAACGCGGTATGGGCAAAGGTTGTTATATGGATTTGGGTATGGCTATTATGTCGTTGATGTTAGCTGCTCGAAGTGCAGGGCTCGGCTGCACAGGCATTGGCGCGTTAGCTAATTACGCTAACCTTGTACATCGTTATTTGGAATTACCAGAGCAAGATTTAGTAGTTTGCGGAATTGCGCTGGGCTATACAGAGCCAAACGCGGCTATCAACCAATTTCGAACTAGCAGAGATCAGCTACAGACCTATGCAACGTTTGAGGGTTTCGAATAGTTTGTCGTTATTCTGATGTTGTTAGCATTGCTGTTGCTATTCCACCTGCGGCTGCGATAGTGGCAAGCCCATAGCCACGCGTCAACGTTGCTTCATGAAATAAACGCACAGCCAGAATAGCGCCGGATGCGCCAATGGGATGCCCTCGTGCAATAGCACCGCCACGACGATTCACGAGGCTTGGTTCTAATTGACATTGTTGGACGCAGGCGATGGTTTGAGCCGCATAGGCTTCCATTATTTCAATATTATTGAGTTGGTTTGTATTCACACCGGTTTGCTGACACAGTGAATTTACCGCATCTATGCAAGCCATTGCAGGTAGTGACGGATCGCTGCCAATCGTTAAACCATGAATCAATCGAACACAGCGTTGTTGCAGTTTGTTAGCGATAGATTCTGATACCAAAATACAAAAGGCTGCTGCATCCGCTGCTACCGCTGTATTTGCTGCGCTGATGGAACCGCTTAAATTCTTAGCGCGTTGGCAAACCGCCTCCGAAAGATTACGTGTGTACGCATCATGCTGCGCACCGTTTATGGCCACAATTTCCTGAGACAGAAAGCGTTGGTTATGTCTGGCTTTGCGATGACTCTCTATTGCCCATGCGTCTTGACTTTGCTTGCAGATCCCTAAATTTTGCGCTACCTGATCTGCAGCTTCGGCCATGCTGGGCGGGTTTGACGACCACGGAATAAACGGCGCTTCATCGTAGGGTTTTGCTTCGCCGTTTATTGGGTTGCTATACCTTGTTGGTCGACGAGAGTAGCTTTCTACACCGCCGGCAATGACTACGTCTGCTTTTCCGGATTCGATCAAGGCGCTGGCTACCAGCAGGGCGTCCAGTCCGCTACAACACTGGCGATCGATGCTCATACCGGCCACTTTACTCGGCAGCTTGGCTGCCAATGCAACTGTGCGGGCCGGGTTGCCACCGGCGCCTAAAGCATTGCCAACAATAATTTCGTTTACCTGATGGGGGTTGACGTTAATTGTATCCAGGCAGTGTTTGATAACGGGTGCGGCTAACTCATAAGGCTCTAAAGATGCGAGTGATCCGCCGCGAGGGGTTACCGCGCTTCTAAAGGCGCTGGCAATATAAACGTTACGCATTATCGTCATGCCTATCGTGTGGTTTTCCCTTTGCGTTTATCAAGTCGGATAAGCCTTGAATGTCGGGTTTGCCTGAGGGCAGTTTCGGAATTGGAGAAACAAACTGCACTGACTTTGGGGAGATCAGGGCACTGAAATGCTGTTTGCAGTGCTCAATAATATGGGCAGTAAAAGATGAGCTGCGTTCATTATCGTTGGTATCGACGATGGCGATCAAGCTATACCCTTTACGACGATCATGTTTGGGGATAACCACGCACTCGTTCACTTTTGGCAGTTCTTGAATCAACAGTTCCAGCAATTCGGGATAAACTTTTTGATCGGCTATGTTAACCATGCGATCTTTTCGTCCCGTTATGTAGATGTAGCCTTGTTCGTCTATAGATCCGATTTCACCGGTATTAACCGTTCGGCCTTTAGCGGCGTCGGTGGATAAATTAGGTGCTGTATCCTGATGGGCACCGCTAGCCTCTTTGTAATGGCTGAATAAATAGGGGCTGCTGACGCACAGCTCTCCTTTGTTGTCGCGATCGGGGTTCTGGACTGAAACGTTCACGTCTGGATAAGCCTTGCCAACGGAGCCCTCTGGTGTGTTGTTGTCGCTGATGCTAATAAAGCTGGTTTCTGCACTGCCGTAAAACTCTTTGATTACAGCATTTGGAAAATGTCGCTGTGCTTGTTTTTTTGTGTGTGTTTGTAATTTTCCACCACCACACAGAATCAGCCTTAACGTTTCATTCATTGTTGCATCTTGTTGTGTGCTTTGCACAAGCAGTTGCAGTTGCGTAGGAGTCACATAAAGAATAGTGCTGTTCCATTTTTGTAAGTAAATGCGCTGTTTTTTTATGGACACGTCGGCAAGGCAATGTATATCGGCACCCAATTGGGCGGCTTCGAGGCTTGCATACAGTGGGAGCGAGTGTGTGAGTTGGCCAACGATCGCGTATTTGTCCTCGGAATCAATTCCGAATAAACCGGCGTTTGTTTTGAAGCTGCTAATCCAGCTGCGCGCAAGGCGAACAATTTTTTTGGGTTGCTGTGTGGAACCAGCGGTTAATACCTGAAAGCTGTTGCTGGGTAGTGAGCACAGTTCACTTTTGTTTTCAATTTGCTGTGTCGACTCACAAACACAGAATGCCTTGCCTGTTTGGATTAAATCAAACAATGCTGGTAACGAACTTGATAGTGACTGATTAATAATATAGTTCACATCGCCAATGCTGGTTGCGAGTGGAGGCGAAAGGCTACTGATAGAGTCAGGTATACGAAGTTTGCAGTCTGCGTGCTTTAAAAAGCGCTCTGTTGGCGGGTCTGAAGGTGGCATTTGAGAAAACGTGCGTTCTACTGAAAGTGCTGTGCTATTGCGCGTTGAAATTCTGCGACCAGTAAGTTCATTTGTTTGTACGTAATGATGATGAGGTTTAAACCTGAATTTGCGCCTATAATGTACGTTCTTGGTGCCAGATGGCTATTTTGGAGCTTCTTAATGAATTGTTCTTTCGCCCGTACGCTATTAATTGTCTCATGTTTGTCCATTGTTGGTTGTGCCAATACAGGCAATACCTCACTGGAGCAGTTAACCCGATCGGCCGAATCAGTCTTAGGTTCATCAAGCTCAGGCTCGCTTAGTAATGATGACATCACAGCAGGCTTAAAAGAGGCGCTTGTTAAAAGCACCAATATTGTTGTGGCTCAGTTGGGTCAGCAGGGCGGCTTCTCTAATGATTCTCTTATTCGAATTCCATTGCCAGATTCTTTAAAGAAGGCGCAGAAGTTCGCGACGAAATTTGGATTGGGCAAATCTTTTGATGATTTAGAGCAGCGCTTGAACCGAGCGGCTGAGCAGGCCACGCCGAAAGCAAAATCATTATTTGTAGGTGCTGTCAAAGATATGAGTGTGAACGATGCGCGGGGCATTTTGACAGGGCCGGATAATGCAGCCACCAGCTATTTTCAGGAAAAAACCGGAAATTCGTTAAAAACCGCGATGCGTCCTATCGTTGATCAGTCGCTTGCAAGCGTTGGTGCTGTCAATACGTTTAATAGCTTATTAAGCTCTTATAACGCCATACCCGGCGCACCTAAGGTCAACGCAGACTTGACATCGCATGTTGTTGATAAAGGCTCAGAAGGCATTTTTCGTTATATCGCTGAAGAAGAAAAAGCGATACGCAGCAATCCGCTAAAACGTACGTCTGAATTACTTCAACAGGTTTTCAGCGCGCAGTAACAAATTAAAAGACATAGTTTTATGCCATTTCCCCGGCGCGCATTGTGGTGCTGTGCCGCTTGAACTAGTAAACTGTCGGTAGAGACAAAGAGACACTTAACCGTTGTGATCAATCAAAATTCGTTTAATCGAGAAGAATTACTTTCCTGTGGTCGTGGAGAGCTTTTCGGTGAAGGCAACGCCCGTTTGCCAACACCCAATATGCTAATGATGGATCGCATAACGCATATCGCCGCTGATGGTGGTGAGCATGGCAAAGGTGAGATCAAAGCGGAGCTCGATATTAATCCCGACCTTTGGTTCTTTCATTGTCATTTTGAGAAAGATCCTGTGATGCCCGGTTGTTTAGGTCTGGATGCTTTGTGGCAGCTCGTTGGATTCTTCCTAGGTTGGAAGGGTAATGCAGGTCGTGGGAGAGCTTTGGGTGCTGGTGAGGTAAAATTTTTTGGGCAAGTACTGCCGGATTCAAAGCTGGTAACTTATGAGTTGCAAGTAAAAAGGTTGATCGAACGCAAACTGGTGATGGGTATCGCTGACGGTCGTATGTTGGTTGATGGAAGGGAAATTTATACGGCAAAAGATTTGCGCGTGGGTTTGTTTACATCAACTGAAAACTTCTAGCGGATATCAAAATGAAACGTGCAGTAATCACCGGCATTGGTATTTTGTCGTGCTTGGGAAATGACAAAGAATCGGTAACGGAGTCGCTTCGGCTCGGTCGTTCCGGCATATCAGCTCGCGAAGAGTACAAAGAAATGGGTATGCGCAGTCAAGTGGCTGCGGCGCCTGTCATCGATTTCAAAGAACAGATTGATCGTAAAAAACTACGTTTTATGGGTGGTGCCGCGGCTCATGCTTATGTCGCTATGCGCGATGCTATCGCCGATGCGGGTTTAACTGAAGATGAAGTCTCCAACGACAGAACAGGCGTTATTGCAGGTTCGGGAGGTGGGTCTTCTTCGAGTCAAGTGGATGCAGCCGACATTCTGCGCAATCGCGGTATCCGTAAGGTCGGTGCTTATCGGGTAACCCAAACCATGGGTAGTACCGTGTCTGCCTGTTTAGCAACACCGTTTAAAATTAAGGGCGTTAATTACTCGATATCTTCTGCTTGCTCTACCAGTGCGCATTGCATCGGTAACGCACTGGAGCTCATTCAATTAGGTAAACAAGACCGCGTATTTGCCGGTGGCGGCGAAGAAGAGCACTGGACGCTTAGTTGTTTATTCGACGCAATGGGTGCTTTGTCATCAAACTATAACGACACGCCAACCATTGCATCGCGTGCATACGATGCGGATCGCGATGGTTTTGTAATCGCTGGTGGTGGTGGCATGGTTGTCGTTGAAGAGCTTGAGGTCGCAAAAGCTCGCGGTGCAAAAATTTACGCCGAACTCGTTGGTTATGGCGCAACTTCCGATGGCTATGACATGGTTGCCCCTTCCGGGGAAGGTGCTGCTCGATGCATGAGTTTTGCGAAAGCATCGGTTGATACGCCGATAGATTACATCAACGCGCACGGCACCAGCACCATGGTAGGTGATATCGCTGAGCTTAAAGCGGTCAGGGCTGTTTTTGGTGAGAACGGGCCGAGCGTTAGCTCAACCAAATCGTTGTCCGGGCACTCATTAGGCGCTGCTGGTGTGCAGGAAGCTATTTATACATTGTTAATGCAGCAGGCAGGTTTTATCGCTGCTTCTGCCAATATCGACAAGCTCGACGAAGCTGCTGAGAATATGAGTATCGTTCAAGAGCGTATTGATAACGCGAAGCTCGATACCGTTATGTCTAACAGCTTTGGTTTTGGTGGCACCAACGCCTCCTTAGTGTTTAGGAAGCTGTCTTAGTAAATGAAAAGCTGTCCTAGTAAATAAGGACAGCTTGATCCAAAGCAGATCGTTGTTCTTTCAGCGATAAAATATGCTCATCCCAAAATCGGTTACCTGCAAAGAACGGGAAGGCGCGCTGGAATGCGGGATCTTCCCATCGTCTGGCGATCCAGGCAGCGTAGTGAATGATGCGAAGCGCCCGTAAGGGTTCAATAAGCACCAGCTCACGCTCGTCGAACTCTCGAAACTCATTATAACCATCCAGCAAATGGCCTAATCGGGCTTGTGCGTATTGGCGGTCGCCGGATATTGACATCCATAAATCCTGGATAGATGGCCCTGTTGCGGTGTCGTCGAAGTCGAGTACATGGGGTGTGTTGTCCCGACCCCATAAAATATTGCCCGGATGAAAGTCGCCATGAATTCGAAACTGTTTCACGGCGCTGCATTGTGTAAAGCGCTCGTGCACAATCGGCATAATTTCCTTCACCACCGATAAATAGGCGGAGCGCACATCCATAGGCAGTAGGTCAGAGGCTTCCAAGTGAGCCACTGATTCGTCTCCTAATCGCGCAGCATCTATTTTGGGTCTATGGGTGAAGCTGCGTGTTTCGCCAAGCAAATGTAAGCGGCCTAATGTACGCCCGATAACAGCAAGGTGTTCGTCGTTATCCAATTCCGGGGGGCGGCCACCGGCAAGGGGAAACAAGCAAAAGCGAAATAAACCACTGTTGAATAAGGTTTGTCCCGAGCTGCTTTTTATGGGTGCGATAACCGGCAGGTCGGCGTCGACTAACGATTCGCAAAATGCATGTTCTTCGAGTATTGCTTCGTCGGTCCAGCGCTCGGGTCTGTAGAATTTGGCCACAATGCTTTTGCCGTCTTCCAGACCAATGTTGTACACGCGATTTTCATAGCTGTTAAGCGCTGAAACACGCCCATCAGTTTGCCAGCCTTGTGCGTCGATAGCGTCTAGAATTTGCACGGGGTCGAGCGATTGAAACGCTAATGTGGGGTCAAGTTGAGTAATCAGAAGTTTCCTTTAAAATTTATTATTTGTCGCTAAAATGCTGTAACTGTACGCGAATTGATGATATCTTTGATCTTACAGTATTTTAGAAAATCCACTATTGCTAACGCCTTACAGGCTGTAGCTTTGCTTGTTTGCATACTACGTTAACCGCTCTAGTGCATGTTACTTATCAACATTGCAGGATCTGAATTTATGGACATTAGAAAAATCAAGAAATTGATCGAATTACTTGAAGATTCAGATGTTACTGAGATAGAAATTAGTGAAGGTGAAGAGTCAGTAAGAATTGCTCGCGGAATGGCTGTTGCTCCGGCAATGGTGGCTGGCCCGGCAATGGTTCAAAGTCCGGCTGCTGCTCCGGTGCAAACTGCGAAAGCGGCAGAAAGTGTTGAAGCTGACCTCTTGCCTCCCGGTACTATTGTTGAATCACCAATGGTTGGTACGTTCTATCGTTCACCCTCTCCCGGTGCACCTGCGTTTGTCGAGATTGGTCAGTCGGTGTCCAAAGGCGATGTGCTTTGCATTATCGAAGCCATGAAAATCATGAACCAGATAGAGGCAGAAACCAGTGGTACGGTTCGCGCAATTTTGGTGGAAGAGGGCCAGCCGGTGGAGTATGGCGAACCTCTTATCGTTATAGATTAGCGGGTTACACATGGCCAAACCACTCTCAAAGGTACTCATCGCTAACAGAGGCGAAATCGCCTTGCGTATCATGCGCTGTTGTCGCGACCTCGGCATACAAACAGTGGCTGTCTATTCAACTGCCGATCGCGATCTCAAGCACGTAAGATTAGCCGACGAAGCCGTCTGTATTGGGCCACCAGCCTCTACCGACAGCTATTTGAATATACCGGCAATTATCGCGGCGGCTGAAATTACACGCGCAGAAGCTATTCATCCAGGCTACGGCTTTCTGGCCGAAAATGCAGACTTTGCCGAGCGGGTAGAGTCAAGCGGTTTTAGATTCATTGGCCCGACTGCCGACGTTATTCGCTTAATGGGCGATAAAGTTAGCGCTATTCGGGAAATGAAGGAAGCGGGCGTACCTTGTGTACCCGGTTCTGACGGCCCAATAGGCGACGATGCGGCTGTCAATCGCGCAATGGCCGAAAAAATCGGGTATCCAATCATTATCAAAGCTTCCGGTGGTGGTGGCGGGCGCGGTATGCGCGTTGTTAATTCTTCGGATGAGCTGGAGAGCTCAATTGCCATGACACGCTCAGAGGCGCAGTCGGCATTCGGAAATCCCGTGGTTTACATGGAAAAATTTCTCCAGGCACCACGACACATCGAGTTTCAGGTTATTGCTGATATGCATGGCAATGCCATTCATCTGGGTGAAAGAGACTGCTCTTTGCAACGACGCCATCAAAAAGTTGTTGAAGAAGCGCCGGCACCGGGTATCGATGAGGCCACTCGAAACGATATGGGCAAGCGCTGCACGGATGCCTGCAAACGTATAGGCTACCGTGGTGCTGGCACATTTGAGTTCCTTTACGAAAACGGTCAGTTCTATTTTATTGAAATGAACACGCGAGTGCAGGTCGAGCATCCGGTCACCGAAATGATCACCGGTGTAGACATCATCAAGCAACAAATTCTCGTTGCCGAAGAAAAGCCCTTAGCTTATAAGCAAGAAGATATCGTTATCAGTGGTCATGCGTTTGAATGCAGGCTTAACGCGGAAGATCCAGACACCTTCATGCCATCGCCCGGTGTTATAGAGCAATATCATGCGCCAGGTGGTATCAGCGTGCGAATGGATACCCACATTTATAACGGGTACCGAGTGCCGCCTTATTACGATTCCATGATTGGTAAGCTGATCGTTAAAGGTATGACGCGCGAAACGGCCATGTCCCGAATGCGCGGAGCACTGAGTGAAGTTTTTATCGACGGTATAAAAACCAATATTCCACTGCACATAGAAATTTTCAGTGATGAAAACTTTATGGAAGGTGGAACCGACATCCATTATCTCGAACGAAAGCTCGGGCTACAGTAAAACGTGGCCAACACAAGTTGGCCAGAAGTGGTCGTACAGGCGTCGCCAGCAACCGCTGAGGCGCTTGAAAACTGGCTGTTTGCAGCTGGCGCGTTGTCGATCACTTACCGCGACCAACAAGATCAACCCATTCTGGAACCCGCGCCGGGTGAAGTGCCTTTGTGGGATGAAATCTCCCTGATCGGCCTGTTTGCTCAAGGCAGCAATGAAGCAACCATCCAAGATGCGTTACAACTGGCTGCCGTGTCGGAACAACTTCCACTACCTGCGTATCAAATTCAAGCATTGCAAGACAAGCCTTGGGAGCGTAGCTGGATGGATGACTTCAAGCCGATGCAATTCGGTGCAAACTTGTGGGTTTGTCCGTCCCATCACAGCCCGCCCGAACCTGATGCCATTACCGTGATGTTGGATCCAGGGTTGGCGTTTGGTACTGGCACGCATGCCACCACGTCGCAGTGTTTGGCGTGGTTGGGCAATTTATCGCAAAACACCGATAACAACCCGTTGAAAGGTAAATCTGTTGTCGATTTTGGCTGTGGGTCTGGTGTTTTAGGCATTGCGGCGGCGTTGTTGGGTGCGCAAACTGTTTACGCTGTCGATATCGACGAACAGGCATTAATTGCGACGCGACAAAATGCCGACGCCAATGGAGTTGGTGAACAGTTGCAAATCAGTGAGGCGGAACAATTAAAGCAGTTACAAGTCGATGTATTGTTGGCTAATATACTGTTTGAACCACTTACCCAACTCGCTGACGATTTTGCGAAAATGGTGCGCCCCGGAGGCTTGCTGGTGATGTCTGGAATTTTATTAGAGCAGGTTGAGCCGTTGTGTATGCGCTACAATAACGCCTTTGATTTCGAGCCTGTCTGCGAGCAAAATGGATGGGCATTGCTGGCGGCTACTCGCCAACTCGGCTAATGAATGGCTTACCCAAGCTCACAATTCAATACTGACGACAACCCTCAAACACGCTGTTCCACTTGCCAGACCGTATTTGAGGTGTCCAGAGAGCTGCTCGATTCCAGCGATACGCGCGTGCGCTGTGGAGAATGCCTGAGTATTTTTGATGCGCTTGAAGGACTTCGCTCGAGCGAAGAACTGCTTAGTGACGACGCCGCGATGCCACGTGGTGCCGCGCAGGCTTTTCACGACGCGCCGAATGCTAGTGTTGGATCTACATCGCCCGCATCGACGCTATCTGGCCCTTCGGCAGCTGCGCTTGCTGGGTTGGCAAACGATACGTCGGCGCTGGACGTTACCTACTCAGACTTTGATCTTTTTTCCGAAGAAGCCGACCTGCCCGAAATTGCGTATTTCGATCAAACACGTGACACACCTGAATTCGATTTCGACTCTGTTGAAATTGGCGACGATGAAACTTTCAGCGACACGCTATTTGTGCACGACGTCACGATCGATGTGGACTCCACCAAGGCGAGTGACAAATCAGGGGCAGAATCGAAGTCAGGCTCCTTTGCTGAAGTGGACTTCATTGGTCAGGAGGAGCCCAAAGAGCCGCTTATATTTAACTACCGTGACCCTGAGCCTGAACCAGATGGTGAAGGTGTCGACGATGCGCTGGCGGGCGCGCCGTACGCCGAAGAGGATGTCTTGATCGATACTAGCCATACGTTAGATGGTGTATTGATCGACGAGGTCAAACCACGTAGCGCATGGTGGTTTAAAGGCTCAATGTTCCTTTTGCTACTAGCGATACTCGGCGGTTTGTATTTTGTCCGGGCGCAAGATGTCTTGCTGCAAAACACGGCCATTCGCTCAGCGATGATAAAAGCATGCACCTACTTGCCGTGTAGTGTTGATCCGTTAGTTGATATTTCAGCCATAACTGCATTAAAACAAAACGTTTCTTCACATCCGAACGTGCCCAATGCACTGAAAGTAATCATCAAGTTCAGAAATGATGCTGAGTTTGCGCAGGCTTACCCAGTGATCGTTATGCGCTTATTCAATAATTTGGGCAGCGTTGTTGCAAAACGTGATTTTTTGCCTGATGAGTACAAATCTGATTGGCAGCCAGGTCTCTCCATAGATCCGCAAGAAATCATTGTAGTAACGCTGGATATAAACGATCCCGGATCAAATGCTGGCTCATTTGATTTCAAATTTAGGGCGCAATAAAAAAGTCAAGCATAAGAGTTAAGCATATCTTGCTTATGTTGGTTTTTTTCTCTGTCGATCTGTATTACGATATGCGGCCCGGTTCAGACTATGTTTTCGATGATACAAATAGGAGCGCACAAATTAAAAAATAATGTGTTCCTAGCTCCCATGGCAGGGATCACCGATGCACCATTTAGAGCGCTATGCGCCAAAGAAGGTGCAGGGTTCGCAGCCTCCGAAATGATTTCCAGCGACACGTTATTGTTCGCCACGGCTAAAACGAAGCATCGTGTGGAACGGGTTAACAATGGCTTACCGCACGCCGTACAAATAGCGGGCTCCGATGCGCAGTCGATGGCCGATGCTGCGGCGCTTAACGTTGCACATGGCGCTGATATCATCGACATCAACATGGGCTGTCCTGCAAAGAAGGTATGTAATCGTGCGGCCGGTTCAGCGTTGCTGGAACATCCCAAGTTAGTTGAAGATATCTTAGCTGCCGTTGTTAAGCGTGTAGATGTGCCCGTAACGTTGAAAATTCGTACCGGGCCGGATGCCGCTACGCGTAACGGAGTGGCAATAGCACAAATTGCAGAACGCAATGGCATAGCTTGTTTGGCAGTGCACGGTAGAACACGCGCCGATCGTTTTAAAGGGCACGCGGAATACAATACTATTGCGGATATAAAACAGAGTGTGAGCATTCCGGTTATAGCCAATGGCGACATAACAAATGTGAATGAGGCAAAAACTGTGTTGGCGTTAACCGGTGCAGATGGCATAATGATCGGAAGAGCGGCACAAGGTAATCCTTGGATTTTTCGAGAAGTCAGTGCACATCTTGCAGGCTTACCGATTCCGGAAAAACCAGATTCGCAAACGATTTACCACGCACTGTTTGATCATGTAAATGGTTTGCATGAGTTATACGGTGAGTACAGAGGATTGCGTATTGCGCGTAAACATATTGCGTGGTACTGCAAAGGAATGCGCAACGCGACTGAGTTCAGAACTCAAGCGTATAAATTAGAAACAGCGAAAGAACAACTCGCATTAATTTCAACTTTTTTTGAGCATCCAGACATGTTTGAGGCAGCTGCATAACGCTATGGAAACTAATACTCCCCTTGAGAATAAAAATAATGTGAGCTCGCAAGGAACTGCCTTGCAACGTTGTGTGAATGATGAGCTTCAACGTTACTTTGAAATGTTGGATGGCCAAGCGCCACATGATTTACACCGCATGGTTATGCAGCAAGTGGAGTCTGCATTAATAGACTACGTTATGGATGAGTGTAGAGGCAACCAAAGCAAAGCTTCAGCTTGGTTAGGCATAAGCCGTGGCACATTACGGTCAAAACTTGCAGACTACTCCAGTAACTAAACCGTTACACCAGTTGTATCGCAATCAGTAGTTGGTAACAAAAAATAAAAAAGGGAGAACGCAGTGCCGTCATGTGCGCTACTGAGCGTTTCAGATAAACAAGGGCTTCTTCCACTAGCGCAGTGTTTACACGGCGAAGGTATAAAACTGTTATCTACCGGCGGTACCGCGCAAATGCTGCGCGATGCCCAGCTCCCGGTAACGGATGTATCTGAGCATACCGGTGCTGCCGAAATGATGGCAGGGCGTGTTAAAACCCTGCATCCAACCATACATGGCGGCATACTGGGACGGCGTGACATCGATCACGAAGTAATGCAACAACGCGGTATCGATCCAATCGATATTGTTGTTTGCAACCTGTATCCGTTCGCTCAAACAGTAGCAAACGCCGATGTTACCTTCGACGATGCTATTGAAAATATCGATATAGGTGGCCCTGCAATGATACGGGCTGCAGCGAAGAATCATGCCTCCGTGTTGGTAGTAACAAACCCTTCCGACTATCAACGTGTTATCGACGCCATTAACAATGAAAATGATGACGCGCAGAAACAGGCTTTACGCTTCGACTTAGCCCTTAAAGCGTTCGAGCACACGGCTCACTACGATGGCATGATTGCAAATTTTCTGGGTACGCTTAGCGCGCCGGGGTCGGTTGATAACCGTGAGTATTTTCCACGAACGCTCAACAGACAATACGAGCGTGTTGAAACCCTACGCTATGGTGAGAACCCACATCAGAAAGCTGCGTTTTACAAAGAACATTCGCCCAAAGCTGGTTCGCTCGCTGCGTCTACGTTGCTGCAAGGCAAAGCAATGTCCTTTAACAATGTGATGGATGCAGATGCTGCACTGCAATGTGCACAACAGTTTGATCAACCTGCCTGCGTTATCGTAAAACACGCTAACCCTTGCGGTGTTTGTGTTGCCGGTAGCATTCATGAAGCCTACGATCGCGCTTTTAAAACGGATGAAACTTCTGCATTTGGTGGCATCATCGCGTTTAATAAGTCACTGGATGTCACAACGGCCAAGGCGATTGTTGAAAGACAATTCGTTGAAGTCATCATTGCGCCGGGTATTGATATCGAAGCAGTAGCCGCATTAGCTGATTACCCTAATGTTCGTGTGCTCGACTGTGGCGTTATGGCAAGTGTTGAGAACGCCTTACAACTTAAGGCTGTGTCAGGTGGTTTGCTGGTTCAGGAAGAAGACTTACATCAACTCGAGGCTTCACAACTTAAAGTGGTAACCAAGCGCCAACCATCTGCAAAAGAACTTGCAGACTTAATGTTTGCCTGGAATGTGGCTAAGTTTGTTAAGTCTAATGCGATAGTTTATTGCCAGGATAATGCAACGGTTGGTGTCGGTGCGGGTCAAATGAGCCGTGTTTACTCCGCTCGAATTGCGGCTATAAAAGCAGCCGACGCCAATCTGGCGGTTAAAGGTGCGGTTATGGCTTCTGATGCATTTTTCCCATTTCGCGATGGTATTGATAGCGCCGCCGAGGTGGGGATCGCAGCTGTTATACAGCCGGGTGGTTCAAGGAACGATAACGAGGTAATCGCCGCAGCTGATGAACACGGATTAGCGATGGTGTTTACGGGTATTCGGCATTTCAGGCACTAGTGCCTGGTTTAAAATTTCATCGTTAGCTGGCTGCCTACTTTTACGCCGTTTCTTTTGAACCAGCCTTGGTTCATTTCCAATGCAAATTGGGCAGGCTGTCTGGATGGAAAGGTAGTTTTGCTGCCAACCTGCATGTCGTGAATTTCATTAATAACCATGTCTTTCGACAGATACGCAATAGACAACGGGATGAACGTATTTCGCATAACGAAATTTAAAGTTTGCTCTTTGGCGTAAACGAAAAGCATCCCTGAATTCTCGGGCATTGCTGTGCGAAAACTCAAACCCATATAACGCTGCTGCTGTGTACGTGCAAGTTCAGCATTAATTTCTACCGAGCCAGCAGCGAGTGTAACGGAAGGCAGGGTAGGCTGAGCTCGCTGATCGGCATACGCGAAAGTAGCAATCAGGTTGCAGGCAAGCAATAACAATAAGAACAGACCCGTTAAAGTGCTACGTTTGCACATCGAGGTTGCTGTCGAACTGTTTGTTGTGTTCATTGTTTCTCGCTGTTTTGCTGAGGCCTTTTAAACGCTGGCTAAAATTTCAGAAGTCCTTGGGTAGAGCATGCGTGTTTTTGGTCTGACGCCTTCCCAAATAGCGAACGAGTCGGCGGCCTGTTCTACTAACATACCGAATCCGTCGGAGGTTCGGGTAGCGCCGTTCTGTGCAGCCCACTCTAAAAAAGGTGTACCGTTTGCGTTGTACATCATGTCGTAAGCTAGGGCGTTGTCGGCGAACAAACCTGTGGGTAACGGCGGTTTATCGCCATCAAAGCCCATGCTGGTACCGTTAATGACAACATCAAAATTGCCAGCGTTTGGTAAGTCGTCAAAGCTTGCAGCTTCCAATTTGCCGACTGACTCAAACGTTGTAACCAATGCTTGTGCTTTGCCGATGGTGCGATTAACAACGACCAGTCTGGCAGGTTTTGCCTTTAACAAAGGGGCAAGGGTTGCTCTTGCTGCACCGCCTGCGCCTACCAATAATATTTGCTTGCCGGCTATTGGAGTTTGTTTATTTTTTTGAAGATCGCTCAGTAACCCAAGGCCATCGGTTATATGCCCTACCAGCGCGCCGTCGCGGTGCATATGGATCGTATTAACGGCTTGAGCCAATTGCGCACTTTCATGCAAACGATCGCACAGCTGTGCCGCTTGATCTTTAAATGGCGTGGTTACGTTGCATCCCTTACCGCCTTGTTCACGCCATTCAAGTACTTGTTGTTCGAAAGACTCAGTGCTAGCTTCTGTACGAGTATAAGCAATTTTACGCTGCGTTAGTTCACCGAAAATGTGGTGTATCGCGGGAGAGAGGCTATGCGCAACAGGTTGACCTATTACAGTGTATCGATTGATCACGAATTATTAGATACCAAAATGTTTTCTTTAGGGACACGTCTTTGCAGTAAGTAATATTTTACTTCTTTCTGGCGTCTTTCCACCAGAGATTCTGAAAGGTTTCGGCTGTTTCGTTCGTTGGGTACAATAACGAGTGTACCGTCACACAACCTTAGCAGTTCGACGAGTTTGTCGATGTCGCTTAAACTGACGCCTTTGATCGAAGCTGACTTACCTCGGAACAGAACACCAACGTAGTGCGGTTTTTTATCCCGATTACTGCATTGTGTTTTCTCGCTAGTTACTAACGCCAGTTCAATACCTCTAACTGTATTTTCTTCGCGTTCGGCTAGTTTTGATTCTTGCGACGACAAATCGATTGGGTTCTTATTCTTGTTGCTTTGCGATGTATTGTTGCTTTGCGTGTTTGATTGATTGCTGCTACCGCTACTGTCTGAGCTGTTGGCTGTTTGTGTTTCTGTGCTGTCTGCTCGTTGCTCAGGTTCTTCATTGATGCTTTTTAGCTGCAGCTCATTTTGAGCGTCGTTTTCGTCCTTATTAGCAACGTCGTCGTTTTCGGCATTTTCAGCCGTTTTCTTATCGCTATCTTGTTCATCCTTGTTGTCGGACTGTTTTTGTTTTTGTTCTTCGTCCGTCTCATCGTTGTTAACTGCTGGGTTAGGTTGGTCAGCCTTTTGGGCTGCGCTCCGATGGTCGTTTTCCATGGCTCGGGCGACGTCTTCTTTGACCTTTTCAAAGTTTGCGTCTACGGTCTCAGAAAGGGCTGCGTCCCCTTTTTTTGATTGCTCTTTGAGTTCTGCAACGGCTTGTTCTTTGCTCAGATACGCTGTGCTGGACACCGTTAAGCTGTCGGCGTAGTTGTCACTTTCGTCTAGAAAGTAAGACGTGCCAATCCACAGGAGTATTGATCCAAGCAGAATAGCAATGAGTATTTTTATTTGTTCTGTCATGGTGTTGGTTTGCGGCTCAGCCTGGTGGCTGGGCGTTGAGCAGTAGGCAATAAACTGCGATGATAGCGCTACAGAGTGAGTGTGCCAACATTCATTCAATATACTAGTCGTACATCACACACATTGGATTCAAATTGTGACAAATAGTGCACTTTTCGGGGCCCGAGGGCCTTTCCCTCTAAGCAGGCCAAGGCGTATGCGCCGCGACGCGTTCAGCCGTGATCTCATGCGTGAGAACGAGCTTAGCGCAAAAATGCTCATTCAACCGTATTTCATTATTGACGGTGACGGACCAGCGCAAGCTATTGACTCTATGCCGGGTGTTAGTCGCTTGCCAATTAATCAGCTGCTTGAGCATGCCGCAAGAATTCACGAGCTAGGGGTGCCGATGATTGTTCTGTTCCCTAACACGGACGATTCGGCTAAAACCGACGATTGTGCCGGTGCATACGACCCAAACGGTTTGGTGCAAAGAGCGATCAGGGCACTCAAACAGGCGTTGCCCGAATTGGGCGTCATGACGGATATCGCGCTCGACCCATACTCACCGCATGGTCACGATGGCTTAATGGATTCGTCAGGTTATATTGTGAATGATGAAACGACCGCCGTATTAGTAAAACAGGGGTTGTCGCACGCTGAAGCTGGAGCTGATGTGCTCGGGCCTTCCGACATGATGGATGGTCGTATCGGAGCCATTCGTCAGGCTCTAGAGTCCGGTGGGTTCATCCACACGCGTATCTTAAGTTATGCAGCAAAGTATGCATCGAGCCTTTACAGCCCGTTCAGGGACGCCGTGGGTGCAACCGCTGCAATAGGTTCAGGTGACAAATTCACTTATCAGCTCGATCCGGCCAACACAGATGAAGCCATGCATGAGGTTGCAGCGGATTTGGCCGAAGGTGCTGATATGGTCATGGTAAAACCCGGGTTGCCGTATCTGGATAT
>CALDTX010000113.1 GCA_937923565.1 uncultured Granulosicoccaceae bacterium | reverse complement strand
CAACCAGTCCATCTAATTGAGTAAATGATTGCATTAGAATGTCCTCACATCAACAAAATGACCAGCAATAGCCGCTGCCGCTGCCATTGCCGGGCTCACCAAATGCGTACGCCCACCCTGACCCTGGCGCCCTTCAAAATTACGGTTAGACGTTGAAGCACAGCGCTCACCGGGTTCGAGTTTATCGGCGTTCATGGCAAGGCACATGGAACAACCCGGCTCACGCCATTCAAAACCAGCTTTCAGGAAAATTTTATCCAAACCTTCTTCTTCGGCCTGTTTTTTCACCAGGCCGGAGCCCGGTACGACCATCGCTTGCTTAACACTTGGAGCAACCTGACGCTCTTTAATAACAGCGGCGGCGGCGCGCAAATCTTCGATTCGTGAATTCGTACAAGAGCCAATGAACACCCGATCCAGCTGGATATCGGTTAGCGGTGTTTCAGCAGCTAAATCCATGTACTCCAGTGCGCGTTGCACACCTTCACTTTTAATCGCATTGCTAAAGTCGTTGGGGCTAGGTACGTGGCCGCTAACACCGGACACCATTTCAGGTGACGTTCCCCAAGACACTTGCGGCTCAATACTCGCAGCATCAATGCGCACAACTTTGTCGAACACGGCATCGGCATCGCTGTGTAAGTCTTGCCAGGCGGCTACGGCTGCATCCCACTGTTCAGCTGTGGGTGCAAACGGACGTGCCTTAACGTAATCGATCGTGGTTTGATCAACAGCGATCATGCCTGCACGTGCACCAGCTTCAATGGCCATATTGCAAACCGTCATACGCCCTTCCATGGATAGCGCTTGAATAGCTTCGCCACCAAATTCAATCGTAAAACCTGTTCCACCAGCGGTGCCAATTTCGCCGATAATGGCCAGCACAATATCTTTTGCCGACACTCCCGGACCAACCTGACCGTCCACGCTAACCAACATATTGCGCGACTTCTTTTGCAACAAGCATTGCGTAGCCATGACATGTTCAACTTCTGATGTGCCAATACCAAACGCCAACGCACCAAAAGCACCGTGTGTTGATGTGTGTGAATCGCCACAAACAACAGTCATACCCGGCAAAGTTGCGCCTTGTTCCGGCCCGATAACATGCACAATGCCCTGCCGAGCATCTGACATTTTGAACTCCGTAATACCCAGAGCATCACAGTTGGTATCGAGGGTTTCCACTTGCAAACGCGACACTGGGTCTTCAATTCCTTCCGCACGCGATGTGGTGGGAACGTTATGATCGGCAACGGCCAACATGGAAGCAATGCGCCACGGCTTTCTGCCCGCCAGCTGCAAGCCTTCGAACGCCTGTGGAGACGTAACTTCATGGACTAAATGGCGGTTGATGTACAAAAGCGCTGTACCGTCCTCTTCTTCGTGGACAACATGCGCATCCCAAACTTTGTCATACAGTGTTTTAGCGGCCATAAATTACACCTGTTTTTTCGATACCACCTATAGTATCGACCATTATCAAATAACTCAAATTCATTAAAATTATATTATGCATTCTTAACGAGAATACAATAAACTGAAACCATGGAAATTAGTAACTTAAAAGCCCTGGTTGCCGTGGCCGAGACCGGCTCATTTTCTCGCGCTGCCGAAAACCTGTTTATTACCCAACCAGCCATCAGTAAAAGGGTCGCAGCTCTTGAAGCCGAGCTAGACGTGCAATTGTTCGATCGTATCGGGCGGCAAATTCGACTCACAGAAGCTGGCGAAACCATGCTCAGCAGCGCCCGGCGCATATTGTCTGAGATTGCCACCAGCCGAGAGGAAGTGCGCTCTTTATCCGATGACATTAGTGGTCAGTTGCGTTTGGCCACCAGCCATCATATCGGCATCCACCGCCTCCCGCCTATTTTAAAGGCGTTTACACAAGCGTATCCAAAAGTTGATCTGGATCTTTTATTCATGGACTCAGAAAAAGCCTGCGAGTTGGTTGCGGAGGGCTCTATCGAACTGGCGATTGTTACATTACCTGACGGCGCCGACGAAAGCTTGTTAACACGCGTTATATGGGAAGACCCACTGGCCATTGTTTGCTCTCCCGATCACGACTTAGCCAATATCGATAAGCCAACCGTTAAATCGCTGGGGCAGTTTTCGGCGGTTCTGCCAGCGCGCGGCACAGTGACCCGAAGCATTCTGTTTAATGCCTTATCGCCACACGGCATCAACGTTAACACCACGCTAGAAACCAATTATCTGGAAACTATTAAAATGATGGTGTCTGTCGGTTTGGGCTGGAGTGCATTGCCAGAGAACATGGTAGATGGGTCGATAAAAGCGATCACAATGCAAAACATCGCGATGCAAAGGTTACTGGGCAGTGTGTGTTTGAAAGGTCGTACTTTAAGCCGCGCCGCTCAAGCGTTGATACAACTCTTGCCGGCTATACCAAGCAAAGCTGGGTAACAAAGTTTTAAGAATAAGCCACTCTATTAGCCTGAACGAAACCCAGCTGCTCAATATCTTCATGGATTTGCTTGCACACATCGGTTTGTTCACAGCGCCTGGCCGCATCATAAAGCAGTTGATAAAACACATCTTGCTGCGCGTGGCTGCCCCCCATATTCCAAAGAATGGAGCGCATTGGCAACAACTCTGCAATCACTTGTGAGAAATTTTTTTGCCGGTGTGAAACAGCAGCTTTCGCGGCAGGAATTGCCGCCTTAAAGCTGTGCGCTAACCCGCTGGAACTGCTATGAACAAACTGTTCCATGGTGTTTATCAGCGTTGAGCAATGATCAAATTGCCCAGTAGCTGCAAAGATCATGGCAATGTGCGCACTGGTAAACGGACTGGTCATGTCTAAGTATCGCGGTTCTATAACGGCCGCTAACACCTCCCAACGATCACCCACATTGACCTGTTGCGCTTCCAAGCGCCATAGCAGTGAAGCACCATTTTGTAAATCAAGATAAAAGTCCGGATTGGCAATGGTTAACGGGTGCTCTGCATTTCTGATCCACTCATCGTAAATCGCCAGAGCCGCCTCGTTTTCGCGTTGCTCTAAAAGAAACAGGCATTGATGCCACCATAAGTGGAACTTAAACTGGTTCTTTTTTTCCCAGTGGCTATGCAGGTCATCAAGCCAGTCAACGCCTTCACTAAAGCGCCCTTGCATTAACAATAAATGTGCAACCGCATGTGTGCCCCAGACATTATCGTTTTCGATGTCAACCGATAAACGCCCGGCGGCCTCAGCCCCGGTGTAATCGCCAATTTCTTCCAGATCAAAAGCATGATTAGCAAGGAAACCGGCATAGCCCGGCACATCGTCTTGCCAAGCTGGCTTCACCGAACGGCTGATTTTTGCAGAGCGTTGCATATCGCCCGTCCAGAAGAGCTCGCCTTGGGCAAACGTTAACGCGAATAGATCCAGCGGATACTGTTTGAGGACTTTTTCATAGCAACTGACGGCTTTGGCAGGCTCACCGTTAACAGAATAAGCTAAGGCTTCAACCAGACACTGCTCACGTTCAGTGGCTTGCGATACATGCTTTTGCGCCAGACTTAAAGTGCCAGCAACTTCATCTTGTAAGGTACTTTTACGCAGGCCATTCAGGTAATGGCCTTTCAATACCAAGGCATACACGCAGTTTGGATCGTGATCCAAAGCTTCGGCTAACAAGGCTGAAGCTTGGGTACCGCGTTTTAAAAAGTTTTCTACCGACGCACTACAGGCAGCCGCTGCTGCAGCGCTTTGGGTTGTTATAGGGATATCTCTTGCGTCGGTAAATGCCATATAAAAACCCTAGAACGGAATGTCGTCGTCGAAGTCAGCATTCGATGTACTACTGGATGCTGCTTCAAACTGATCGTTCACATCGTCGGTAGATTGCCCGTCAGCACGCGCCACGCGCCAAGCATTTAAGTTGGTGAAGTAGCGATCGTTCCACTCGCGACCACGCAAATCAAAGTCGACTGAGATTTGATCACCTTCTGAATAGTCGTCAATAATGGCGCACTTGTCTTGCGTTAACTGGAACTTAACCATTTGCGGAAATTTGCCATCGGTGACTTCGATAACGAATTCTCTGGCCTGGAATTTTTCCGACTTTTGCTCCGTGTCGAATACTTTGTGTAACTTGCCTTCTGCTTTGTATGCCATGTTAGGTTGAGAACCCTGTTTGTTAAGTTAACCGTCGTGATGCTTTCGCATGCTTGAGTATCACAACGCGTTGTATAGTAAAAACACAAGCGCCAGGCGCTAAGCGAAGAACCGCAGCCTAGGCTTGTGATGGAATTATAGGTGTGCTGGTTTTTACATCAGCATTTTGTCCACGATGGCGTAGCGCATGATCGACAAGCACTAACGCAAGCATTGCCTCTGCAATGGGTGTGGCACGTATGCCAACGCAGGGGTCGTGGCGGCCCGTTGTTATCACTTCAATTTCGTTTCCGTGCACATCGATACTGCGGCCAGGTAAGCGCACGCTCGACGTTGGCTTAAGCGCCAGTGACGCAATGATATCCTGACCCGACGATATGCCGCCCAACACGCCACCGGCATGATTAGACAAAAAGCCCGCTTTTGTTAGTTCGTCGCGATGTTCGGTGCCACGTTGGGCTACGCAATCGAAGCCTGCGCCAATTTCAACACCCTTAACCGCGTTGATGCTCATGAGGGCATGTGCGATATCGGCATCGAGCCTGTCGAACACAGGTTCGCCTAAACCAACCGGCATACCGTGCGCTTCAACCGTGACTTTTGCACCGATGGAATCGCCATCTTTGTGCAATTTTTTCATGTAGGTTTCAAGCTCTTCTACCTGCCCCGCATTTGGCCAGAAAAACGGGTTGTTCGGTATTTCATTCCAGTCGAACTGTGAGCGATCGAGTGCTATTGGGCCCAGCTGCGACAAATAGCCTTTAACCTGCACGCCATACATTTGCTGTAACGCTTTTTTAGCGATAGCGCCAGCGGCCACGCGCATAGCAGTTTCGCGCGCCGAGGAACGACCACCACCGCGGTAATCGCGCACACCATATTTATGCTGGTAGGTGTAATCGGCGTGTGCTGGTCTGAAGCGATCTTTGATTTTGTCGTAGTCGCGCGAGCGCTGGTCGGTATTGCGAATTAAAAGACCGATAGGCGTGCCTGTCGTGACACCTTCGAACACACCGGAGAGAATTTCGACTTCGTCGGCTTCTTTACGTTGCGTGGTATAGCGCGATTGACCGGGCTTGCGACGGTCTAGGTCGAGCTGCAAATCGGCGACATCTAAGGCGATGCCGGGAGGGCAACCATCGACCACACAGCCCAACGCGGGCCCGTGGCTTTCGCCAAAGCTTGAAAGGGTGAAGAGCTTACCTAGAGTATTTCCTGACATCCCCCAAGTATAACGTAATTGCCTACAACACCCGCTCTACCGAACTCACATTCCGCAATAATCGGACTTTGTCCATCAAGGCGGTCAGCTCGGCCATATTGCCGATCATGACGCTGATTCTCATTTCTGCGGTTTGGTCCACCGGGTCGCTTTTGGTGTTCACAGCGACCACGTCGGCATGATTATTTGCCATGACGGTGGATACGTCGCGCAGCAGCCCAACCCGATCAAACGCAATAATGCGCACGTCAACGTTAAACTGCTCTTGGGAATCGCTTCCCCAGGATACTTCGATTAAGCGCGCCTCTTCAGATTCAGGCAGGCTCAATATATTGCCGCAGTCGGCCCGATGGATCGTGACGCCCTTACCACGGGTAATAAACCCGACAATACCATCATGCGGTACCGGCTGACAGCAAGACGCAATATTAGTGAGTAATTTACCCACACCGCGAACGCTGATGGAGTCTGGCGACTTATTTGACCGCTCTGCCCGCTCGGCAAATTGCAGCGGCTGTTTATCCGGCTCGGCCAGTTG
>CALDTX010000112.1 GCA_937923565.1 uncultured Granulosicoccaceae bacterium | reverse complement strand
TCATTAATCGACCTCTGTTTAAAATGTAGAACAGACACAATTGTCTATTGAATGCTCTTACGCAGAGTTTCTAAGATTGGATGCAATAATTACGAGAATTTAAGACGAGGGAGTTGTTCAGCCTGTGTAGACCTACGTCTTGGTAGGTCTGCACAAGGTTATATAACGATGAATTGTTTACGCTTTTAAAGTGTGAAGCATTCGTTAAATTGATCGTGCTTTAACTTACATTAAGCTTTAACTGACATTGAGCTTTAACTTAATCACGCTTTAACTCAATAAAGTGCGTACCGTTTTAACCGCTTGCCCACCATTAACGCCCGGGCTTAATGTGTTGATGCTCACTTCGGATTTATAGTGCAGTCCTGCAGGAATGTGTTTTTCGATCGCATGGTTTGCAACAGCTTCGATTTGCAAAAGCACCGGTTCGTTCGGTTCAAAGACACGCGGCCCTTTAGCCAGTAAGCTGTTGATGTCGTATCGTGCCGTGCCGGTATCTACGATGCCCGGATACACATGCGTTAGCGTGACGGGTTTATTCGATGTGTTGGTTATAACCACAGTGCGCGAACCTGCAGTGGGGCTTATGTTTGCGCGTGAGCTAAATGAAATAACTAAGCCTGTTCCGCGCAAAGCAACATCAGTTTCAACAGCCGCTGTTTGGCCAGCATGTTGGCAAGCGGCATGGACTAACGACGGTGCCGCCATCACGCCTGCAGTTGCAGCACTTGAAGCGGTTAGTATCTTTAAGGTTTTGCGTTTGTTTTTGTCTATTGTCATAGCGATAGGGGTACTGCTTTGTTTAGGTGAACCACTAACATAATGCACTTTGGGTACAAAACAACAAAATTGTAACCATTTGTGACATTTAATAACCCACCGCGTTGCCATCACTGCGCGGATCAGCACCTGCTTCTATTAAACCATCGGGGTGCGACACCAGCATACCGGCGTGGCCCATAATCTCTTCATAAGCACCCACAACTTCCACATCGTGTCCGCGTTTTCTTAGTGTGTCGAATACGTCGCTGCTAAAACGGTTTTCTATACGAAGGTTGGTTGACTCGCTGCCCCAAGTGCGGCCCAGCAACCAACGAGGCGCGCTGATGGCTTCTTGTACCGGCATGCCTTGCATAACATGGCGCGAAAAAATCATGGCTTGTGTTTGTGGTTGGCCTTCACCTCCCATGGTGCCGTAAGAAACAACACGCCCGTCTGCCAGCTGTGCCATTGCCGGTTGAATCGTGTGAAATGGGCGGCGGTGTGGTTTAAGGCAATTGTGATGACTAGCATCCAGCGAAAAGCTGGTTCCGCGGTTTTGCCATGTGATGCCGGTATCTGGAAGTACAACGCCGGACCCAAATTCCCAGTAAACACTTTGAATAAAGCTAACCGCGTTACCGTGTTTATCCATAGCGCCTAGCCAAACAGTATCACCATGTTCCATCGGGTCTGGCCAAGGTGCTGCAGTTTGCATGTTGGCTTTTTTGGCAAGTGTATTTAGCGTGGCATCGTCCAGAAAGCTTGTTGCTTGTTCGCTCATGTAGTTTGGATCAGTAACGTAAGCATCACGAATTCTGAACGCACATTTTGTGGCCTCAACCAAGGCATGAACGTAGTCGACACTTTCTGCCGCTTGCTGTCCAATTCTTTCATAAATGCCCAGTAGCATTAACGATGCAAGACCTTGCGTTGGTGGGGGCATGTTGTACACCGTGTGTCCGGCAACTTCTAACGATAGCGGCGAAGGGGTTAATGCTTCGTGTCTATTGAAGTCAGCGAGTCGTAAGGGACTGCCAGCGGCTTCTAAATCGCTGGCGATACTTTGTGCAAGTTCACCGTGGTAGAAGTCGTCCAAGCCATTGCGATGTAATGCGTCAAGCGTGTTTGCGACTTTAGCCTGAATCAGGCGCTCACCTTCTTTTACCGTTCTGCCATCTCGCATATAGGTTTGAGCAAAGCCTGGCTGATCTTTTAGTTGGTCAAGTTTGCCTGCGGCATTGTTGGCTAACGTGCCGGTAACGGCGACGCCCTCTTTAGCGTAATGAATGGCGTCTTCTAAAATTCGACTTAGCGGTAGCTTGCCACCCAGCTGGGTTTGGCTGTAGTGCTGTGCTTTTTGCCAGCCGCTTATCGCACCCGCCATGGTGAGCGCCGATAATGGGCCGCGATCCGGAATAGACGAACAGTGCTGCTGTTGATAGAAGTCAATATTGGCTAACCCAGCTGCTCCACCACAGGCATCGATGCCATGCACGGGCTTGCCCGGTGCATGCACCAGCCAGAAGTTATCACCGCCCAAACCATTCATGTGTGGGTATACAACCGCGATGGTTGATGCGGCTGCAAGCATTGCCTCTACTGCGTTGCCGCCTTCTTGGAGCACCCTCAAACCAGCTTGGGAAGCCAGATGATGTGGTGCGACGACCATGCCGTTATAAGCGCGTTTAGTATTAAGCATAGAGCTGATTCAAATCCAGTATGATAGAGGGCTGTGGTTGGGCCGATGAATTATCAGGCCCGACGTTGCTAATCTTGAATAGTAGCAGTGGTTTCGGCAATCTTGTGGAGTCAAACTGGCAAATTGTTGATTGCCGCTCTGTCTGTGCAGTGGCATCCGCCCCAATATTCATGGCTTATCGGAGTATAAATTGGAAAAACAGCTAGTAAAGCATGCTGTAGCGTCACTTTTTGAGCAACCAGTCCATGTGGTTAACGTGGGGTTGGAGGGTTTTGCCGACGAGTTGACAAGCCAGGGAACCCCTGTAACCCACTTGGATTGGCAGCCACCGGCCGGTGGAGATGCCAAACTGGCCGATTTATTGTCTAAATTGGGTAGTTAGTCATGCAACAGATTGAATTGGCCAATAAGAAAGCGCTCGACACAATGCTGGCTGGCGATCCCGTACTGGTCGACGTCGTACCGGCGTACACCGTCATTCCTGCCTTAACCGACCGAAAGTTGATCTTACATGCCGGGCCACCGGTGGCGTGGGATAACATGTGCGGCCCCATGCAGGGCGCGGTTGCTGGTATCGCCGTTTTTGAGGGCTGGGCGAGTGATCTAAACGATGCTGTACAACGCGCCGCTGCCGGTGAGTTTGAATTTGAACCGAATCATCATTTTGATGCTGTGGGTCCAATGACCGGTATGACCACACGCAACCAGCCGGTTATGGTGGTTGAAAACCGAGCGTTTGAAAATCGCGCCTATTGCACCATTAACGAAGGGCTTGGAAAAGTCATGCGCTTCGGTGGTAACGATGCCAGTGTGCTACAACGGCTGTCGTGGCTTAAAGACGAGATGGGTCCGTTATTGTCGCTAGCGCTAAAAGAGTGTGGCGGAATCGGCATTAAAAATATCATAGCCCGTGGTTTAACCATGGGTGATGAAATGCATCAGCGCAATGTGGCTTGTTCGAGCCTTTTGTTAAGAGAGCTTGCGCCAGCGCTGGCCAAGGTCAGCGATAACAACGCATCGTTGGCAGCTGCATTAGCGTTCATGGGCAGTAATGATCAATTCTTTTTGAATGTGGGTATGGCTACAGGCAAAGCGATAATGGATCCGGTAAAAAACATTCCCCATTCATGCATCGTGACTGCCATGTGTCGTAATGGTACCGATTTCGGTATTCGTATTAGTGCATTGGGCGATCAATGGTTCACAGCGCCTGTGGAAATGCCTGAAGGTTTATATTTCCCCGGGTTTACTGAAGCAGACGCCAACCCTGATATGGGTGACTCAACCATCGTTGAAACCATTGGCTTAGGTGGTTTTGCAATGGGTGCATCACCTGCGGTTGCAGGTTTTGTGGGCGCTGGGGCACCGTCTGATGCAGGTAACTTTACACAAGACATGAGAGAGATCACCTTCGGTGAAAATCCTGAATGGACGATCCCCGCAATGGATTATCAAGGCGTGCCAACCGGAATTGATATCCGTCGTGTGGTAGAGAGTGGATTAACGCCAACGATTAACACAGGTATAGCGCATAAAGAACCAGGTATTGGCCAAGTGGGCGCTGGTGTTGTCAGAGCACCGATGCAGTGTTTTGTTGATGCGTTAAAGGCCTTCGCGGCTAGTGAGGGTGTGCAATGAGCCAGGTCATTAAAACAGTCGTTCGGCCAAAATGCTATCTGGACTCGGTTGCGTTAATGCGCTATTCGAAACAGTTGCAAAACATCGATGGTGTTGTTGAAGCTGCCATGATGATGGGCACCGCATCGAACATAGAAATTATGCGCAACGCCGGACTACTCTCAGCCGATGTGCAAACAATAGGCGCTGGCGATCTAATCGTTGGTGTGTTGGCACAGAACGATCAAGC
>CALDTX010000111.1 GCA_937923565.1 uncultured Granulosicoccaceae bacterium | reverse complement strand
TTATGCCCAGGATGAGCAGTTAGAACAAGCGCTTGAAACGTTTGATCGCGCATTGGCTGTTGCGCAAGACAACGGTGATAAACAAGTTGAAAAAGAAATTTCGGTGTTTAGAAAACGCGTTGTAAAAGCGCTCGATGCAGCCGACTAAACCATGTTCGGTGCAAGCCTCAACGCGAGTCTCAGCGCAATTGTCAGTGTAAAGCTCGGTGTAAGGTTCAGTATAAGGCTCAGTGTCAGTAATTTTATGTGTACGCATGCGTAAACCTATACCTCTTGCGCCCGGCACGTGGATTACTTGGCTGGGAGTTGCTGTTGTCAGTTTTATTTGGTTAATGCCGAGAAGGCTGCGCAATGCACTGGCCCTTTTATTGGCAAAAATTGCGGTTCGCGTTAACTCGGGAACGAACCGGGCAATTGCGATCAATTTGCACGCTTGCTTTCCCGAAAAAAATGCTCTTCAACGCCATCAACTGGCCAGCAATTATTTAGCAACGCAATTTCAGGCCAGTTTTCTGTTGCCGCGTTTATGGTGGGGCCGTCGCGCATCAATTGCCGATAATTGGCAAATGCATGGGCAGGATATTCTCGATAAGGCTATCGCAGGTGAAAAGCCGGTTGTGTTGTTGATAACCCATTCGGTAGCATTAGATGCCGGGCTGGTTGCGATGTCTACGCAGTATGCAATGGAGGGCATTTATAAGCCGTTAAGTAACGATGTGCTCGACTGGTTGGTTATGCGTGCACGCTCTAGATTTGGCGGGTTACCGGTGGCGCGTGGTGATGGATTACGCTCACTGTTGAAGTCTTTGTCGAACGGGAAATTGCTGTGTTATCTGAGCGACGAAGACTTAGGCCCAAAGGGTTCAGTATTTGCGCCTTTTTTTAGTCGTCAAAAATGTACTTTGGCGATGTTGCCCCGGATTGTTAAGAATACCAATGCGGTTGTTCTACCGATGATTGCTCACCATAACGCGCATAACGATGTTATTGAAATACACATATTGGAGCCGTTGAAAAACTACCCTTCAATGGATGCACTCGCAGACGCCACTGAGCTCAATTCAGCCATCGAACAAACTATTCGTATTAACCCTGAACAATACATGTGGAATTTGCGTCTGTTTAAGTCGTGCCCAGACGGCAAGCTAACGCGGTACGGGCAAATTGAACGAGGCGAAATTGGTATTGATGATCTGTGAACGGCTACACGTTGCTTAGCTTTAGCCGGCTTCGCGGCTGAAAATCACCAGATGATCAAGGTTCAGCCGTACGCCAAATTGTTCGCCAATATTGTGGTTATGATGAGAAGGTGCAAGACAAAGAATTTGCGTGCTGCCGGGCATACGTAACGTGTATAAATGACCAGCGCCGCGAAAATCTTTTGCAATAACGGTGGCTTTGGTTGGGCTGCTATCATCATGGATGATATCGTCGGGTCTTACTAATAGTTCGATTTGAGTGCCCGCAGCAAACTGTTTGCTGAGCTCGCCTTGGATAATGCCAAGCTCTGTTTGAATTTGATTGTTTTCAATGGTGTTGCCACAAACGAAAACGCCTTCACCAATAAAGTCGGCAACAAACCGATCGGCCGGTGTGTGGTAAAGGTCGAATGCGTTATCCCATTGCCTTAAGGTGCCTTCACTCATTACACCAATATGATCCGCAATAGCGAACGCTTCATATTGATCGTGAGTTACCAGGATGGCTGTGATGTTGTCGCGTTTAAGAATTTCGCGAACTTCGTGTGCTAATTGCACACGTCTTTCAGTATCCTGGCTGCTAAACGGTTCATCGAGCAGTAAAACCGGCGGGCGTGGTGCCATCGCTCGAATTAGAGCCACGCGTTGTTGTTGGCCACCGGATAGTTCGTGTGGATAACTTTTGCTGTACTCGCGCATGCCAACTAAATCGAGTAGTTCATCAACGCGATTATTGATATCGCTACGGCGTTTCCCTTCAATACCGAAAGCAATATTTTTACGCACATTCATGTGCGGGAAGAGGGCGAGGTCTTGAAAAACCATACCAATTTTACGGGATTCCGGGCTAGCCGCTTGTGTTGCAGAGGCCACTTCAGAGCCAGCAATGCTTACACTGCCGTGGCAAGGGTGTTGGAACCCTGCAATGGTGCGTAAAAGGGTCGTTTTGCCGCAGCCGCTAGGGCCCAGCAAACAACCGATTTCGCCTTGCTCGAGCGAAAAGGAAATATCGTGGACGATGGTTTGCTCGCCCATTCTCACGGCGATTTGCTTGAGTTCAAGTTGCTTGCTCATAGTGAGATGATACCTGAACCTGTGCATGCATCGTGCGTGGATACAGCTACACTGTGAACATGAGCCAAAACGTCCCTCAAAAATTGTTGACTGCTCGGGTGTCTGAAGCCGTTGAGTTGGCAAAAGCACGCATGTTGCCAGATGCTTCAGCTAGCTCACAAAGTGCTCAGGCCTGTGTGGATTCACTGCCGCTGGTATTCGCATGCAGCGAGTATGTCAGGGATATAAGTCAACGTTATCCGGACTGGTTGCCTCAGTTGTTTCAGCAAGGCCATTTGGACGCCGGTGCTAAGGTACCCACTGTGGATGCCTTACGGCTGAGTATTTTGCAACAGTATGCACAACAAGGAGCTCAGGTCCCCTTAGATGAGGACGTCTGTATGCAAAGCTTGCGGCTAACCAGACACCGGGAAATGTTGCGAATTCTTTGGAGAGACATCACCAGAACCGCATCATTGGACGATACCTTGACGCATTTGTCTAATTTAGCGGATGCCTGCATTGCAGTTGCCAGCGAATGGGCACATCAGTCAATCGAAATACGCTTCGGTCGGGCTTTGGATGAAACAGACACGCCGCAATCGTTAGTGATTCTCGGGATGGGTAAACTGGGCGGTCGCGAATTAAATGTATCGTCGGATATCGATCTTATTTACTGGTTTCGCCAGTCAGGCTTCAGCGATGGTCAACGCAAACTGGATGCCTCGGAGTACTTCAGACGGGTAGCTCAACTTGTCACGCGTTTATTAGGTAGCGTTACCGGCGATGGCTTTGTGTTTCGGGTTGATACTCGCTTACGTCCGTTTGGTGAAAGCGGACCGCTGGTCATGAACTTTGATGGCGTCGAGCAATACTACTTAACACAAGGCAGAGATTGGGAACGCTACGCCATGGTTAAGGCTCGTCCGATTGTTGGCGAGCAGAGCGATTTGGATGCGCTGAATCAACTCTTGCAGCCTTTCGTGTACAGGCGTTACTTAGACTACAGCGCCATAGATTCCTTGCGCGAGTTGAAGCGCAAAATTGCGATTTCAGTCAGGCAAAAAAACCGACATAACAATATAAAGCTTGGTAGTGGTGGCATACGAGAAGTTGAGTTTATCGGTCAGGCGTTTCAGTTAGTGCGTGGCGGGCGCCAAATGCGTTTACGTGAGCGGCCAATAAAAACCATTCTCACAACCATAGCAGACATGAAGTTAATGCCGGAAAAGACCGTGTACGAGCTGTGCGATGCTTACGATTTTTTACGCAAAACCGAGAATGCTTTGCAGGCGATGCGCGACCAACAAGTGCATACACTACCAGACTCTATCGAAGATCAACTGCGTTTGGTTTGCATGATGCGCTTTGAATCCTGGGAGCAGTTTCAATCTGTATTACAGGAAAAACGCACATTGGTTGCCCATCATTTTAATCAGTTGTTTTCAGATTGGGATGCCGATGGCAGCTTGCAGCACACGGACGCTGATGTTGCGTCAGCTTCAGCGGCCGTTGTTGCCTGGGCGGTGTTAAGTTCGCCTGAAACTGAAAACGATGCAGCCCTAGCGGTGGTTGAGTCACTGGGTATGCATGCCAGCGAGCCGTTGCTTGAGAGTTTGGCAAGCTTAACGCGAGGAGGTTTTTATCAACGCCTCACGGCGCAGTCGCAGTCGCGTGTGGATCAAATTCTGCCGCTGTTATTGGAAGCGGCATTACTGCAAGAAACACCTGAAGACACGTTGCTTCGCTGTTTGGAATTGGTTCGAAAGGTGGCTGGTCGTAGTGGTTATTTGCAGATCCTGGTTGAACGTCCTCCAGCGTTGGATCGGTTGGTGAATATTTTTGCCAAAAGTGCTTGGGTGGCCACGTTTGTTTCGCGTCATCCCATCGTTATCGATGAGCTGTTGCGGGACAATTCGGACGAACCGCTACCCACAAGAGAACAATTAGAGCAAGAGGCTTTGCATGAGGCAGGCAGGCTTGCAGAGCTTGAGCTCGACGAACAAATGGATGCGATGCGTCAGTTCAAACAAGCGCGAGAGCTGCATATAGCCAAAGCCGAATTAACTGAAAACCTGCCATTGATGAAAGTCAGCGATCAGCTTACCTGGCTTGCAGAGTCGGTTGTAAAAGCTGTACTTCTGCTGGTTCAGAAACCGCTAATCGAGCGCTTTGGGCACCCGGGCTTTGTTGAAGAAGGCATACAACATGAAGCTGAAGTGGGTGTTGTAGCGTATGGCAAACTTGGTGGTATTGAGCTCGGCTATGGCTCCGATTTAGATCTGGTCTTTTTGCATAATAGTCGCGGACAAAAACAATATACCGATGGTGAAAAGTCAGTAGACAACGGTTTGTTTTATGCCCGTTTGGCGCAAAAAGTAGTGAGTTTCATGAACACGCAAACCCCGGCCGGTGTGCTGTACGAAATTGACTTACGCTTGCGGCCGAATGGGCAGTCC
>CALDTX010000110.1 GCA_937923565.1 uncultured Granulosicoccaceae bacterium | reverse complement strand
GCTCTCTGAAAGGTGTCCGCATTGCTGTCGTTGTTCACCTTGAAGCTAAAACTGCTTTCCTTGCATCCATACTGGCCGATGCAGGTGCTGACGTTATTGTTGCGGGCAGTAACCCACTAACAACTAACGGCTCGGTAGTTGAAGCTTTACGTGAGCGCGGTATGACGGTAGTTGCAGAACCCGATGGAGATCACCAATCATGGGAACGAGAGCTACTGGCCGCAGCCGACCTGCAACCTGAGTACATTATCGATGACGGCGCCGAACTAACAATGAGAATCGGCATGCACCGCCCGGAATTATTCAAGCAATTGAAAGGTGTATCCGAAGAAACAACCACCGGTACAGCGCGTCTTTATGCAATGCATGAAGCTGGCTTATTACCGTTTCCAGCACTTACCGCTAATGATGCCCGTTGCAAACACCTGTTCGATAATCGTTACGGTACAGGTCAAACCACAATGCAGGCTGTATTGCGTTTAACCAACAGACGCATTGCAGGCGCAAGGGTTGCAATCATTGGTTACGGTTATGTTGGGCGTGGCCTTGCAGAGTATGCCAAGAAAATGGGTGCTCAAGTATCGGTGGTAGAAACAGATCCAGTACGCGCACTGGAAGCACATTTCGATGGCATGACTGTTGGAAAATCAGTTGATGTGGTTCGCCATGCATCAATAGTCATTACAGCCACAGGGGGTATGCGCGCAATAGGACAACCAGAGTTTGACGTCTTAGCACACAATGCGGTTTTGGCAAACGCGGGCCATCACGATCTGGAAATTGATGTTGCAACACTTGGAACTCTTGCGGAATCCGTAACCGAAAATCGAACTCAAATTACCACCTTCACCGTCAACGGTCGGGACATCCATGTGCTATCCGGTGGTGCGTTAGTCAACATTGCCGGCGGCAGTGGTCACCCTGTTGAAATCATGGATCTCACTTTTGCAGTACAAGGCTTAGGTGCACATCATCTCATTAACACGCAGCTGGAACCCGGCGTACATATACTGCCAAAACAAATTGATGACAGCATAGCCGCAGCCAAACTAAGCAGCATGGGAATCAAGCTGGAAAGTCCTCGCCCAGAACAAGAAGACGACTTCAAAGAATGGCTTAAGGGGATGCAAACAACATGAGTTTGCTACCTCTCGATAAAGACATGGCTGCAGCAGGACAAACACGCATAGACTGGGCAAAAGCCTTGATGCCAATACTTGCAAATACAGCAAGAACTCTGCAACAATCCAATGCTTTTGATGGTAATCACATTGGTGTGTGTTTACCGATAGATGCCAAGCTTGCCAACCTTGCGCTAACTCTAGCGGCAAGCGGCGCAAAGGTTTCTTGCTGCGCACCTGCAACTTATTCAGATATCAACGTTGTACATTGTTTGCGCGAACAGGGCATCTCTGTTTTTTCAAATGAACAAACCGGTGACGACAATAACCAGGATGCAGCTCGCGCTTTCCTCGCATCAACACCCGATATCCTTATAGACAGCGGTGCCAACATTATTCAACTAGCTCAACAGGAGTACCCGGTGATTTTTGCCCGTTTGAAAGGCGTAACTGAATGCCAGAAAACAGGGATGCGAAAAATCCGCGCTTTATTAGCGCCTCTAGCATTAGACCTACCCGTTGTTAATTTGAACGACACCGCACTCACCAGTTTGCTAAATAACACCTTTGGCGTTGGCCAGTCTGCAGTGATGGCTTTGCTCGATCTCACTAACCTTCAAATAGCTGGCAGACAAGTACTGGTTATTGGCTACGGCACAATTGGAAAAGGCATTGCAGCAACGGCTGCGGCATTGGGTGCCAGAGTTACGGTTGCCGAAATTGATCCCATGAAAGCTATGCAGGCACAGTACGATGGCCACGTGGCCAGTTGTATTTCTGATGCCGCCACTAAAGCAGAAGTGGTGTTTTCAGCAACGGGTTGCGATGGAACGATAACCGCCGAGCATATCGAAAAAATGCCAGACGGCGTTATTCTTTGCTCTGCTGGTGGTGGTCAGTCAGAGTTACCCATGGCGTATTTAGCACAGGCTGAAATCAAAGTATCCGTTAGAGCGCACATCACAGATTTTCATTTCTCAAACGGAAAAAAACTACTGCTTATTGCTGACGGACATTGCCTGAACACGGCAGCAGCAGAAGGTGCGCCAATTGAAATTGTCGATAAACTAATGACTATGCAACTCAAAGCGGTAGAATTTTTGTTATCTGAGGATCAGAAAAAACCATCCGATATTGAAAGCATGCTTCTGTTATCGCAGAAAAAGATCGCTATTGCGCATCTTAATATGACCGGCGCATCGATTGGCAGCTAGCCGTTTAAGAAAGCTATCAACGCCGCAACCGCATCAAAATGATAATCGATCACTCAGCTGGGTAAGTATCACGACAAATTTAGGGGTACGTATCGCAACAACATCAGACGCGATTTTCACCAATCACTTTGCACAATCAAAAGATACGATCATCTGAATTGCTAAAGTCCCAATACTCACGCATGATCAGCTGCTCATCAGTGGCATCCAGCAATAAACTGCCAATGTAATTCGCAACTTCTTCGGGTTCAAACAAACTACCCTCAAGCTTCATTTTTCGAAATAATTCAACCGTTTCATTTTGGCTTTCAGATTCAAGAACAGCCTCAACCAAAGGCGTTCTTACACCACCGGGAAATAGCCGAACCACTATTGAGTCTTTTAGTTCAGCTTGGGCTGAACGTGCTGCCATTTGCGCAGCCGCTTTTATGATTGAATATTCGGCCCAACCTTTACGGAGGTTATTCGCAGAGAAGGAATCCAGATATAAAATACGAGCACCTTTAATTTTACGGCGTAAAACATTATTGAGTGTGATTGGCGCGGCTACATGTACCGCTAAATGGTGTGACAACGCATCACTATCGCTAGCTACAAACTTTTCGTAAGGTTTGAGTAAAATCAACGAGCCTGCCGCATGAACAATTCCATCGATCTGTTTCACTGAATGTGTAGCCTGATGAACCAAGTCGATACCGGTGGCCGAAGCTAAATCTGTCGCCACGACTTTAACTTTCTGAGGAAATCGTTCTTTTAGGGCAGCCATTCGTTCATGGTTACGAGCAACCGCTATGACCTCGCAATTACGAGCTGCAAGCGCCATGGCGGTAGCAAAGCCTATACCTGAAGATGCACCGGTAACTACATACACGTTCCAAACCTCATAAATATTTTGCGCATTACGTTACGCGATCTTTTCTATTGATTAGCCATTTCTATTGATTAGCTATTCTGATGTAAATCAGTGCCTGCCAAACCAAGAAGCAAACGAAAGCCATAAACTTTAAGCTTCTTTTGAAAAAAGTCTAAATCGTCTGAGCGTTTAAAACCCAATTTCTCGTACATTGCCCAAGCGTTCTTCATGGCATCAGTTGTGTGTAGGATTACTTGTTGATTGCCGTTGTTTTTTGCTAAACGAATACATTCCAAAGTTAAAGCCTTACCAACTCCCTGACCGCGAGCTTTAGGGTCTACGCAGAGCAGGCGAATCCCAGACGCCTGTTTTTCCTGTGTTGCTTTTCCGCCAGCGTTATAGGCCGACATATCATCAAAGTAGACAACTCCTCCGAGTAACCCATTTTCATTGGACTGCGCCACAAGCACTGTTGTGTGCGCCTGCCCATTAAGATTTCCGATTTTTCTGAGTGTGTTGTAGTAAGCAGGCTGCTCATTGGGTTTTGGGAATCCGTCGAGTGAGGCGTACACATCCACCATAAGCTCTCCCAATAAAGCATGTTCTGTTTGCGCGATTTCGCGAATGCTTAAATCCGTTAACATCGGTAATTTCCTCATTACAAACACGCGGAACAAGCCACTGTTAACTTTTTCACTTTGACTTGAAGCCGCGGAAATGAATACTCTCGCTATTTAATTCTACGAACATCGGCGGCATGAACTCGCGCCAACGCATTACGGCAAATCAGAATATGAAATGGCATGATAGTTTTCAAATATATTTTGCCACCAATATTATGCGGATGTACCCATGTGGCAAAGAATACGTAACCGTCCACCGACATAACTGACACACGAAAATCCAGATGTTTATCATTAAACCCCGCAAGAACTTCGGTGTTGGTTTCTGCTTCTATAGGAAATATGCCAATGGCATCTCCCTTAGTCGGGTTTTCGTTCAGTAAACCAAACGGCGTAGTAACCGCTTTTCTGATGCGCATGAGGAAATTCGTCCAACCGGGAAAATCAGTAATGATTTCTGCTGCTTCGCGAGCAGGTATGGTGGATTTAACTGAATAGCAATCAAGGAAATCCGATGGTGCTACGCGATCATGCAAAATACTTTGAGCCGGAAGTTTTGCATCTGATACATAACTCATTTCACACCACCTGAACCGATAATATTGTTTGGTTAATTTTTACTGCGCTATTTTAGCTACAAACCTTATCTGGCGACTTACTATTTGGACGTTTGAGTCGCTATATAAAACAGAAACGATATCGCCTTCAGGCTATTCGTCTCAGTACCATAATCAAGACTTTCACCATGAACAACTTGGTGTCTATTGAGCTGATTAAAACCGGCCTCTCGTTCATAAGCGCTTTTAGTAATCGGCAAATGTTCTTTTAATGCCGATAACATACAGGCCCGCCTTTCGTTATTTTCTGCTCGAACAAATTCAGCTGTTGCCCTGCTTCCATCGCGACTTTACCGTTCTGATTGAACAGGCTTCTTGCTAATGCGTCAAACTGGTGATCAAACCTGCATGTCGCAGCGCCTGACGAGACTTCGTAACACGATAAGAAAGAATCACCGCTTTTAGCTCTGCCAGCGCCTCATCGAAATCATCGTTAATAATAAGATAATCTGCTCGGTGGTACTGTTGCATCTCAGCTACTGCCTCGTTAGTGCGCTTCTCGATCACATCATCTGAATCCTGACCACGCGACTTCAAGCGTTCTATTAATGTGGCACGTGAGGGTGGCAATATAAAAATTGATACCACATCGTCCAGCTTTTGTCGTACCTGTGCAGCTCCTTGCCAATCAATTTCCAGTATGACGTCCTGACCAGCACCTAGCGAGTCACCCACCGACTCAACACTGGTGCCGTAATAGTTGCCAAACACATCAGCATACTCCAGAAACTGATCTGCAGCGATCATCGCTTCGAACTTTTCACGGTTTACAAAGTAGTAGTCTTCGCCGTCTTTTTCAGCTGGCCGAATACCTCGCGTTGTGTGAGAAACTGACACCGTGACATTTGGCAGTTCTTTGATCACTCTACGCACGAGGCTGGTTTTTCCGGCACCTGAAGGCGCAGATACTATGAATAGCTGGGCATTATTGGCTTTCATGATAAAAATACGGTGTTTAAAGTATTAACGGTAGTTAGTAACTATAGCGCTTTGTAGAACTTTGTACGTACACTTGTGACATGAAAAACCCGCTAATTTCAGTTTTGATGCCAGTTAAGGAGTTAAGTGAATATCTGCCTGAGGCTGTGTCTTCCATACTCAGGCAAACTCACTCAAATCTTGAGTTATTGATTATAGGTCAGGACAATATAGATGAGATACTACAGGCTCTGACACACGACGAACGTATAAAAGGTATCTCAAGAACAAACCCGGGAATTGTCGGTGCATTAAATACTGGTTTGCAGCACAGTTCAGGTGAATACATTGCTCGCATGGACAGCGACGACATAGCCACGCCAGACAGGCTGGGGACTCAGCTGGATATGGCGCACTCTATCGCTGTTGAATCGGGCCATCACCCCCTATTGGGAACACAGGTGGAATTTTTCAGCAATTCCAACTCTATTGGACAAGGGAACCGGCGTTACGAATTATGGCTAAATTCGGTATGCGCAGATACTGAAATTCGCAATAGTTGCTTTATTGAATCACCGTTACCTCATCCGACTTTCTTCGCACATAAGTCAGTGTGGGAAACAATAGGAGCTTACCGGGATCTTCCTTGGCCAGAAGACTACGACTACATTTTGCGTGCTTGGCTCAATAACACCCCAATGGGCAAACCTCGGAAGGTGTTGTTGCATTGGCGGGAACACGCCAACCGTTTAACGCATCTCGATGATCGTTATAGCAAACAAGCTTTCATAGACGCTAAAGCTTGGGCATTAACACAAACTTCCAGTGCGCTAGCCTTAAACAAAGCGCGTGGCATTTGGATTTGCGGCACTGGCCGTAACGCCCGAATGTGGCACGATGCATTGTTAAGACAAAATGCGAATGTGCTCGGATTCGTAGACTTAGGACACGAAAAACAGAAAAAACAAAAACGACATTTGCCAATTATCGACTATCAGCAATTGGAAACTGTATGGTCTGACGAGCTGGTAATAACAGCGATTACCGACAGTTACGCTAGAGAAAAACTGGTTGCGCTTTTTACCAGCTGGGAAAAATCATATAACGAAGACTTCGTTCTCGGTGGATAAAATCAGCTGGAAATTCTGCATAGATACGAAAAACGTCGGCGACTTAAGAGTGCTTTAATTTAACGCTCATCACTAACATAAGATTTAAAAGCATAGATCTGTTCTCCAAAAAATGGTTTCTTATGCAGAACGTTGACTGTACTCTCCGGTTTAAATGAAACACCATCAGGCAACTGTAAAGTGATACGTTGCTCATTGCTATAGCAAATTATCTCCCGAAATAATCCCATCTTTTCGGGTGCATGTTTTGAAGCTTGGGTAACGCACTGAATTTCAACACTTGGCCCTATCGCAAATACAGACAACATAATATAGACAAGCAAACACAATGATAGAGCAGAACCCATGTACCGTCGGATGTTATGGAAGATGTTTTCTTTGAATGCTTTAAACTTCATACTGCATTTAACGGTCCATTATGTTGGCATAGACTTTCCGAATCAGCTAACTACATCTATCTTCGAAACCTGCATCCTATAATACAGAATATAATTTCGGCGAAATGCTAAAAACATTTTTATAAAGTGATAAGTAGTTTTGACTGATAAGGATCATTCCTTAGTATCTAATGTATAAAAATCGGTGCTCGCTGACAAAACCTGCCTTCTCAAGCGTTCTTCGTGACTCAATGTTATTTGGCCCACAACCACAAATTGGATTCAAGCCGTTTTTTAAATAGTGGCTTTTTAAAAATGAGACTAACTGTGTTCCGAAGCCTTTTCGTCGATGATCTGATGCCACAAGCATACCAATATCGATGTCTTTACGATTTTCAAAGACCCGCTTACCAATACCGCAACCAACAATTTCGCTATTGACCTCTAAAACAAATAAGCCATCACTAGCAACATAGGATTCAATCTCCTCCGATGAATCAAAGAAATCATCATTGATACCAAAAACCGCATCAATATCAGTTGTCGTGCCAGCTCGAACTAATCCATCTGATCTAGATTGGTACGAAGTATCTACGATACGACGAAAAAGTAATCCACCCGGTTTTACGTTGGCTGGTTTAGAAAGCGCGGCATGTAGAAATTGAGAATCGTATGATTTACAAATAGCACTGCTTGCCTTACTGGCTTGCATGGCAGCGCTATAAAACTCATCAATACAATCGATGTGATTTGGTGACACATAAAACTCCACCAATCTATCCCCGGAACTTATCGCATAGGCAATGTCTTGATACTGCCAAGTAACGCCAGAAGCAACCAGCGATTCCAGAAAAAGCTCCTGAGGTTCAGACAAATTATCAAGATAGCTATCTCGCAAGTGATGCAGTGGTCGGGACACTCTATCAAGTTTAAGCATAACTACTACTTTAAATATGGCGGAGCCATTAGTCGGTGTGCAGGGCTGAAAACTGTGCTCTCGCGCACAAATCATCCAAAAACGATATTTTAAAGCAGATCTGCCATAGAGCGAACTAATTCTCAGCAACGATGTCGATTTGCAGACAAATTGACATAAATAACGCATAAATCAAGCGTTTGCACCAACATCAACGCTTGAACTCAGTTTTACCGAATTGATCAGTAATTATTTTCGAATTGTTTTTAGGGAAACCAAGCCGCAATCTCTCCAACATTACTTCTGCGAGATTTCAAGCATGCACACACACAGGTTTGCAAACAGTCGACGTAAGGTGCTTATTACTGGTGGATCAGGCACTGTCGGTAAATCGTTTATTGAAAGTTATCAACACGAGTTCGAGTTTCACACAATAAGTCGAAACGAAACTTACATACACAAGTTGCGCAAACAGTTTCCTGACGTCAACTCTTATGTATCGGACATCCAAGACCTCGATCATTTGAGCACATTAATGCTTAGAATTAAGCCCGATATTGTTATTCACGCTGCTGCGCTCAAGCATGTTGACTTTGCAGAACTCAACCCGTCTCGCACGGTTGAAATTAATATTTTGGGTAGCCTAAACGTTGCAAAGGCCTGCTCAAGAGCCAGCGTTCCAGTCGTTGTTGGTGTCAGTACCGACAAAGCCTGCCAACCCGAGAATATCTACGGTTACTCTAAGAAAATAATGGAGCAAATGTTTCTGGATCACTACACCGACCATAGCAAATTTGTTTGTGCACGCTTTGCCAACGTAGCTTGCTCTAATGGCTCAGTCATTCCATTTTGGATAGAAAGTGCAAAAAAGAACCAACCATTAAGGCTCACCGATTCTCGCATGAATCGTCTTATGTTCACACCCAATGACGCATCGCTACTCATTCGACAATGTATAGAGTATGCAGCAGCCTCGACTAAGCCTTTTGTTCTTTGCAGCAAAATGAAATCTGTTGGCATGTTAGAACTGGCAAACCAAATATCGAAAGAATTTGGCAATGGCGAAAAGCCAGAAATTGTAGGCATTAGACCCGGCGAACGTTTAAACGAGTTACTTGTCAGTCAAAGTGAACTAAACAGCGCATTCCACACCGAAGATGGTGCATATATAATTTTGCACTCAGATGAATTTGGAAACGAAGTAGTGTCTACACCTCTTTCTTCCCTAACTGCAGAGTATATGGGGGAACACGAGATGCGGGCGCTCTATGCATCTTACGCTGCATCGCCGGTATCATTGGTGGCCAGTCAATAACCCGCTAAAGGAACAGTTCTGTATGACTATTTTATTCCTTATTGCGGCCTTATTTATTGTATATACCTACGCATTATTTCCGCTCTTGCTCGCTCTAAAGGCAAGACGAAAATCTGCACTAAAACCGCCAACAGTGGAAACCTGGCCTCGTGTCAGCATTGTTATCGCAGCACATAACGAAGCCGAAAATTTACCTCATAAGCTTGAAAGCTTAGAATTACTTGATTATCCAAGCGACTTAGTTGAATGGATCGTCGTGTCCGACGGTTCAACAGATAACACGCATGACTTATTAAAATCGACATTCAATAATCACCCTAACCGACACGTAAAACAATTACCAAAATCATTGGGTAAATGCGGAGCTTTGAATGCTGGTGTTGCCATGGCCACTGGCGACATCATCGTATTTATGGATGCAAGACAAAAGGTTTCTTCAAATGCGTTAAAAGCCTTGGTTCCCTATCTCAGTAACGAAGATATTGGCGCTGTCAGTGGCGAGCTAATACTAACCGATGAAAACAGTTTAGAAGCGGGCAATCTCGGTTTGTATTGGCGCTATGAGAAATGGATCAGAGATAATGAGAGCCGTCTTTTCTCTACAACAGGTGCTACCGGTGCCCTATATGCCATACGGCGTGCTGACTTTAAACCCAATAAAATCGGAACTCTCCTGGATGACTTTGACACACCAGTAAGCTTGTTGGCGCAATCCAAAAGGACACTGTTTATCTCCGGAGCTTACGCTTACGACAAAGCCAACAATGATATCAAGCTTGAATTTCGCCGAAAAGTAAGAAACTTAGCTGGCAATTGGCAGTCTTTTCAAACTAATAAGTGGTTGTTCAACCCAACCAAAAATAAAGTCTGGTGGCAGTTTCTATCACACAAAGTATTTAGGTTACTGGTCCCTTTCGCAATGATTGCAGCTTTTATAAGTTCAGCCTTAGGTGATAACGTTTTTCTCAATGCCATGCTAACGCTACAATTACTGTTTTATGCAGTGGCGCTCGCAGGCTATACAAACTTGCCAGGAACGAAAAATAAGCTCTTTAACTTTGTCAGTGTGTTTATTCAGCTGAACGCCGCTGCGTTGGTGGCAACAATACGCTTTTTCTCAAGTAAGGAAGCTATCAGTTGGCGTTAAGACAGTAAAACAGTAAACCTATGCTTTGTTACACGAGCGTTGTTACTTGTATTCGTTCTTTGTAATTTTATACAGACAATGCTCCTGTAAATGACTCTCTTCGGAGATAGCGGGATGCATAAAATTGTTGCCAGTGTCTTGCATCCCGATCCTCGTCATGACACGTCTGGAGCGAGTGTTTTTCAGAACAGCGAACGAATATATTTCATTAAGCTGAAACTGTTCAAATCCAATCTCAAGAGATTTCAGCGCACCCTCGGTAGCATAACCTTTCCCCCAATGGGTTCGAGCAAGACGCCAGCCAATTTCCACACAAGGGCAAAACGGAAGATCCAGGGAAAACCTGTTTAGACCAATAAAACCAATAAATTCATTCGTGCCTTTTTTGGCTACCGCCCAAAACCCCAAACCATCGGTGTTGATCATCGATGTAATGATATCCACCAAATCATCACTTTTCTGTTTGGTTAGTAACGCAGGAAAATGCTCCATTACGTCCGGATCTGCATTCATCTGGGCAAATGGGGCTTTATCTGATGGCCTCCAATTGCGTAATATAAGGCGTTCTGTGTGATGCTCTTGCGTGCTCATGCCAAAATTTTTTGCGCTGGTTAGCCCGCAGTTTAGCAACTTTATTGTTGCACGGTAAAACACCCAATAGTCCCAAGCACAAGTGCGAGCCGTGGCTGAAGTTCATTAGCTAATACTTATAAAACCCTTAAATTATTTTACGGACGTGCTAGAAATTCAAATAAACGCGCTACGGCTTCCGCGCCGGGGTCAGTATGCCCTTCAAGCTGATCAGCGCTTATATAAGATGCACGTCCTGCATTCGCCTGCAGCAACGTTGCAGTGTAATCCGCCCCTTTTCTTGCAGCTGCTGCGGCTGCACCCATACTATTATCCAGCTCATCCAACGCCGGTGACAAGGCATCAACCATCGTTCGATCGCCGAGTTCAGCGCCGCCGATTTCTTGCATGCGTTTCAAACCTGCTTTCAGTGCTTGCTTCATGGGTAGACCACTGGAGGTAGCATCACCGGCAGCGGTAAAGAAAATTGCCAAGAGAACACCAGAGGATCCACCCATTGTTTGGCTAAGCTCCTGACCGATCGCGCGGCACAACTGGGTATGATCGGATAACGGCAATCTGTCAAGCGCACCAATTAACGCATGAGATGCAGAGGCGAGCGTAGAACCCGTATCACCATCCCCGGACTTTGCATCTAACAAATTAAGATCGGCTTCAGCCGAAATCAGTAACTCACAACAGGCCGTTAAAAATTCACGTGTTTTCTGATGATCACTTGGTATTGGTGTAATGGGTGTAAGCCCGTCTGGAACGCCCATAATTTGGACCGGAGACACTTCACTTAGCGCTGGCCAAACACTGGGGGCTAGCTTAGTTTGTAAAGCTGCAAGGTCGTCCTTATTGCTAACTGGGTAAACCGATACCGAAAACCCATGCATATCCAGCGATGTCATTAGAGCCGCCGGTCCAACAACATGGGTGATCTGCGAACCAACGGATGATTGAATAAGCTCATGCAACAATATGCTCATTTCAAGAACCGATGCACCGCCCAGATTATTCAATAGTGCAACGTGTGGCTCGTTACCCATGGCAATTTGTAATTTACCAACAACTGCGCTCATCGCTTGTTTCGCACTTTTAAGGGCTACTTGCTCAGCACCAGACTCACCATGAATACCAAGACCCAACTCAACCATGCCTGTAGGAATACGGTCTTCTTTGGGTGATCCCGGCACAGTACAGGTGTCTAATGACATGCCAAAGCTTTTAGTCCCTAACGCTACCCGTTGAGCGGCCTCTGCAACCACATCAAGATTTTCACCAGCCTCTGCCAACGCTCCTGCAACTTTATGAACAAACAAAGTACCTGCGACGCCTCGCGCCTTAGACTGAGGCAAATCAGGTAAGGCGATATCATCATGCACAATCACCATCCTGACATTTCGACCAAACGCGCGAGCTCGTTCAGCGGCAAGGCCGAAGTTCAAACGGTCGCCGGTATAATTTTTTACAACCAACAAACAACCCGCCGAACCGGTAACCGCCAAGATACCTGCAAGAACAGCATCAACTGATGGCGATGCGAACACATCGCCGCACACAGCAGCGGTTAACATACCAGGACCCACAAAACCTGCATGTGCTGGCTCGTGGCCTGAACCGCCGCCCGATACAATGGCTACTTTTGATCTGTCCCAGTCATTACGCACAACAACACGAATATGCGGATAACCATCAATACGTGCAAGCTTTCCACCCGACGCTGCAACCACACCGTCAATAGCTTCAGTAACGATATCTTCTTTTTTATTGATAAATTGCGACATGATGATTACGCTCCTAAGTTAATCGTGCGCCATCAGCATCGAAATAAAACGGACTGACGGGTTGAATTTTTACGATATCCCCAACACGCAGACTGGTATGGGCATCGGTGACGGTAACGATGTCGTGCGACTTAAAAAACAAATGTAATCGCGTTTGATCGCCTAAACGTTCAACACTTTTTACAACGCTTTCTTCACCTTTACCTTGTTGTATTTGCTCAGGTCTAAGCCCAATGGAACTGGCGTTCTTAGGCGCACCATTAAAGATATCCGCCGGTAACACGTTTATTCTTGGCTGTCCTAAACGGCTAGCCGCGTAAATACTGACAGGGTTTTCGTATATTTCTTTGGGCGAACCAAATTGCACTAACTTGCCTTTATCTAAAACACCAACATGCGTTGCCATTGTCATGGCTTCAATTTGATCGTGTGTTACGTAAAGTAAAGTTGCTCCGGTATTAGCTTGTATGCGCTTTAACTCAACGCGTAAATCTGAACGTAATTTTGCATCCAGTGAACTAAGCGGCTCATCCATCAAATAGATATTAGGGTTTCTAACCAGTGCTCGCCCAATGGACACGCGTTGCATTTCACCACCAGACAATGCTGTGGCTTTGTTGTCGAGCTTGTGGGAAATCTGTAAAACTTCCGCAACTTCTGAAACTTTGCGTGCAATTTCTGCAGCGCTTGTTTTTAGCAAAGGCGACTTAAGTGGAAACGCCAGGTTCTCGCGCACACTCAAATGCGGATACAAAGAATATTGCTGGAAAACAACGGCCACGTTACGCTGCGCAGGCGTTAATCCTCTGACGGGTTGCCCACCTATAAATACGTTGCCAGAATCCAGTTCGTCTAATCCTGAAACCATCCGTAGTGTTGTCGTTTTACCTGCACCCGTTGGCCCCAGCAATACAACAAACGATCCATCCGGTATTGTCATCGATACATCATGTAACGCTATGGTGTCGCCGAATTTCTTGCTGACTTTTTCCAGAATAACTTTAGCCACCGTTAAGCACCCCTTGGTTCGCCCGCGATAACAGCGCTTTACCACGCTCGTTTTCAAAAACGGTTAGTGTCCGGTGGTCAAAATCAAGACCAACATTTTCTTTCAGACTAACCGCCCTGCTCGATGAGATACGCGCTTTGATATCACCATTAAAAGTAGATAGCGTTATGATTTGAGTGGTACCCAGATATTCAATTGCCGTAACCGTGCCACGGTATTTGGATTCATCATTAAAATGAACATGCTCCGGCCGCACACCTACCGAAAGCTGCCCTTTAGCACCTTCAAGCATTTGAGGAATTTTGAATTTGCTCTCACCCAATGTGACTGAGTCAGCGTTAATATCAACCGCTCCGTCAAACTCCAGAAAGTTCATCGGGGGCGATCCGATAAATTTCGCAACGAATTTACTCGCAGGCCAATCGTATATCTCTTGCGGTACACCGAACTGTTCGATAACACCATGGTTCATCACCACAATTTTATCGCCCATCTGCATAGCTTCCAGCTGATCATGAGTAACATAAACCGTTGTTGCATTCATTCGGTCATGTAAGCCACGTAGCTCTTCAGACATGTGCTCACGAAACTCGGCATCCAATGCGCCTAGTGGCTCATCCATAAAGAAGGCTTTAGGATCGCGTACTATTGCCCGACCAAGCGCCACACGCTGCCTATCCCCACCAGACAATCCACCCACGGGTTTCTTTAAGATGTCGGAGATACCAAGTATTTCGGCAACTTCAGCCACTTTCTTTCTAACAGCCGGTTTTGGCATACCCTGACTTAGTAAGGGGTAGGAAATATTTTTGCCGACGTTCATGTGTGGGTACAACGCAAACATTTGAAAAACAAATGCGATGTCGCGTTGGCTGGCTGGTTTCATTCCAACCTCTTTACCGTCAATATAGATTTCACCACTAGTTGGTAACTCCAAGCCTGCCATCATGCGCAACGTCGTTGTTTTTCCACAACCTGAAGGCCCAAGCAGCATAAAGAATTCTCCATCTTCAATGGTGAAAGTGGACGAACTCACCGCATTGAACGCGCCGAAGTCCTTTCGCACATTTTCAATTCTAATTTGTGCCATTTGTTTACTCCGGAAAATGACTAACGATGATGAACATCACTGTGCCAATTAGCGTGGTGATAAAAGAGTAAGTGAACATCCACATGACGAATGGTTGCATCAGCATGACAACGCCAATAACGATCAACACGGTTGCCAACATTTCCCACGCACCGCGTTTAAAGTGCAGCAAACCATCAAAAAAGGACATCATTTACGTACTGCTCCGAAGGTGATACCGCGAAGTAGATGCTTACGCAGTAGTACAGTGAAAATCATCACAGGCATCAGAAAAATGGTTGCACCTGCGGCCACAGCCGGCCAATCCTGACCACCCACACCAATAATGGTGGGAATAAATGGCGGCGCTGTTTGAGCTGTCCCGGATGTTAATAAAACAGCCAAGGCGTACTCATTCCAAGCAAAGATCAAACAGAAAATAGCGGTCGATGCTATTCCGGTTGACGCCTGAGGCAACACAACTTTATAAAAAGCTTGGAAACGTGTGTAGCCATCAACTAACGCGGCCTCCTCGTATTCAATTGGAATCTCATCGATAAAACCGTGAATAAGCCACACAGCAAGCGATAAATTAATAGCGGTGTACAGCAAGATCATGCCGGCATGTGTATCGTTCAATCCCAGTTGCCGGAACATAAGAAAAATGGGAATAGCCACGGCAATGGGCGGCATCATTCGCGTCGATAATATGAAAAACAATAGATCGTCTTTTAGCGGCACTTTAAATCGTGAGAAAGCATAAGCGGCAAGCGTGCCTAGCACTATTGCAAAGAACGTAGAACCGAAACCAATAATCACAGAATTGAAAAACCGCTCTAAATAGCGCGACGGCCCTGAAATCACCATATTGTACTGACGCACTATTCGGTCATACCACGTTGCCGGCTCACCGAGCTTTTCTAAAATTTCAGGCGTAGCTCTTGTACGCGTGGTGAATAAGTTGACATAGCCTTCAAGCGTTGGCTCAAACATAACCTTAGGCGGGTATGCAATAGAGTCTGAAGGAGATTTAAAGCCTGTAGCTATAATCCAAAGTAATGGCAGCATAGTGATTACTGCATAAAGAATAACGAGCGTTCCTGCTACCCATTTTTGCCGCGACGACGGCTCAGTGGCTGAAAAATTACTCATCGTTCTTTCACCTTATTCAGAGCTTTCACGTAAATCGACGCCAAGCCAAATACAGTGACAAACAGAATGACGGCATAAGCTGACGAGTACCCTGTGCGCCACTTTTCGAAGGCTTCGCGCTTTAAATTAATAGAGGTAAGCTCGGTTGTGGAGCCTGGCCCGCCACCTGTTAACTGCGCAACAAGATCAAACATTTTAAAATTCTCGATACCGCGAAATAGAACTGCCAACATAAGAAAAGGCAGAATCATCGGTATGGTAATTGTCCAGAACTGCCGCCACTTACTAGCCCGATCGCACTCTGCAGCTTCATAAATGCTATCGGGTATAGAGCGCAATCCCGCTAAACAGATCAACATCACGAACGGCGTCCACATCCATGTATCTACGATCACTATCGCCCAAGGCGCTAAAGACACTTC
>CALDTX010000109.1 GCA_937923565.1 uncultured Granulosicoccaceae bacterium | reverse complement strand
TATGTAGCGCAATCTGCAGCAGCAGCGTTTAACCCGGCGCATCGCTTGTTAGATCAAACGATAGAGTCCGGCAAGCGTGCACAGCTACAGCCCGATGCGCAATTGCGTGAAGATGCCACCACCCTATACGCCACGATGCATTTGCCCGAACCTGAAACCATCGGCTTGCGTTATCCGCATCAAGTGTCTGGCGGGCAGTTGCAACGTGTAATGACGGCCATGGCTATGTCGTCAAGGCCCGACCTCATCATCTTCGATGAACCCACCACGGCATTGGATGTAACAACGCAAGTAGAAGTGCTTGCATCGATGCGTGAGATTGTTGAGAAGTTCAATACCGCTGCCATTTACATCACGCACGATTTAGCCGTGGTTGCGCAAATGGCCGACAAAATAAAAGTGCTGCGCTATGGCGAAGAAGTGGAAGAGGCCGAAACGCGCACCATGTTGGCATCGCCTGAAAAAGATTATACAAAGTCGTTGTGGTCGGTACGCTCGTTAATAAAGCCTGAAGAAAAAGGTGAAGACATCGTGTTGTCGTTAGAGAACATTGTGGCAGCCTACGGTGCCACGCCTGTGTTGCACGGCATCGACATCAAACTACCCCGAGGTAAAACGGTGGCTGTGGTGGGTGAGTCTGGCTCTGGTAAGTCAACTGCTGCCCGAGTGATCACCGGTTTGTTACCACCGAGTAGCGGGCGCGTTATGTTCAACGGTGAAGCCTTACCAGCGGCATTAAAAGAGCGCACGCCAGAACAGTTACAACGCGTTCAAATGATATATCAAATGGCCGACACGGCGATGAACCCACGCCAAACGGTTGAAGAAATTATTGGCAGGCCCATCGAGTTTTATCATGGCTTAACTGGTAACGCAAAATACGCCAAATTATTAGAACTACTGGAAATGATCGAGCTGGATGAATCGTTTCTGGATCGCTTACCGTCAGAACTTTCCGGTGGCCAAAAGCAACGTATTTGTATAGCGCGAGCCTTAGCGGCAGAACCTGATGTGATCATCTGCGATGAAGTGACGTCGGCGCTCGATCAAATAGTGCAAGAAGGTATTCTCAAGCTGTTACTGCGCTTGCAAAGTGAGTTTGGTATTAGCTATTTGTTTATTACACACGATATAGCAACGGTTAAAGCGATCTCCGATGAAATTGCCGTGATGTATCAGGGCAAAGTGGTGGAGCAGGGGTTAAAGAGCGAGGTGTTATCGCCACCGTTTAAAGAGTACACCGAGTTGCTGCTTTCATCCGTGCCGGAAATGGACCCGGACTGGCTTAATAATTTGTTAGAGGCGCGTGCTTAAACAGCGCTGGAATACCACCGCTTGATCCCGCTTGTTGGCTTAGCGTCTTATCCCACGTTGGCTGCGTGCCCGCTGGTGAATCTCTGATAAGCTGGCTGCCAGTTCATTTAAACGTCGGCAGCCATGAAGCCATCCGCACCTGATAAAAGCAGCGCAGCCCCAGAGCAAGCCAAAAAAAGCCGGTTTGCCAGCCAATGGCATTACCGACCATCTGAGCCTATTCCAACCTCACCGCTATTTGCGTTACCACCCAAGCCTGTGCAGTTTGCAAAATGGTTTGCCGCCCGTTGGTTTGTGTTTGGCGAAAATATTATTGTTGCAGCGTTGGCCATTATTACGTGGTTCTATTTTCAACCACCGTTGGCCGAAACCAAAACCTTCGCGTTCTCATGGTTTGCACAAATGTTTATACGCAATGCTATCTTGATTACCGTGGTTGCAACAGCCTTGCATGTGTCGTTGTATATCCGCAAAACACAAGGCATGCACTTAAGGTTCGACCCACGCGAGTTTATAAAACAAAGCAAAGCCTTTACGTTTAACTCGCAATTAAAAGACAACATTTTTTGGACGTTAAGCAGCGGCGTGTTTTTCTGGACCGCTTATGAAGCGCTCATGTTATGGGCCATGGCCAATGGTTATGCCCCTGTTTTAAGCTGGCAAGAAAACCCTGTGTGGTTTGTTCTGTTGTTGTTGCTGACGCCGTTGTGGATTTCATTTCATTTTTATTGGGTGCACCGTTTTCTGCATTGGCCGCCCCTGTATAAAATTTCCCACGCGCTGCATCATCGCAACACCAACATCGGGCCGTGGTCGGGTATGTCGATGCATCCGATTGAGCATCTGCTTTGGTTAAGCGGTGTGCTTATCCATTGGGTGGTCGCCGCTCACCCAATTCATATTTTATTTCACATGCAACACCAGGCTTTAACGGCGGTGACATCGCATGCAGGCTTTGAAGCATTGGTGGTGAAGAATAAAAACGCACTGTCATTGGGGAATTTTCATCATCAGATGCATCACCGGTATTTTGATTGTAATTACGGGAACCTTGAGGTGCCTTGGGATAAAGCGTTTGGGTCGTTTCATGATGGGACAGAGGCGGCGCATGAGGCGTTTTTGCAGCGGCGGCGGGCTCGGATTGGTTGATGCGCAAAGCCATCGGGTTAAAATAGCCTCAATATTCCACAATTAGCTTCACTAATAGCAATGTGATAACGTAACGAAAAAATTGCAATTACACAAACAATCACTGCCAAACAACGCAGCCCAAACGGACTTCACACCATGCCAACAACCACACCCACCCGAGGCTTCCCACCCAGCGAATACGAACAACGCACCCGTAACGCACAAGCGCTCATGCAAACACATGGCCTCAGTGGTTTGCTATTAATGAGTGAACCCGACGTTCGTTATTTCAGTGGCTTTCATACCTTGTTCTGGCAAAGCCCAACGCGCCCATGGTTTGTGTTCATTCCACTCGAAGGTAAGCCCATTGCAGTCATACCGGAAATTGGTGCAGCCTTAATGCGTCAAGGTTGGCTGGATGATATTCGCACTTGGAGCGCACCGGCACCCGATGACGATGGCATCAGTTTACTTACTGAATTACTCCAACCCTATGCCAACAAAAAACAAAGCATTGGTGTGCTTAAAGGCCATGAAACGTTCATACGTATGCCACTAAACGATTGGCAAACGCTGCTTAACGCGCTGCCCGGTTTACACATTGAAGATGCCACCACTTGGATGCAAGGCTTACGCATGGTTAAGTCTGCGGCGGAAATTGAAAAGCTCTCACACATTTGTGCTATTGGTTCGGCAAGTTTTGCGCAAGTGCCACACTTTGTGAAAGAGGGCCAACCCTTAGACGACATTTTCAAACGCTTTAGAATTGAAGCCTTAAACCAAGGCGCCGACAGCACACCGTATCTTGTTGGTTCAGCAGGCCCCGGTGGTTATGCCGATGTTATCTCACCACCCTCATCGCGCCCTGTTGGAAAAGGCGACATTCTCATGATGGACACCGGCTGCACATGGGATGGCTACTTCTGCGACTTCGATCGTAACTGGGCCATCGGCACAGCCGATGATGCAGCGCGGCGTGCTAACGATGTGCTGTGGCGTGCAACTGAAGCCGGCATTGAAGCGGCCAAAGCAGGCAACACTTGTAGCGATCTATTCCACGCTATGGCAAAAGTGATTGCAGAGCTTGATGATTCGGGTGGCGACATCGGCAGGCTGGGCCATGGCTTGGGTATGCAATTAACTGAACAGCCTTCACATGCGGCATTCGATAAAACCGTGCTGCGTGAAAACATGGTGTTAACGCTGGAACCTTCACTGAGCTATGGCGATGGCCTGATGATGGTGCACGAGGAAAATATCGTAGTAGGGGAGCAGGGTGCGCGGTTGCTGACAGAACGTGCGCCGTTGGAATTAATGTGTATTTAGCTGTAAAAATGGCATTACCAAGCGAATGTGGCCGTCTAATTACCAAGCCATCTTGTTGTAGTTCCATAAAAAACCGATGATTTAAATTCAATCTGTCAGAAAATCATGATGCACCAAATCGGACGCTATAGAAATGTAAGTCGTAATTCAAGAAAAGCGTACTTTGATCTCAAACCTGCCTTTTGAATGATAAAAAATCACGAGTCCAAACGCGTTTTGATCGGGCCGCTAAGCGTACACAGCCGTCAGTCGATCTTGGATTTGATAGCTGAGTTTTTAATAATTATCACTGAAAGGATTGGGCCCAAAACCAGAACTATAGCTCTCATCAAATATATTTCAGAGAATACAAATTTATCCTGTGGCAATGCTGTGAAGAAATGTTTTTTAGAGTTTCTGGATATCAGTTGTCGGTAATACAGACTGTAACCGCTCTGCTAAAGGTTTTGGAACAAGCCTTACAATAGAGTTGAGGCACGCTACGGGTGCCCTCATGGGTGACTCAGATTTCTTATCTCTGACTATTCAATTGCGACAGGCAACAACTTATTCAGAATTCGATCGAGATCCGCCCGCTCGCTTCCACTCAATGACGCAACGGTATTCTCCGCCGCCTGAAAGCGGGCCGTTGCGGCTCTGTTAACTAATCGCAGGCCTTTACCCGTGAGTTTGACCATTACTCGCCGGCGATCATCATCGTCGTTTTGGCGGGTTACCAGCTCGCGCTCAACCAGACGATTGAGGCGATGGGTTAAAGCGCCTGATGTAATTGGTAAAATAGCGCTTATCGAATTGACCGCACATATATACGGCTTACCTATACGTCGTAGCGCCGACAACATGTCGTACTCCCACCACTCTAAATCAAAATCGGCTAATGCACTATTGCTGCTATCGACAAAATGTCGAGCCACCAATTGCATTCGCAAGTCGGTCGCTACAGCGGCTGGGTCTAGATCTGGCCGCTCCTTGATCCAGGCATTTTTGAAATTTGAGATAGTGCTGATGAGTTCTCGATTTTTCATAAAAAATATAGCATTAAGTATCTTGACATTAAGATAAAATAGTACACAATTGCAACCTTAAATGCCAGCATATAGCGGGATACGGACTCTGAGACAAAACACCAAGTGGAGACCATCATGGGGCGTACACACAAAGACCGACACGATCTTGATAATGATTTTACGGAAATAGACGATTTCGAGGATGAGGGCGAAACAGTGGATCATCTCAGCGATTATATATATCTGATTGAATCACCTCCCAAACGCTCGAGAATCAAAGGCTCTCGTAAGAAAGTCAATAAAACGCGCAAAACGATATTCACTGAGAGCGATGACTGGATAGACCCGGAAGACGATATTATGTACGGTTTCGAGGAGTGAGCGCGCTTCGTGCTTTGCTACTCGCACTACCTTGGCTAATTTCGGGGCTATTGTTCAGCCCAATCGGGCTACGAGCAGACTCACTAAACGTTTCTATATCCAATAACCTCATTTCAATCGATGCATCAAACGCATCGCTCATTGCCATAGCTAACCGTCTATCTGAGCTTAGCGGAATTCCTGTCAGTTACACGCTCGGTAATGACACACTTATCACTATTAACATTGTTGAAGAGCCCCTTAAAGTGGTCGTTACTAAGTTGTCCGAAAACAATGTCATTGTTACCAGGAAGGTCAATGGCGAAGACGTGATCACTGAGATAATGATTTTGCTGCCGGAAGATCAATCCAGCATAGCTGAGGCAAACTTGCCAAGCGGTGAACCCGTGAACGATGTGGTTGTGCAGGAAGCTACTCCATCAGAAGAATCTGTTGTAGACGACACCAACAGAACTGAGGAAATAAACACTGCCTCTGAGCAGCTTACTCCTGTAACTACCCAATAAGCGTAATGCCGCTGAGATAGTAGTATGCCCCATCGACGAATACCGGAATGGCTGCGCCACCCCCCTGCACCAGGCGTTCGTGGATTTGCTGTATTGGCAGGCATAGAGGCGATCGTGCGCGGAATTCTTATCTCGGTTTTTCCATTGGTTGTCTACAACGCACTCCAGGATGCCAGTCTAGTATCCGAAGCCTACTTTATTATCGGCCTTGTTTCACTGACCAGTGGTCTATCGGTGCCCTTTATTTCGCGTTTTATCCCAAGACGATGGATATACATAATCGGTGTGATCATGTTTATCACCGGCGCTTTGTTGGCCACTGTAGGAACACCAACTACGATCGTTGTTGCACTCCTGCTTAATTCCGTGGCAGCTGTTACAACGTTTGTGTGTTTCAACGCTTATGTGCTGGACTACATTGCAAAAATTCAACTGAGCCAATGCGAAACGGCCCGTATGTTTTACAGTGCACTTGGGTGGACGATCGGACCGGTACTGGGAGTTGTGTTACTGACAATGTGGCCAGCAGCTCCTTTCCTTCTGTCATCATTCGCAGCTTGTCTTCAATTGATCTGTTTTTTGTTTATGCGACTCGGCAATGGCAAGCTGATCGTTAAAAGTCATGCACTGCCACCAAACCCCTTGGCCTATATGCCACGGTTTGCTGCACAACCGCGACTGATCACAGGCTGGATGTTCGCTGTTATTCGCTCATGTGGTTGGTGGGTATACGTCGTTTATCTTCCGATCTTTGCAATGGACAACGGTCTCGGGGACCGCATTGGAGGTATCGCATTGTCGATCAGTAACGCCGCACTGTTTTGCACACCGATTATGTTGAAATGGATGCAACGCCATTCGATTCGCCACGCAGTAAGAGTTGGTTTTTTGATGTCTGGAATACTTTTTATTTACAGTGCATTTGTAACAGATTATCCATTGATATCGGTTATGAGTTTGATGGCGGGCTCGTTTTTTCTAATCCTGCTTGACGTATCTGCTGGACTGCCTTTTCTATTGGCTGTAAGACCATCGGAACGCACCGAGATGTCGGCCGTGTATTCAAGTTATCGCGATGTTTCGGGTATTGTCACACCCGGCGTGGCTTGGTTGGTTTTGTTAGTGATGCCGATGTCCGGGATATTCATCGCATCTGGCGTGAGTTTGCTGGGAGCTTGTTCGCTTGCTCGAAAACTGCATCCCAGATTAGGCCTTGCTCGAATGCAGGCTGCGCTTGACGAATCTATTTCGCCATAATAGTGAGCCAATACGAACCTTTCGGTACGCTCGAGGCAGTCGTGTTCCTAAATTATCTTCAAATATCTGAACTTTCCATCCGTCCGCTATACCGACACGGCAGACAGTCGATTTTGGTATTAGATGATGCTTTTTTTGATGATGGGCTATGTCTGCTCTGGGCTGATTGCGACGAATAAGCAGAGCATAAAATCATCATTTTGTACGTCTGCTTACCACGATCTTGGTTGCAGCTTATATTATAGCAAGGCTGTCATTGAAGCCAATCTTTGGAGTCGCAAGCCAATGGTTTGCATGTTCTGTAGAACAAGCTAGCAAAATAGTCAGCGAAGTAAAATTAGAAGCACTTCGATTGAGGCGGGTTTAACCCGGTTAGTACTGCATACGGACTCTTACCAGATGGGCCAGTACCACACGCAGCCCAAATTACCCTGATTTTATTTCTACCGGTATTAACGGACGTCACACTAAGGGATCTCTTACCCGGTTTTAACCCGAGGCCTGAACCTGCCTTATTGTAGCTTTGGACTGAACGGTGTTTAAGATACTTCCCACCATCGCATTCAAACTGGGAACTGTAACTTGGCATTCCAACAAGACAGTAAGAGTAACTGACTGGAAAACTGCAGTTATTTTCTGCCAAAAGACTACCATGCTCATCAAAGACAAAGGTAAAGCAACCAGAGGGATCTACTGCATCAATAGTTGAATTTGATCCTCGATTATTTGAAACATTATTATTTTGCACAAGCACATCTTTTTCTACTTGGGCTTTTTGCTTTTCTTCTGCAAGAAGTTTTTCAATTCGACGAGTGCTTTCTTCAATTTTCCTCTGTGTGTCAACAAAAAAGCTGGGTAAGCCACTATTTTCTGACGATAATGCCGATATATTGCCATCGCAGTTCACTTGTAATCCCGTTTGTATTGTAGTGCTGCGCAATGTGTTAATTTGATCCACGCTTACGCCAGTTCTTTCGCTACCACACTGAGGTAAGGCGTCGGCCATTCGAATCTTTTTCTCAATTTGGGCCATAATGTTGTCGGCGCTTTTGAACCTTTTGCAATCATTGCTTGGGTTTCCATTCATGCCTTGCAGAGAATCAAATGAGGACTCGAAAAGCCTGCCAATTTGATCAACAACCAGATCACATCTTCGTTCATGCTCACGAGCAACCAGCTGAGCATAATCTTTAGAAGCACTGGCAATGGCGCCGAATGCTTTAACGGGTATATTTTCTGAACTTATTGAATGAGCTTTCGTTGACGAAGATGTGTTCGCTGATGGTGCGCGAGTGTTATTCGCTAAAGGTTTGCTTTTTTCGGCAGCTATAATGGGCGTTTTATAGTTCGCAAGGTATTGTTCTTTAGAAATTAGTGCGTGAGGGTAGGCTTTTTTCTTGCTGTTAATGTCGTTCCCATTGATAGAGAATAATTTACCGTTTTCTCTGAAAAATGAAGCGCACGATTTTTTATTATTTTTTCCAATCGTACAGTGCATGTCGCCATCGAAATACCCATCCATTGCTGGCCCTCTCTCCAGCCCATCATCAAAGATTTGATAGGTTGAGTTTGGATAAATCACAAAGCACAGTTGTTCGTAGCCTGGTGTAAGCAAGCATTTACCGGCTATATCTGTTAATACCTCCTCTGCTGATAAGCGACGTCTATTACTGTTCAATGGCAAGGGATTTGTTTCGGTACTAGTTACCGTTGAAGGCTTATTCTTAGCACTTTGATTGCTAGCACTGCTCTCGTTGGAGATAGAGCGATTCTGTGATCCAGTGGTACAAGCAGTAAGCAGAAGGCAAGACGACATTAATAAAACCAAGCCGCCAGTGAATTTCATTGTGTGCTGGTGGTTCATTAAATTTCTTATTTGCATTGCTCAAACCCTATCTTTAAACCGCTTACTCGGTCTAGCGAAGAGTACAGGGGAATTTGCTTTTTTTGAAGGCCGGTAACTGAAAGAGCGCTGTGTCCGCAGATTATTCGCATTAAACCGTCACTTTAAAAGGCAAAGTACTGGCAGCAACCCCAATCCCCCCGTTATACTGTTTGTTCAATCGAACAACATAATAAGGTAGGCGGGCCGAATGCGCGATGTAACAAAAGACAACCTCACCGATGTATTCATGGGCTACCTTGGCGACGACGTTAACCCGCGTTTGCGTGAAGTGCTGGGCTCACTGGTCACCCATTTGCACGCTTTTGCAAAAGAGGTAAACCTGACGCATGAGGAATGGGAAAAAGGTATCTCTTTTCTTGAGCGTACCGGCGACATTTCCGACAAAGAGCGCCATGAGTTTGTGTTGCTCTCCGATGTGCTTGGCTTGTCGTCATTGGTCGATATGATCAACACGCGCCCTGAAGGCACATCGTCTAGCGTGTTAGGGCCTTTTCATATTTCCGATGCACCCAAGCTTGCGATTGGTGGCGACATGAAGGGCAGGTTCGAAGGCCCGGTGTTGTTGTCCGAAGGCATTGTGAAAAACACCGAAGGCGAACCGATTGAAGGTGCCACTGTTGATATTTGGCAAACCGCACCGAACGGCTTGTATTCCAGCCAAGACCCAGACCAAGACACCTACTCGTTTCATGGCCTGCAAACCACAGCCGCCGATGGCCGTTACGCATTCACATCGGTTCGCCCGGTCGAATACACCGTACCCACCGATGGCCCGGTTGGCGAAATTCTAAACGCTTGCGGCCGTCACCCGTGGCGACCTTCGCATTTGCATTTTATTGTGAAGGCCGAAGGTTATCGTTCGTTAGTGACTGAAGTGTTCCCTGAGGACGATCCATATTTGGATCAAGACACCGTTTTTGGTGTTAGGAACGATTTAGTGATGCGCTATCAAACCATGCCAGCGGGTTCATTCCCCGAAGGTTTTGAGTTGTCGGGCACGGTTAACGATGAGTACCTGAAAGTGCAGTTTGACCTAACGTTAGTCAAAACCTAACGAATCCGACGAATTTGGCGGCTAACAATTTACATTACGCCGCTTTCAGTGCAAACTGTTGTGACTGTAACTAAGTGATCAAATTCAAATAATTGCACAAGCCTGTTGACAGAGTGCTGCATCTGATGCTGCTGACTCAATCAGACACATAAACCCTGTGGTTGCTGGGTAGTCCTCTATTGGCTAAACCTTTAGCACCCGGTTATGCGCAAATACCAACTGGAGGATATTAATGTTCCGTAAATCAGCTGTGGCCAAGCCACTTATCACCCTAGGTGTAGCGGCATTGCTAAGCACAAGCGCGCACGCCATTGAAAACCTAACGGGCGAAACGGCCTCACCGGGCGGATCGATTCATTTGTCGATGTCGCATTTGGCTGAAGCGGCTTCGCAAGCAGGCGTTGCTAACATTCAAGTGGCCGATGGTCAAACGCTAACCAACTCTATCCAAAACGTAGCTGAAGGCAAATCTGATATTGCCGGCACACCTTATATTTTACCGTTCCTGTTATCCATGGGCCGTGGCCCTTACTCCAAACTGGGTGCGGAAAAAGGTGCTGAGTTGGCTAGTAATCTTCGTGCGTTGTATCCGGTAACGTTGGGTATTTTTGCACTCTATGCTTACGACTCAAAAGGCTTAGATGGCTGGAACGATCTTGAAGGTCGCACGGTTTATAACGGCCCACCACGTGGTGCCGCACTATCCAATGCCCGCTCGGTTATCCAACTAACCACTGGCCTTAAAGATGGTGAAGGTTATAAAGGCGTACAAGTGAACTGGGGTCAAGCGGTTAAAACCATCACTGATGGTTCGGCAGACGCCGTCGTTTTACCCATTTTGTTTCCCGATAGCCGCATCACACAAGCGTTGGCTTCGGGCAACATGAGTGTGTGGTCTATACCGAAAGAAAAGTTTGAATCTGATCCTTTTCAAAAATACTTACGTGCGCCTGGTTCTGCACCGTTTACATTAGATGCCGCCGATGCCGGTTTAGGTGAGGGCGTAACGCTGCACACCGAAGACGGTACTTTCCGCGGTTTAGCAACTATTGGTGGCGACATCGTTAATAAGAGTATGTCGTTCGAACTAGCCAAAGCACTGACCAAAGCACACATTGACACACTCGATCAACTCAAAGCGAAAGCACCGTTTGCCCGCTATGCAGGTTATGGTGTGGTTGATGTGGTTAAGTCGGGTATGTGTGGCGCTAACCCACTTAAGTATCACGAAGGTGCTGTTGCCGCTTGGGAAGAAGCTGGCTATACCATTGATGATTGCGCTAAGCCTTAAGGCTTAAGCTATACGTGCGCTAGCAGGCTTTGCTGTAACGGTATCGGGTTTATTAATGACTCACCAGTTACGCAAAGCATTCAGCGCACAAACTTATAAATGCACACCGTTATCAAACACAGTTGTTTGTTAGCGCTGTGCATTTTTCGTTTGGCAAACCCTAATTGCGTGTCGATTCCTCAATGACAACCCACTCAGAGAACACCCCAGAACCTCAAGACCTCGGCCATAAAGTGGTTTACTGGCTGGCATTGAGTTTGGTGTTTATCGGTTTACTCAATGCCATGCCCGGCATTCCCGGTGTCGATAAAGCGGTAGAAGGTTTTCTGGGCTTTAAACATTTTACGATCCGCAAATACCCTTACGAATTTTTCTACCCCATCGCGTTTGCGGTAATGATGATTATCGTTGCGTTAAAGCATTCACTGTGGCGCGACTTTGCCGGTAAATCTGCAGGCAAGCGGCAGCTGGGTCTACTGCTGGATGCTGCATTAATTGTTGCTGCACTGGCAATTTCGCTGACCTACATGGTGGAAATTGAAGCGGTTTGTTTGGTCGATCAAATTACCGGCGAAAGGGCGGCGCTTATTGCACAAAGTTTGGCCGACGAAATAGCGTTTGCAGAATCGTTTGGTTTACCCGTACCCGATTCTGTAGACGACCCACAATGTATTAACACCACAGGTTCTTGGCTTACGGTGATTATCGGATTGTCGGTGCTGGTGTTTCTTGCTTACAACGTCAAAGTGTGGGGCTTACCCTTAGTGATGGTGGCTATCGTTATTGCAGCCTATACCGTGATCACCGTTATGGTTTGGTACTTCCACGGCCCCGACGACATCAACAAATACCTAATGACCAAACTCGGCGGTGAACCACGTTTGCTAGCCGATGGTCGGCCACGCTTACACGATGCTTTGGTGAATAACTCATCCGGTTTGTTAGGCCGGTTCATGGACATTATCTTAAACACCGTGTTCCCGTACATTGTTCTAGGTGGTTTATTTGGTGCATCGGCCGGTGGTCGCTCCCTGATTAAACTGGCCTTTCTATGGACGCGCAAACTACGCGGTGGCCCAGCACACGCGGCGATCATTTCGTCGGCCATGTTCGGCACTATTTCAGGTGGCCCAGTGGTGAATGTGTTGTCTACCGGTGTGCTCACCATACCCATGATGATCAAGCGCGGTTTTTCGAAAGTGTTTGCCGGTGGCATGGAAGCCGCAGCCTCATCGGGTGGATCCATCATGCCGCCTGTGATGGGTGTTGCCGCGTTTGTGTTAGCCGCACTTACGGCTGTGCCTTACAGAGAAGTGATTGTTGCAGCGGTTATACCGGCTGTTGCGTATTTCTTTTGTATGTTTTTATCAGCCGTGTTCCAGTCAAGAAAGCAAGGCATCGAAGCAATAGGTGAAGTAACCGAAGACATGATGCTAACCAGAACCGATAAGTTCAATCTGGTGATGATCTTTGGCCCCATCTTATTAATTCTTTTTTTATTGCTAACCCCTAAAGAAGCTATTGGTTGTGGTTTCTTCGCCGGTTTGTTTGGCGTGCAATCGGTTGTCGAAAACGGCAGTTGTTTAGCCACCGACTTACCGTGGTTTTTTCAAGTGCTACAAAACTCAGCCGGTGACGCGGGCAGTGCAGGTTGGTGGGCGGTTATTCTGCTGTGCTTTTTATTGTTCCTGGATGCCGACATGCGCAAGCATCCAAAAAAGCTGTTGGATGCTTTTTCTGGTTCGGGCGTTTTAGTATCCACCTTGTACTTAATGTTCCTAGCAGTATCAATCATCGACTTCTGTTTAAACTTCACCGGCTTATCAGACTTTATAGCGCTTGATATTTTAGGTTGGCTACGCTCGCTAGACTTAGGCGGTAGCGGATCAGGCTTATTCCAGTTCATGGCGCTACTTACTACCATGGCACTGGCCGTGCTGCTTGGTATGGGCATGCCAGCAGTGCCGGCTTACATTAACGTGGCCTTGTTAATGGGCCCAGTATTGGCAGGCTTAGGCTTATCAATTTTCACAGCCCACATGTTCATCTTTTATTTTGCCGTGGCATCAGCGATTACGCCACCAGTAGCCATTGCCGCCTTTACCGCAGCCACCATTACCAAAGCAGAACCCATGGCAACCGGTTTCTCAGCCGTGCGCTCCGGCATTGTGATGTTCGTCATACCGTTCGTGTTCGCCATGTACCCCGAAATATTGTTGATCCCAGCCGCTGTGCTCGACCCCAGTGCATTACCATCGGCTGCCCAGTACCTACCGGGCTACGATGGTGAACTACACATTGTGCCGTTGATCTGGATTCTATTCCGACTAATCATTGCCTTGTATTTATTGGCCAGCGCGTTGGCAGGCTTTGATCGTCGATCACTCAATACAATGGAAGTTGGCTTACGTTTAGGCGTTGCTGCATTAATTATGTTTAAGCCGAGCCTTATTCATATCCCAGCCATAGCCGCTGCCATTGCGTTATTGGTGTTTCACTTTGTGCGCAACAAAGACGTGGTGGCCAAAGCAGGTTATACGCAGCAGTAGGTTTGGCTTCAATGAGAGACGGTGAGTTTGAATTGTTGCTTGGGTCTAAATAGCTTGGTCAGTTTAAAGAGTAGGCTGTATTTATTGGCTAGGTAAATTTGAGTAGTAGCTTGTATTTATTAGCTGAGTAAATTTGAATCGTGGCTTGTATTTATTAGCTGGGTAAATTTGGAAAGTGGGCCGATTTAAGTAGCTGAGTAAATTTGCAATGTCGGTTAAAACGATGCGAGCAATCGCAGTCTCAGGAGTTGTGCAATGAACGTTCTTTGGATAATGGCAGATCAACTTCGTTGGGACTATTTAAGTTGTTACGGCGCCAAACATATTCACACACCCAACATCGATTGGCTTGCCGAACGCAGCTTACGCTTTAACCGCGCCTACGTTCAGTCGCCCATCTGCGGACCAAGCCGCATGAGTTTCTACACAGGCCGCTACGTGCGCAGCCACGGCTCAACATGGAACGGTTTTCCACTGCGTGTTGGCGAACCCACCTTGGGCGATCACTTACGGAGCGTTGGTGTGAAATGTTCATTGGTAGGCAAGACTCACATGACACCCGATGTAGAAGGGATGCAACGCCTAGGCATTGAACCGGAAAGCACCATCGGTGCCTTGGTGAGTGAGTGTGGTTTTGACGTCAAGGTGCGCGACGATGGCACCAATTCATCCCTATACCCCATGCGACACGCAGAAGACTACGACCAGTACCTACGCTCACATGGCATGGACGGCGAAAACCCGTGGGAAGAGTGGGCGAATACCGCGATAGCGCCAGACGGTAGTATGCGTTCAGGCTGGATGCTGGAGAATGCAAGCTATGCCGCACGCGTACCTAAAGAGCATTCGGAAACAGCCTGGCTAACCACCAGAGGCATTGAATACATCGATGCCCAAGGTGACGACCCTTGGTTATGCCACTTAAGTTATATCAAACCACATTGGCCGTACCTTGCACCCGCGCCGTATCACGATATGTATAGTGCGGCAGATTTACCGCCGGTTAACCGATCCGATGCTGAGCTAGAAACTGAACACACGCTCATGAAAGCATGGACGAACATGCGGGTTAGCAAAAGTTTTTCACGCGATCA